>DATCPG010000176.1:0-3599 GCA_036570225.1 Gemmatimonadaceae bacterium | reverse complement strand
GTCCTGGTTGGTGCGCCAGTATTTCTTGAGGCGATACCGGTCGTGCTGTGTAAGTCTGGCCAGCGGACGGTCTGAATCCTTTTTGCCGCGTTCCGAGGCGCCGGTGTCGACGATGATCTCGTCGGCGGTGACGCTCGTGATCGTGCCGGCCCGGCGCGCGATGACTACTGCGCCCGAATCGCGCGCGACCTTCTCCTCGAGTCCGGTACCGACGAGCGGAGTCTGCGGATTGAGTAGAGGAACTGCCTGGCGCTGCATGTTCGATCCCATGAGCGCGCGGTTGGCGTCGTCGTGCTCGAGGAATGGAATGAGCGCGGCGGCGATCGAAACGAGCTGCTCCGGCGCGACATCCATATAGTCGATACGGTCGGGCTGTACGAGCGGTACGTCACCGCGCTGGCGGCAGAGCACCAG
The DNA here is from genome assembly GCA_036570225.1 of Gemmatimonadaceae bacterium. GTDB lineage: Bacteria > Gemmatimonadota > Gemmatimonadetes > Gemmatimonadales > Gemmatimonadaceae > UBA4720. Next base: position 3,185 of record DATCPG010000176.1, on the reverse strand, counting down.
CTCGTCGACGAAAGTGCCATCCTCGTTCAGGCGAGCGTTCGCCTGGGCAATGACCACATCCTCTTCGCGGTTGGCGTCGAGCCATTCGATGTCGGACGTCACCTTGCCGTTCTTGACGACGCGGTACGGAGTCTCGACGAAGCCCAGGTCATTGACCTGCGCGTAGCAGGCGAGCGACGTGATGAGTCCGATGTTCGGACCTTCAGGGGTCTCGATCGGACACATGCGGCCGTACTGCGAGTAGTGGACGTCGCGAACCTCGAATCCGGCGCGCTCACGAGTGAGTCCGCCAGGTCCGAGCGCCGACAGCCGACGCTTGTGCGTCAGCTCGGCGAGCGGGTTCGTCTGATCCATGAACTGCGACAGCTGCGAGGATCCGAAGAACGCCTGGATCACGGCCGAGACCGTGCGGGCGTTGACGAGATCGTCGAGCGAGATCTTTTCCGGATCGGTGTTGATCGACATGCGCTCCTTGACCAGGCGCGCCATGCGTGACAGACCGACCGAGAACTGGTTGGCGATCAGCTCGCCCACCGAGCGAATACGGCGATTGCCCAGGTGATCGATGTCGTCCGTGTAGCCGCGTCCCTCGTGGAGCTCGACGAGGTAGCGGATGATCGCGACGAAATCTTCCTTGGTGAGAACCGTCTCGCTTGCTGGGCGGTTCGTCATCAGGCGCTGATTGATCTTGTAGCGGCCAACGCGGCCGAGGTCATATCTCTTGGGCGAGAAGAACAATCTCTCCAGAGCCTGACGCGCGGTCTCGCGGTTCGGGGCGTCACCCGGCCGAAGCAGCGAGTAGATCTGCTTGAGCGCTTCTTCGTCGGTGTGCGTCGGATCCTTTGCGAGGGTGTTCTTGATCAGCATCGACTCGGCCCGGCCCGACGTGACGAAGACCTGCACCTTGTTGATGTCGTTCTTGCGAAGCTTCCTGATCAGCGTGTCGGTGAGGTTGTCGCCGACTTCGCCGATCACTTCGCCAGTCTCCGGATCGACTGAATCGACGGCGATGATGCGGCGCGTCGGACGCTCTCCGCGCTCGATCGCATCGACCTCGTCGCGGAGATCGATCGTCGTGTACGACGCGAAAACCTTGACCTTGTCGATGTTCAGACGGCGCAGACGGTTGAATACCTCTTCGGTCAGCTCATCGCCTTCCTTGACGAGCAGCTCGGACTCTTCGCGCTCGAGAGCTGCCCGTGCCTTCTTGGTCTTGAGCTTGGGTGCGTCCGGGTTGTGTGCCGTGCCGGCAAGCGTGATGTCCTCGGCGATGATCGCACCGAGTACTTCGCGCTGGTCGACGCGGGACTCACGCTTACGTACGAGGTCGAGCTCGCGGACGGCGAAGAAGAGGCGCAGGATCTGGGAGTTCGTGCCGTAGCCGAACGCACGAAGCAGAGCCGTGGCGGGGAACTTCTTCTTCTTGTCGATGTGCACGTACACGACGTCATGGATGTCGACGGTGAACTCGACCCATGAGCCGCGGAACGGGATGATGCGCGCCGAGATGAGGCGCTGGCCGTTCGGGTGCGTCGACTCCTCGAACACGACGCCCGGCGAGCGGTGCAGCTGGCTCACGATCACGCGCTCGGCGCCGTTGATGACGAAGGTTCCGAGTGGCGTGAGCAGCGGAAGCTCACCGAGATAAACTTCCTTCTCGATGATGTTCTTCGGCCTCTTTCCCGCTTCGGTCGTCTCGAAGACGATGAGCTGGAGCGTGGCCTTGAGCGGCGCCGAGTACGTCATGTCGCGCTCGATGCACTCGGCCACCGAGTACTTGGGCTCGCCAAGAGCGTAGCTCTTGAACTCGAGCGAGAAGTTCTCGTGGACATCCGTGATCGGGAACAGGTCCTTGAAGACGCGCTCGAGTCCGATGTCCTCGCGGTTCTGCGACGCCGCGTCCAGCTGGAGCAGCGACTCGAAGGCGCGAGTCTGGATGTCGAGGAGATGCGGCATCTGCATCCCCTGATCGAGCTTGGCGAATGAAATCTGTTTCATCAATTCGGGCATGAATCACCTACAGGCGCAAATAGCCCCGCCGCCGTCTTCCGCGAAATTTTCGCGGGTCCGGAGGGGAGCAGATCAAAGTGCTTCAGTTGTGGAACGAGCTTTGGAGTCCAGGTCATATCGTCGCAGTGAGAGTAACAGCACCGGAAGCGGGAGGGCTTGAGCCCTCCGGCTTCCGCGCGATTACTTCACTTCGACGCTTGCACCCTGCTCTTCGAGTTTGGCCTTCATTGCAGCGGCCTCATCCTTCGTAACGCCCGACTTGACGACGCTCGGAGCTCCATCGACGAGATCCTTGGCTTCCTTGAGTCCAAGTCCGGTCAGCTCGCGCACGACCTTGATGACCTGGATCTTCTTGGCGCCGGCTTCCTTGAGCGTGAGCGAGAACTCGGTCTGCTCTTCAGCAGCCGGAGCCGCACCAGCGCCTGCGCCACCAGCCGCCGGAGCCGCGCCGACAGGCGCCGCGGAAATCGTGACGTTGAACTTGGTCTTGAAAGCTTCGACAAGCTCGGAGAGCTCGAGTACCGACATGTTGCCGATTGCGTCGAGAATCTCGTCCTTGCTCATGGTTGCGTTTGCCATTGTGTTTGTTCTCCCTGGAATTTTTAGGCGCCTTCGCGCTGAGTCTTGAGCGCGTCTAGCGCGCCTGCAAACATGTAAAGAAGCCCGTTCAGCGCGCCGACGAAGGCGGCCATGGGTGACTGCATGCCGGCAGCGAGATCAGCCAGCATTTGGTCGCGAGATGGAAGCGACGCCATGCGCTTGAGCTGCGCATTGTCTATCGCCTTGCCCTGGAGCAGCCCGCCCTTCATGGTGGGCTTGTCCTCGAACTCCTTCGCGAACTCGGTAAGTACTCTGGCGGCGGCAACAGGATCCTTTCCGACCACGAGGCCGGTGGGACCACTGAGCTTGCTGCCGACGAGACCACTCTCGTTCACTGCACGGAGCGCCAGCGTGTTCTTGATGACCACGTACTCGACGCCTGCTCTCTTGAGCCGGCGGCGAAGCTCGGTCATCCGCTTCACGTTGAGTCCGGTGAAATCCGTATAGTAGAGCGACTGCGCCGTCATCAGCTTGTCGCGCAGCTCGGTGACGAGCTGCTCTTTCTCAGATCGCTTCATCGCTAAGTACGGTAGGGGGTGATGTCGATATTGACGCCGGGCCCCATCGTGCTCGAG
>DATCPG010000175.1:0-11341 GCA_036570225.1 Gemmatimonadaceae bacterium | reverse complement strand
GTTATCACGGCACCCGCGGCGAAGCTTCCAATTACCGAAAGGATTACCAGCCCGATGATGTCGTCGAGGACAGCCGTCCCCAGCACCACTTGGCCCTCCTCGGTCTGGAGAAATCCCAGTTCCGCCAGAACTCGCGTAGATACCCCGATCGACGTCGCCGTCAGTGCGGCCGCACACACAATCGCGGCCAGCCGGCCGACTCCCATTGCCGAGAGCGCCGCGTAACCGAAGATGAAGGGGAGCGTGACTCCGACCACAGCGACAACTGTTGCCGTCCCTCCGACTCGCGTCAGCGCTCGCAGATCGGTCGCCAGTCCGATCTCAAACAGGAGGATCAGTAATCCAAGCTGGGCCAGGATGTGAATTCCGACATCTGCGGGATCGAGAACCGCGAGAACGGAGGCGCCGAGCATCACCCCGCCGAGGAGCTCGCCGAGTATTGCGGGCTGTCCAAACTTTTCCGCGAGCACGGAAAGAACCCGTGTTGTAAAGAGTATGGCCGCGACTACGAGCAGCAGATGAACGAACGAATGAGTGTCGGTCATCGGTATGTCTCGAAGAATCCGGTACCGGTGCCGGCGAGCGGCTGTCCCTCGATGCGGCCGGAGATCCTGGCCGTCCCTTTCATCTGAATAAAATAGGGATGGGCTTTCTCCGTCCCGAGTGGATCACCGCGCTCTTTCGTGTTTTGAGGGCGCGTGTCTGTGGCGATGGCGTCCTCGATCGAGATGTCGACGCTCAAGGTGTCGTCGTCCCGGATATCGGAGAATCGTGCGCGCCCCGGGACGCGCAGGATTGTTCCGCCGGAGCGGATGGTCCGAGTGTCTTCGTACGAGATCAGCTTCGGACGGAATACGGCGCGGAATCCGAGCGAGTCGATCAGGTACACGAGCACGGGTGGAACCGAGAGGCTGGTGTCCGGCGGGAATACCCGGCCGTAAAGAAATGCATACTGCCCCGCCCGGGACGCACCCCAATCCCAGGTAACTCCGCGCCAGACTCCCCAGTTATGATCGTGATACGATTGCGCGTCGGTCAGTCTTTCACAGTGGCCGTCTATGCATAGCGTTCCCGACGCGGAGGCGCGCAACGCCGGTACCGTGTAGCCGGAAACAAATCCCCCAGAGCCCATAGACACTCCCGGGAAATAGGCGAAAGGCGCCGGATGCACGACGAGCGAGATATCTGCTCCTCCGGCGCGCGCACGCACTTCATAGTCGCCATTCGGCAGAACCGTGACGTGCGAGTCGCCAAAAACCACATTTGCATCCGTTGTCGCGAACCGCACCCGAGATCGATCCAATGTTGTGCCGAAGCGACGCGTCGATCCGTTCTGTTCCCGAAGCGTAATTCCGACCTTCCCTCCCCACTTGGTCCCGGTGACGTCACCACCCACGATGAAGGAGATGAACGCCCACCGCTTGCCGCCTTCGGACAACACATTGAAGTAGTGCCACTCGGCCCACGTATCTCGGTTGGCGATGCTGTCGCCAGGCAAATGGAAATGGTCGATCTCGTGCCTCAGTTCCGCTGGGGTGGGAGCCACCCAGCGCCGATCGCCGTCGTCGTTCTCCCATTTTCCCTCGACGATCTCCGGCGCAGCACCTACAGCCGCGGTTGCGGCAGGGATCTCGCCGCTCGCATGCACGGGGAACTGGCGGCCGTCCGCTGTCCGAAGATAGAGCAGCCTCCCTTCGATCTGCGGCGCGACTGTCGAGATCCGGTCCTTGTACCGGAGGGATGCGAACAGTTGGCGATACAGAAACGACGCGTGGTCGATGGAGAAAAAGAGCCCGCCAATTCCTCCAGTCTTCATCACCTCCACGTCGAGTCCTTCCGGAAGGACCGTAATGGACCCGCCTCCAACCAGCTTCTCGTTCCGCGCCTGCGATAGCAGCGCCTCGCCGATCGAGAGGAGAACGATCATCACCGCGACGCCGACGCCGTAGCCGAAGAAAAGAAGGACAGAGCGCCACGGTCTATAAGTGATGTTGCGCAACGCGAGCTGTGCTATCATGCGTCGACTATCCTGCCGTCCCGCATGTGCACTTTGTGGCGCGCCGCATTGGCAAGATCTTCGTCGTGCGTGACCACGACGATGGTCGTTCCATCCGAGTTGAGACGCTGAAACAACGAGATGATTTCCGTGCCGGTTCGCGCATCGAGCTCACCCGTCGGCTCATCCGCTAGAAGGAGGGCCGGATGATTCGCCAGCGCCCGCGCGATCGCCACGCGCTGCTGCTCTCCGCCCGAAAGTTCGGCGGGACGATGCCGCTCGCGTGAGCCCAGGCCAACGTAGGCCAGGAGTTCCGCTGCCCTCGCATTGCGCTCGTCGCGAGCGACTTTCGCCTCCGCCATCGGCAGCGCGACGTTCTCCAGCGCCGTCAGGATCGGCATCAGATAAAACCGCTGGAACACGAAGCCGATGTTGTGCAGCCGGAATGATGTCGCCTCCCTGTCGCTCATCGCGTCGACCTGTTTCCCGGCGATCGCCACGGTTCCCGACGTCGGCTGATCTATCACGCCGATGAGATTGAGAAGCGTGGACTTTCCGCACCCGGACGGGCCAACGATGGCCACGTAGTCGCCGCGCTCCACCTCCAGCGACACTCCCTGGAGCGCATGCACACGCTCTGCGCCAAGTGCGTAGTCACGACGAACGTCGCGCAAAGACACGATCGGAGCTCGAGCGCCGGTCACGCTATCGCCTCTCGACGCAGGGATTCGGCGATCGGTAGCGACGCCGCTCGCCACGCCGGATACACTCCGGCGAGAATTCCGCTGCCGACCAGCAGCCCGAGCGCCGACCACGCTGCACGCGGTTGAAACAGGAAGAAGTCAATTGCCATCGGCAGACCCGGAAACGCGGATAGGATCGAGTTGAGGTATCGCGCCGTGATCAACCCGAGTCCGAGACCGACTATCGCCCCAACCAGACTGATAGCGACGCCCTCGATCACGATCTGCTGGACGACGTGCATCCGCGACACGCCGATTGCGCGCATCACCGCGATCTCTCCCGCACGCTCATTCACCGACACCGTTACCAGCGTCGTGACCAGCAGGAACCCAACGAACAGGCTAACCGAGCCCAGAATGAAGGCGAGCTGCCGGAAATAGCTGAGCCTCTGATCGACCTCGGCGATTGCCGTCGCAACCGAGATCACGGAGACATTGGGGATTCTGGAGAGAATCCAGCTCCGCACGCTGTCGGGGTTCGCTCCCTTGCGGACGCGCACCATAAAGAGAGATGCGCGATCGCGCCGCGCGCCTCCGCCAAGCGCCTCGAGAGTTTCACGACGCACGGCGGCTGCGGACTGCTCAGCAGCGCCGTAGATGAAGCGAACCTTGCCGGTGAGCACCAGCTTTCGCTGTCCCGAAAAGGCGCGCGTCTGCGGATCGTAGCCGGCCGCAACACTTAGAGTGTCGCCAAATCGAGCGCCGAGCCTCTCGATCAAATATTCGTTCGCTACAATAGCATCCGGCGCGGTGATGTCGCGGCCCGAGACAAATTCGTAGTCGCCCTGAACGGTTGGATCGACGCCGAGCACCGCGGCGCTGATGTCGCGCGAGCCAACCTGGATGAGGATCGCTCCGCCCAACACAGGACTTATCTCCCGGACGTCAGGACTCGTCCGTAGAACGGTCATGATCGCGCCGACCCCGGGAATTGTCGCGTCGGTGTCAAAGGGAAGCGTGCCCTTCGGGGCGAGACGAATGTCGAATCCCCGCGACAGCAGCAGCTCGCGAAACGACTCGCGCATTCCCGTAGCGAGCATCACCATGTCGAGGAGCATCGCTGTCGCGACTGCGACGCCGAGCACCGCGAGCATAGTGCGCGCACGGTGCCGGATGAGCGAGGCCTGGGCGAGTGTCGCTCTCATTCAGCGTCCAAACAGTGCTAGCGGCGGAGTCCGCACCAGACGCATTGATGCCAGGACTCCGGCCCCGATCCCCAGCACGAGTGAGAGAGACACCGCGAGCGAAACAATCGGCGGCGTGATGATCGAGAAGTAGAGCGGCGTGCGGTACAATGCCTGGTAGTGCCAGTTCACAAAGAGTGATACTACCCAACCGAGGACAACGCCGAGCATGCTGCCGAGCACTGCGACGACCGCCGCCTCGATGATGATCGATCGCACCACGGACACTCGCGAGATTCCCATCAGTCGAAGCGCCGCGATGTCGCGCCGGCGTTCCTCGACTTTGAGCACCATAATGCAGAGCAGAAAGATGGAGCTAGCGACGATCGTGATGACGCCGATCGCGCGGTGGAAGCGGCTCACCACCTGAAACGTTCGCGAAGTCTCGACAGCGATGTCGCGCGAGCGATATGCCCTGAATCCGAAGGCAACGTGATTGATCCGCTGCAGCGTGCCGTCGATATCCACCGAAGGACGCGTCGCAATCGCGAATCGGTCTACGCGATCCCCGTATCCCGAGATTCGCTGAAGTTGGTCCAGGTGCATTCGCACCGCGAAATCGCCGCGCGCTACCTCGGAGGGATCAGCCCCTCGCCTTACGATCGCTCCAACAATCACCGACTCGGCCGGAGCAGAAAGATCGGGTCGCGCCGAGAGCGCTACGCGATCCCCAACCTTCAGATGCGCCGCTGCGGCAAAGGCTTCATCGATTGCGATCGTTCGGTTGGCTGTCTGGGGCGCCTGGAGAAACAGCGCGAGCGCGAGGAGAAAAAGCGGCACGCTCGAAAGCTAGCCGCGCCTCCCTCCCCTGTCTGCCAGCGGCGCTATCAGGACGTTCGCTGCGAGCGCCGGCCCTATCGAGAACTCCTGTCGTCCCACGGAAAGCGTGATCGGCCCGTCGTATGGAGCGCGCGATTTCACAGTGATTTTCTTGCCAGGCACGATCGAAAGCTCGGCGAGATATCTCAGCATCTCAGGATCTTCGTCCGACACCCTCACCACCACACCGGCCGTCCCTGCCGCGAGCTGGGCTAGCGAAGTGTACTCGGTCTCATCCACCGAGCCATCGCGTGTGGGAATTGGGGCGCCGTGTGGATCGACTTCCGGCTCGCCGATTGTCGCCGCCATTCTGTCCACCAGCTCGTCGGACGCCGCGTGCTCCAATCGCTCGGCCTCGTAGTGCACGCGATCCCAGGGATAGCCGAGCGCTCGCGAGAGGTACGCCTCTATGACGCGATGACGCCTCAGCGTTCGCAGCGCCGCGCGGCGTCCGCTCTCGGTGAGCTTTACGCCGTGATAGCGCTCGTAGGCGAGCAGCCCCTGATCGGCGAGCCGACGGACCATCCCGCTCACCGATGCGGGCGCAATTGCCAGACGCTGTGCGATCTCATTCGTTGCCGCGGGGCCGGAGCCCTTCCCTATGGCGTAGATCGCCTTGAGATAGTCCTCTACGGGAGCGGTGAGCATCTCCGTTCCGCTCTCCTGCCGGGCCGTGCTCATTCAGCGGCCCGCGGTCGTGCCGGCATCGCGGGCAGGTGCGGAAGTCCCCGCACCATCAGCACTGGCAGCATCGAGATGTGGCGGAGCTCACTCGCGACACTGCCGCGGAGAACATCAGAGAGCCCACGATGGCCATGGGTCGCCATCGCGATCAGGTCGCAGTTCTCGCGCTGCGCGCAAGCCGCGATCTCTTTGGCCGGGTCGCCGCCAGCAAGAATTGCCTCGGCGCGGTATCCGTCGCGCTCGAGTGACTCGGCGATCCCCTCGATGTACTCGCGGTCGCTTCTCATCTCCTCCGACTCGCGAAGGTCGAGCGCGTTGATGTTGCGCGCCACCCATCCGTCGGCGACGTGTATCAACACAATCGAGGCGTCGTTGCACGTGCGTGCCAGCTTTCGGACGTGATCGAGGACCACGTCATCGTAGGCCGAATGCTCGACGGGAACCAGTATGCGCTGATACATCAGCTCACCGATCCGCGAAAGATTTGGAGCAGCAGCCAAATGTTGAGCCCGGCGATCACCAACGCAACAGTGTACGCAAGCACCTTGAGCCAGACGGGGTTCACCAGCTCGCCCATCTTGAGCTTGTCCGACGTGAACGCCACGAGCGGAAACACCGCGAACGAGAGCTGCATGCTCAGAATCACCTGGCTCAATACGAGCAGCTTCGCAGTGCCACTCTCGCCGTACATCATCGCCACTATGGCGGCGGGGACGATAGCAATTCCACGGGTGATCAGACGGCGCAGCCATGGACGGAGCCGGATATTCAGGAACCCCTCCATCACGATCTGTCCCGCGAGGGTGCCCGTGATCGTGGAGTTCTGTCCCGACGCCAGCAATGCCAGAGCGAACACGACGCTCGCTCCTCCTCCGAGAAGCGGTGTCAGCAGCTTGAACGCATCCTGAATTTCGGCGACGTCACTGTGTCCGCTCGTATGAAAGGTCGCGGCGGCGATAATCAGTATGGCCGCATTGATGAACAGGGCGAACGTCAGCGCAATCGTCGAATCTATGAAGGCGAAGTGGACGGCTTCGCGCTTCCCCTCCGGCGTCTCCTCATACTGCCGCGTCTGCACGATCGACGAATGCAGGTAGAGATTGTGGGGCATGACGGTGGCGCCGAGAATCCCAACGGCGATGTAGAGCATCGACGGGTCGCGGACGACCTCGGGCGAAGGAATGAATCCGCGCAGCACAGCGCCGAGCGGCGGCTGGGAGAGAATTATCTCGAAGAGGAAGCAAATTCCGACGGTGGCGATGAGCGCAATCACCAGCGCCTCGAGAAGCCGGAATCCTTTGTTCTGCAGGTAGAGAACTACCAGAACGTCGAGCGACGTGATGACGATTCCGGCGGCGATCGGGATGTGGAAGAGGAGTTTCAGGGCAATCGCCGATCCGATGACCTCGGCCAGATCGCACGCAGCGATGGCGATCTCGCACGCGATCCAGAGCAAAACTCCAACCGGCTTGGAGTAGTTGTCGCGACAGGCCTGGGCGAGGTCGCGGCCGGTGACGATACCCAGCTTGGAGGAAAGTCCCTGCAGCAGGATCGCCATCAGGTTCGACGCGAGAATCACGCTGAGGAGCGTGTATCCGAACTTCGATCCGCCGGCGAGATCGGTGGCCCAGTTTCCGGGATCCATGTACCCGACTGCGACGAGATAACCCGGTCCCGCGAATGCGGCGATCTTCCGCCACCAGCCTTTCCCTGCGACGGGGATGGTGCGATAAACCTCTACGAGCGAGGGAGTCGCCCGGGCTCGCCGCCATCCTGGCGGAGCGATGGTCCCGGCATCCCCCTTTAGGGGGACCCGTTTGCGTTTCGGATCGAGCTGTATGGCCAAGACTGGGTGCGATTATGAGGGAACTAGAAAATAAGTTAGTGTGACCTAACTTTTGGCGCAAGTTGTAGTTGACACCGACATCCGGCGCGTTGACCGTCGAGGATCAACCGTTCGCCGCCGGACCACTCAGCAATCCCACCATCCCGCCCGTAGCTTTTTCGCGGATATCGTTGCGCCAACTACCCGCACCTCACACCCGCCCATGACGATCACGTGGCCCTACGCGCACATTCTCATCAATCATTTTCCAGTGGTGCTAAGCTTCGTCGCGCTCGGAATCGCCATCCTCGCGCTCGTGATGGGGCGTCGGGGGTTGTGGCTCACAGCGATGGGCGCACTCACTCTGGCCGGCGTTGCCGTTTATCCGGTGTTTTTTACCGGAAGCCAGGCCGATCACGCTCTCAATGATCCGTGGTACATCAAGCACGGTACCATCGACGCCCACGACGCAGCTGCCCTTTGGACGCTGTGGGTAATTCTCATCTTCGGAGCATTCGCCGCCTACTCATGGTGGAGATCTCTGAAGCGGCCGGCCGAAGCGATTCCCGGATGGATGAAGGCGGGCGTCGTGATCGGAGCCATTCTCGCCGCCAGCACCGTGGCGCGGACTGCTTACCTCGGCGGAAAAATCATCCACGAATCACCGGTGCTCGAGCTCAAGGATGCGCCCCCCGGGCTTCCACCCGCTGTAGCCACTGAGCTGCGCGGCGATACGACCGCAGAGCACTAGACGCTTCCCTTTCGCCGCCTTGGCCTCAGTCCAGCAGGGCGAGTAGCTGCGCCAGGATTCGCTCTGTCATTCCCCAGATCACGTGACCTTCGTGATGAAACGCGCGCGCGGACAATTGAATCCCGCGCGCGTTCACGGCGGTAGCTCGCCACGAGCCGGCCTGACGCAGCTCGGCGAGCGGAACCCAGAACGCCAACGCGACCTCGTCGCTCAGTAATAACGAATCCTCGCGATTGAGCAGCACCACGTACGGCCGCACGATTATCGCGGGCAGCGCGACGGTCTGCGGGCGAAGATCGTCGAGCGTTCCGATCAGAGTGCCATCGTTCCTGAGATCGATTCCCGTCTCTTCGCGCGTTTCCCTGAACGCGGTGTCGGAGAGGTTCGCGTCACCGGCTTCTTCTCTCCCACCGGGAAAAGCGACCTGGCCGCTCCATGGGTCCGCCGGGTAGTCGGCGCGCTTGATGAAGAGCAGCTCCGGCGCTCCGTCAGCTCCGGCACGAAATATCAAGGCGACGGCTGCCCGCCGTCCTTCCTCCTTGCCGCCACCGACAGCTTTGTGCGCGTCGAGGGCGGACCGCAGCTTCACAATATCCGGGTGCTCGAAGAGCGTCGTCATATCGTCATTTACGCTCGGGCCTTTGCTCACTTCATCACGATGCCGCGTTCCGCACGAAGAACTTCACTGTCTCCTGCACGACACCCTCCAGAACTGGCGGGACCTCGACCAGAGGATGCTTCGCGTCGAACCCGTGGTTGGCGCCCTCGATGAGACGAAGCGTGCTTTTCCCGATCGAAAGCTCGTGAAGTCGCTCCGCGTTCGAGCTGGCTACCGTTTCATCGCCCGTCCCGTGCAAGATGAGCCATGGGGCTTTGATCTTTGCAGCCGCCGCGGCAACATTGAGTTTCGTTTTTCCGTTCACTTCCACATCGTCGAGCAGCTCCGTGCCCATCCGCATCACCTGTCCGGTGCGCGAGTTCGTCACGTCAGCGTAGCCCTGCCTGCGCCAGGCGATCGCTTCCTCGGGTGTCCACCAGGTCGTGCTCCCGATCGCCGCCCAAGTCACGAGAGATCGTACGTCCGAGTCCGGTGTCGCAGCAAACAGAATCGCCATCGCGCCGCCACGCGAATGCCCGAACAGACCGAACTTCCCCTTTATGAATTTCATTCGCCGCGCGTAGTCGACGACGTTCTCGATGTCCTCCAGCTCCCTCGTGAACGTGTTGCCCGCGAATGCGTCCGGCTCGGTGAAGTTCTCTCGATCGCGTCCGATTCCGCTTCCCGAGAAATCGAACGTGATCGCCGTCAGGCCATTCTCGGCCAGCGATCGGGCCAGATACGGAAAGAATGCCCAGTGCGCAAAGCCCTTGAACCCGTGGCAGATGACAACGGATCCAAGCGGAGCTTCCGCGGGATAAGCTTCGCCGCGAATGAACAGTCCGTCCGCGCACGGAATGTCGAATTCTTTCGGACTCGCTGCGCTGATCTCAGTCACCCTTCGACTTCGCCGTTGATGTCCGACCAGCCCTGAAATCCGCGCGCCATCGACGCGACGTTCTCGTATCCCATCTGCTTCATCGTCAGTGCAGCCAGCGCGGATCGATTTCCGCGCGCGCAATAAATCACGACCTTCTGTTTCCGATCGATGATGCCCTCGACCTTGGTCTCGATGTTTCCGCGAGGCAGATGAACCGCCTTCGGCAATCGTCCGAGATTCCATTCGTTCGGCTCCCTGACGTCGAGATACACTGTGCTCTCGCCTCGCGCCTGCATCTCGCGCACCTGCTCCGGTGTGACTTCCTCGATCTGCTGTTTGGCTTCTTCGATCAGGTCTTCACCCGTCTTGTGTGCCATCTCCACTTGCCTCAGGACTTGTAGGACATCACGGAGAGCGTGCGCGTCGCGGTGTCGAGCTCCGCCATCGCCCCCAGGGGAATCGTCCACTGCTCGTCGATGTGGCCCACCGGAATTCCAGCCAGGCATGGAACGCCGAGCGCGTGCGCCAGCTCGCCGAGAACGACGTCGAATTGACGCGCGCCCGCCTCCACGCCGCCGGCGTCCTCCCGGCAACCGGTGCAATCGCCGAAGACAATCGCTTTGCAGCCGTTGAGCACGCCCGCGAGCTTCAGCTGCTGCAACATCCGGTCGATCCGATACACGGGCTCGTTGATGTCTTCGAGCAAGAGTATGCCGTCCGTGAGATCAGGCATGTACGGAGTTCCGCAGAGAGCGGAAAGAAGCGAGAGATTTCCGCCCACGAGCCTGCCTTCGGCCGAGCCGGCGTTGATCTCGCGAGCATTGGGCGCAGCGCCGCAAGAATCGGCCTGGTCAATGACTGCCCGCCGAAAAGAGTCGCGCGAGAAATCGGTGAGCACCTCTCGCGCGTGGGGTCCGTGATAGGTGATCAGCCTGCACTTCCTTTGCACCGCGGCATGCAGCGCGGTGACATCGGAGAACCCGATGATCGCTTTTGGCGTTCGCGACAGCGCATCGTAATCGATGCCCGGAAGGATGCGCATCAGGCCGTAGCCCCCGCGCAGAATCCAGACCGCATCGATTTTCGGATCGCGAACTGCGCGATTGATGTCGTTCAATCGATCGCGATCGTAACCGGCCAGATACCCGACGCGGTCAGTCGCGTGTGCTCCGACGATCGGCTCCCAGCCGAATGAGCGCGCGTTCTCTGCTGCACGTGGCAGGTCTTCTGGTTTTGGCAGCGGACCAGCGGGCGCAACGAGTGCCACTCGCGCATCGGCTCGGAGCGGCTGCGGTGCGCGAAAATGTGTCATTGGCACAGAAGTTTTTCTTTGTGGCTCGAATTACGCAGTGAATTTACAGCTTGCATGTTCCTAATATGGCACATGCATTGCTTTTCTCGCGCCTGGATACAAACAACTCTGGAGGGTAGCAGAATGGCTGGTACCGAAGACGGTTTTGGTGCGAAGGACAAGGGTGGCGGCGGTGGCGGGGGTGGTGGTAAACCCGGCGGCGGCGGCGGATCCTCCGGAGGTGGTGGGGGCGGAATGGGCGGCGGCGGCCAGGGCGGCGGTGGTGGCAATCGCGGCGGTGGTGGCGGCGGCCAGGGTGGAGGCGGACAAGGTGGTGGTGGCGGCGGACGCCCACCCGGTGGTGGTGGCGGAGGCGGTCAGGGTGGTGGCGGACAAGGTGGTGGCGGTGGTGGACGTCCCCCTGGTGGCGGCGGACAAGGTGGTGGCGGAGGAGGCGGCGGTCGCCCGGGCGGTGGTGGTGGCCAGGGTGGAGGCGGACAAGGTGGTGGTGGTCAGGGCGGCGGTGGTCAGGGCGGCGGTGGTGGTGGACGTCCCGGCGGTGGTGGCGGG
>DATCPG010000174.1:0-2432 GCA_036570225.1 Gemmatimonadaceae bacterium | reverse complement strand
AATGCGGACATCGTGACGGCGCAGCAGGCGCGGCGCGCAAAGGAGGCACAGCTCGAGGCCGAGCGGGTGATCTCCGACAAGCAGCGAGAGCTGGAACAAACCAAGGCATCGAACGCCGCGTTGATCGCTGAAGCAGAAGCGAAGAAACAGACCGCGCTCGGCACTCAACGCGTCGCGGAGCTCGAGGCCACACAGATCGCTCAGGCGCGCGCGGACGCCGAGAAAATGCGCATAGGGGCGGAGGCAAGCGCCAGAGCGGAGGCAATTCGCATCACCACCGTCGCGCAGGCAAACGCCGAGAGTATTCAGAAGGTGAACGAGGCGATCAAGGCGGGCGGCGAGAGCTACTTCCGCTACCGGCAGATCGAGATGATTCCGCAGATCGCTCCCGTTATCGCCGACGCGTTGGCGAAGGCGAGGCTCGTCACGATCTCGGGGGATTCGGCGGAAGGAGGGGCGGCGCAGTCGGCGACGAGCAATATCACCAGCGTGATTCAGACCGTGCTCGCCGCCCAGCTTGTCTCCGGGAGTGGAATGCTGCAACCGCCGGAAAGCGCGCACGAAAAGGAGTCGCCGCGCGATAACGGTCGTCAGGCTGCAACGCCTCCACCGCCTCCGGCCCCCCAACCCCCGCCAGCCAAGACCGGATTCCGCTGATGGTCCCATTCGGCTCTCTCATGCGGAGCCGGGGGAATCGGATGGCGCTTCGGGCACGGCACAGCTCGCGCTCGCGGATCGACCGATTCAAGCTCGCGAAGAAATCATTCATCAGAGAAATGCTGCTCGCCGACGAGGTGGTTGCAGCGGCGGTGAGAGAGCACGCGGCTGAACACGCTATCGATGAAGCGGCGACCTGGCGACGCGTCGATGCTTACATAGACGAGATCGTGCCCTTCTTCAGCATCCTGACCTACTACAAGGTCGGTCTCGTCGTCAGCAAAGTGCTGCTCAACTTTTTCTACAAGGTGTCCGCTGAATACGCGGGCACGGAATCCGTCGAGGGGCTGCCGCGCGACGCGATCGTCGTCTACCTCGTGAACCACCGGTCGAACGCTGATTATGTCCTTGTTGGATACGTTCTCTCGGGAACCGTAGCGATCTCCTACGCAGTCGGAGAATGGGCGAGGACTTTTCCGCTCGAGTACATCTTCAAGAGCTTCGGCGCCTACTTCATTCGCCGGAAATACCGGGAGAAGCTTTACCACACCGTTCTCGAGCGCTACGTGCAGCTGATCACTCGAAACGGTGTGACGCAGGGAATTTTTCTCGAGGGTGGTCTGAGCCGGGATGGCCGGCTCGCCAACGCAAAGATCGGTTTGCTGGATTACGTGCTGGGCGTTGCGCGCGACCCGGCGGTGCGGCGGCGCCTATATGTGGTTCCGGTCGCCATCAACTACGACCGGGTTCTGGAGGACAGGTCGCTCCTGCTCGAGCTGAATGTGCGGGAAGGACGCAAACGCCCACCGCGATACGTGCAGCTAGCCGGGGTTCTTCGCTATGTATGGTGGAATTCGACGCGGGTCCTCGCCCGGAGGTGGCGGCGATATGGACGCGCCTCGGTCGTAATCGGCGAGCCGTTTGCCCTTCAGGAGTGGCTCGATCAACAGGATATTGAGACGGGTGGGCTGTTCGAGATCGCCCGGGCGGAGCGTCTCGCCCGCGTTCAGGTGCTGTCGGACTCGGTGCTGGAGAGAATCGCAGCGATCATTCCCGTCACGCCTGTTCCGCTGGCGTGCGCCGCGGTGCAAAGCTTCGAGAGCGATTTCATTCCACGCGATCGGCTTCTGGAGCGCATGAGCGATATGCGCGACGTGCTAAAGGAGCTGAATGCACGGGTGATCCATCGAGAAGGAAGCATCGAGGACGTGTTCGACCGTGCGTGGCGAATGCTCCGCATGCGTCGGATGCTGATTGAGGTCAGAGGGGGTTACATCGTTTCTCCGGGGCAGCGCCCCCTCATCAGCTACTACGCAAACAGCATCGCCCATCTGCTCGGCCCGTTCGCCGAGGGAGTCCGCAGCCGCGACGCACTACCCGCCGGGCAGTTCTTTGCTAGTGCGTCTTGATGATGATGGCGCCGGCGATCGGATCCGATCCCACTTCGGTGAGAACCGTGGCCGCCCTGGCCGCGTCCAGCCACTGGATTGATCGAATGCCGCTGGCGCTCACTGTCTGCAAGCTAGATATGTCGCCGAATCGATGTCCGTCGATGTAAACGGCTATTACCTGAGTGCGTGCGCTGCCCCCGATCGAGCCGACGGCCTGCTGCTTCAGCCAGGTGGGTCGAAGCCGATTGATCAGATCCCAGGCGTTCGTCGTGCCCGAGCTCGCAATCTCGGGAGCCGTGATCAGGTCGGCCTGATGGCGGGCGCCGCCCGCAGTGGTACCAGTGGAAGCACAGGCGACCAGAGCCACAATGATTGTGAACCGCG
>DATCPG010000173.1:0-7909 GCA_036570225.1 Gemmatimonadaceae bacterium | reverse complement strand
GACAGGCGTTGGACCGGAAAGACCACGGTCGCCGAGCCGCCCGTCGGAACGACGACGAGCTGGACCGGAGCGCTGAATCCGATTCTGCGCGCTCTGATTGTCTGTGAGCCGGCCGGAACGCCGACGATGGTGAATGTGCCGTCAGCGCCGGATACCGCACCGCGACGAGTTCCTTCGACCACGACGCTGACATCCGACACGGGTTGCTGCGTTGCAGCGTCGATAACTCTACCGGTAACGGTGCCTGTGGGAGGAACTGGGTTTTGTGCGCTTGACCGCCCGGCCACCAGCAGGCCGACGACGAGCGCGAGAATAGAGCGACGGACAAATGCCATACGGAAGTCCTCCACAGGGTGGTGAGCGGAACTTCTCCTCTCCGGGGGTGACCAGGGAGAGGGATGTGCGGATGCGGGCGAGCTACCTGGAGCGGCTCGACCGGTTTCGGTATTTCTGTTGCGTCGCCATAGTGCTGGACGCGTCAGCAATTGTCAAGATCGAGTTGCCGAAAGAAAATTTCGGGGCGGCTCGCCGCCCCAGAGAGGCCGCTCACCGTTTCTGTTTCAGTTGCGGCGACCGCCATCGTTCACCGTTTCTGTTGCAGTTGCGGCGTCCGCCATATAGTATCGTCGCGACCGGAGGCAGAATTCGATGAAGCCGATGTTCCTCAAAGCCGTCGAGAGCCACGCGGCGGCCGAGCCGTACGCTATGATGTTCTCGCAGATGCGATCAGCCGGAGTCCCCATCCCGCAGATCCTGCATCTTTTCGCGTTCAAGCCCGACCGCACCGAGCACCTGTCGAAGTTCACGCAGGGCGTCATGCGCGGTCCCTCGCCACTGCCCCCCGGCCAGCGGGAGCTGATCGCCGCGCTCACCTCCAAGCTCAATCAGTGCCTGTTCTGAATTGGCTCTCACGCCGCGGTCGCGGCGGAGCTGTTGGGTGACAGGGATCTCGTCCAGGCGGTGCTGAGAGATCTCACCACTGCGCCGATTTCCGAAAAGGACCGCGCGCTCTACACCTTCGTGAAAAAAGTGAATGCAGATTCAGTAGCTACCACGCCCGAGGACATTGAGGCTCTGCGCAAAGTGGGGTGGACGGACGAGGCGATATACGATGCGATCACGGTCTGCGCACTGTTCAATTTCTACAATGTGTGGATCGATGCGACAGGGGTGAGCGATATGCCCGCTATCGGATATGAGATGTCCGGGCACCGGTTGGCTACCGAAGGGTACGCTCGAAACGAATGACAACTGCAGGTTCCAACTGAACTGAACACGGTGGGAGGCGCCAGTGGCGTAGGTGCCAGGCGCCGGGTTAGCACGCCCAGACTTTACGATCGGCGATCTGATCGCACTCAGGTGCCAGGCACCTGGTGGCGTTCTGAGACCTGTTTCCGCTGTCACGCGAGTAGTAAAGTCCCGGCGTAGGCACCCGGTGCCTGGCACCTTTAGTCGCTGGCACCTCCTACCGTGTTCAGTTCAGTTGGAACCTGGCTGTCCCGTCCAAGTAGCAGTTGGAAGCAGCGAGGTATCAGTTACCAGAAATAGCGAGTTATCAGTTACCAGAAGAACCAGGTTTCAGGCCGCGCTCTTCAAGTAACGCATCAACGCTAGGATCCCGCCCCCGCCAGCCCCGGTACATCGTCGCCGCGTCCTGCGTTCCGCCGCGCGACAGGATCATGTCCCGGAAGCGCAGTCCGTTCGCACGCGTCAGGCCGCCGTGCTCCGTGAACCACGCGTAGGCGTCGTCGTCGAGCACCTCGCTCCACGTGTAGGCGTAATAGCCCGCTGAATAGCCAAGGTCCCAGATGTGCGAGAAGTACGTGCTATGATAGCGGGGCGGGACTTCGGGCACCGCGACATTGTACCGCTGGAGCGCTGCGTTCTCGAACGCGTCGGCATCCGCTGGCATTCCACCAGCCGGAAGTGTGTGCCACGCAAAATCCAGGAGCGATGCCTCGAGCAGCTCCGTCGTGGCGAAGCCCTGATTGAACGTTCTCGACTGCCTGATCTTGTCGACGAGCGCGGCCGGCATAGGCGCGCCAGTTTGATAGTACTTTGCGTAATTGGCGAACACACTCGGCTCGAGCGCCCAGTGCTCGTTGAACTGTGACGGGAACTCGACGAAATCGCGCGGAACGTTGGTACCGGACAGCAAAGGATACGCGACGTTCGAAAACATCCCGTGCAGCCCGTGTCCGAACTCATGGAACATCGTCGTCACGTCGTCGAACGTCAGCAGCGCCGGCTGTCCCGCCGCGGGCTTGGTGAAGTTCGCGACGTTGTAGATCACCGGCTTCCATCCCGTTAGTGCAGACTGATCGACGAATTGATCCATCCACGCGCCGCCCTGCTTGTTGTCGCGCTTGAAGTAATCGGCGTAAAACAGTGCGAGCGACTGGCCGTTCGAATCAAATACCTCGAACACGCGCACATCGGGCTGATACACCGGAATGTCGTGCCTCTCCTTGAACGTCAATCCATACAGACGGTTTGCTGCGAAGAACACTCCGTTCTGGAGCACGTTGTTCAGCTCGAAGTACGGCATGATCTGCGATTCATCCAGGTTGTACTTCGCCTTCCGCACCTGCTCGGCGTAGTACTGCCAGTCCCACGGCTGGAGCTTGAACCCTCCGCCCTGCGCGTCGATCAGCTTCTGCATGTCGCCCGCTTCAGCTCGCGCCCTAGCGGTGGCGGCCGGCACCAGATCGGTGAGCAGCTTGATTGCGTTCTCGGGATTCTTTGCGCCCTGTGTCTCGAGCACATAAGCCGCCCAGTTCGGATATCCCAGCAGCTTTGCTTTCTCCGCGCGCAACTCGGCCATCCGGCGAATTGTGCTCCGCGTATCGTTGGTATCCGCGTGCTCCGTGCGCATCGTCGACGCCTCGAACAGCCGCTGGCGCACCGAACGATTCCTGAGCTCTGCCTGCGCCGGCTGTTGAGTAGTGTTGCGAAGCGGAAGCACCCATTTGCCGCTGAGCCCACGACTCTTCGCAGCCTGGGCGGCGGTCTCGATCTCATCCGGGCTCAATCCATCGAGATCGGAAACCCTGTCGACCACCAGTGCTCCGGCTTTGGTGCCCGCGAGAAGCTTGGTGGTGAAATCGGTGGAGAGCTTGGACAACTCCTGATTGAGAGCGCGCACCCGGGTCTTGTCCGCCTCGGAGAGGTTGGCGCCGGCGCGCACGAAGTCGCGATTGTAGCGGTCGACGAGCACCGTCTGCTCCGGATTGAAGTTGCTCGACGCGCGGCGGTCGTAGATGCTCTTCACGCGGCGATACAGCTGATCGTTCAGGTAGATCGCATCGCTGTGGGCCGCCAGCTTGGGCGCCTCGATTTCCTGGACCTTCTGCAGCGTGTCGTTGGTGTTGGCGCCAATCACTCCGAAGAATGTCTTCGCCGTGCGAGTCAACAGTGCTCCCGACTTCTCCATCGCAACTATGGTGTTGTCGAACGTCGGAGGAGCCGTCTGCTTCGCGATCGCGTCGATCTCCGCGAGCTGCTGGCGCATTCCTTCCTCCAGCGCCGGCTGGTAATCCTCATTCCGGATGAGATCGAAGCGCGGCGCGTGGAACGGCAGCGTGCTCTCGACGAAAAGCGGGTTCGAGCCCGTGACCGCGATCGGTAACTGTGTTGAGCCGGTCTGCGTCGCCGCTGGAGCGCAGCCGATGACGCCGATTGCGAGAGCGGCGAACGCGAGCGAAGGGGTCATTGACGGGAGCGCCGTGCAGCCCGCTAGGGCTGGCGCAGACTGGATGGATTTTTTCATGGATTCCGTGAGGGAGGCATTGCTGCAAACTAGCCGAGGGCGGGGAGGATTCCAGAGGCACGGCCACTCTGTCCTCGGAGAGTCAGGTGCCAACTGAACTGAACACGGTAGGAGGTGCCACAGATGCATAGGTGCCTGGTACCGGGTGCCTACACCGAGACTTTACTACTGGCGTGAAAGGGGAATCAGGTTTCAGAACGCCGCCAGGTGCCTGGCACCTGAGTGCGCTCAGATCGCCAATCGTAAAGTCTGGGCGTGCTAACCTGGTGCCAGGCACCTACGCCACTGGCACCTCTCACCGTGTTCAGTTCAGTTGAAACCTGGGTTTCCCGTTTGCTTCAGTTGCGAACGACGGCTACCGCGCCCCCACCCGTTTGCGAGCCGGAACGGAGAAGTACTCCTTGATCGCCACCTCGACCACGGTCTCGGAGATCAATCGCGTCCGCCCAAACTCGAGATAGCGGTCGTGGCGTGAGGCAAATGGGACCATCGGCATCCCGCACAACGTCTTGATCGTTATCACGACGTGCTCGGGAAGCTCGCCATTTTCTTTCAAGTCGCGGACGAGATGACGCACGGCCTGAAAGAGGTAATCTTCTCCTCCGAGTCCACGCACCGCCCGCTCGTAGGCTTCGAGGACCTTTCCCTCTCTCGTGAGATGCTCACGCGAGATGGCGACGATTCCCGCTGGGAGGTACCCCATTCCTAACTCAGGAGCCTCTTGGGATCACTGCGCTCAACTGGAACCGTCGCACGATCTCTCTCCGTCGTGCTCCGAGGCAAGGGCGCGTCAGAGAGCCCAGAAGCAGCGTCATCCCCTACCCCCGAAACGCTGTCCCTGAACTCTCTGATCGCCTTCCCGATCGACGCTCCGATTTCCGGGATACGCTTCGGCCCGAACAGGAGCATCACCACGGCGACGACCATCAGGAGGTGCGGCAGACTCAGATTCTCGAACACTTCCCGTCCTCCAGGAAATCGGCGCGGCCGGACTGTTTCCGAGACGAGTCTCGCACGCTTCGCCCCGTGAATGAGAGTCTACACCTCGTCGGCCTCGCGAGGTACGTCGGGGACCGATCTTAGCGGATTCTTAACACCGGGGCCGCAAGGGCTCTTCTAGCTTTCCGCTGTGCGCAAGACTTCCGGTGGAGGTGCCGCCGATGACAACCCTCGTGCCCCCTCGGAAAGATCGTGATCCGCCCAACCCGATCCCTCTTCACATGCCTCGCCTTCGTCTTCCCCGTGGCCGCGCAGAGCCAGGCGCGCCCGCAAAGCTGCGCCCTTTCACACAGCCAGGCGATGCTGGCCCGAAGCGTGGTGGGGACGAGCTTCGTCGCCGGGAACATCGAGCTGTGGCACTACTTCAAGAAGGCGTGGTGGTCGGGCGAAAAGGCCCCGCACTTTTTCTTTCGCTCCGACTGGGACGAGGACTTTCGAGACCAGGACAAGTTTGGCCACTTGCTGGGTGGATATCAGCTGACGCGCGCGGGGAACGAGTCTCTGCGGGCGTCGTGCGTGTCCGGGGGACGGGCCCTTACCGCCGCCGTCGCCTACGCCGCGCTCTTCCAGCTGCAGATAGAGATCTTCGACGGGATGTACAAGAAATACGGCTTCTCCTACGCCGACATGATCGCCAACACGACGGGACAGACTCTGGCGGCGATGCAGGAGCTGCACCCCCACCTCAAGTGGCTCAAGCCGACCATCTCGTACTCACCCAGCGCGGCGATGCGCAATCGCGCGAATTTTACACAGCCGTCGGAGCTGAGACGTTCGCTCGACTATTCGGGGCAGACTTACTGGTTCGCGGCCGACGTGCACGCCCTGCTTCCAACCCGGATGCAGTCGTACTGGCCTTCCATCCTTCGCGCATCGATCGGTCACTCGATCACGGACTACGTCAATCCGGTGACGGGAGCGACGCAACGCGCGCAACGAAAGTTGCTTCTCTCGATCGATATCGATCCCGAAAGGCTGCCCGGCGAAAATCCTCTCTGGAAAGCAGTCAAGCACGAGCTCAGCTACTATCACTTCCCCTCCCCGGCGCTGCAGATGACCCCGACGTTCCGGGGAGTTAGCTGGTACCGCTGAGTGCGGAGAATCCTCGGCGACTACCCGCTCTTCGTCACCGCGCTCCTGCTCTCGATTTACGGTGTCGCGATGGTGTACTCGGCGGGCGTCACCGACACGCCGACCTTCGTGCGCGGCCTGTACAGATCGCAGGCGGTGTGGCTTCTCGTCGGACTCGGAGGAGCGTATGCCATCAGCCGCTCGAGCGTTCGCTTTGTGGAGTGGGTGACACTCCCGGCCTATTTGTTCACGCTCGCCGTGCTGGCGCTGACGCTCGTGATCGGCAAAGGAGGCGGAACAGCGGCCAGCTCAAAGAGCTGGATTGCGATCGGCGGGCATCGGCTGGGCCAGCCGTCCGAGCTGATGAAAATCACAGTGGTGCTCATGCTGGCGCGCGTGCTCTCGGAGAGCCGCGATTCTCCAAAATCGCTGGGTGAGCTCTGGAAGCCGATCCTCACGGTCGGCATTCCATGGCTCGTGATCATGGCCCAGCCCGACCTTGGCACCGGCATCGTCTTCATCGGAATCTTCTTCATCATGCTGTACTGGGCCGGCACGCCGTGGCCTCTGCTGCTGCTGCTGGCCAGTCCGGTCATCAGTCTCGTGCTCAGCTTCAACACGTCACTGTGGGGCGCGTGGTTCTTCATCCTGCTGGCGCTCGTGCTCTGGTATAAGCCGTACCTGATCGAGGGAATCGCGCTGATGGTTCTCAACGTCGCCACAGGCGTGATCGCGCCAATCGTCTGGGACAAGCTGGCGCCTTATCAGCGCAACAGGCTGCTGGTGTTCCTGGATCCTTCCGTCGATCCGAGGAACGCGGGCTACCATGTCATCCAGTCGAAGGTGGCGATCGGATCGGGCGGACTCATCGGCAAAGGCTTTACGATGGGACCGCAGAAGCGGCTCGCATTTCTTCCAGAGCAGCACACCGATTTCATCTTCTCGGTCGTGGGCGAGGAGCTCGGCTTTATCGGAGTGACGCTCGCGTTGGGCGGCTTTCTCTTTCTCTTCCTGCGCATTACCAAGATTGCCGAACGCGCGAACGACTCGTACAGTTCGTTGGTCGCTTGCGGACTGATGGCCTGTTGGGTCGTGCACATAATCGTGAACGTGGGAATGACGCTCAACCTGATGCCGATAACTGGGATTCCACTTCCATTCTTCAGCTACGGGGGGTCGTTCATGCTCGCGTGCTGGCTCGCGATAGGTATCCTGATGCGAATCTCCTACGAGGGTCGCGGAGGATTTCCGGGAAGGGGCGGGATGTAATGACCGCCGAAGCGCCCCCATACACTCTTCTCATCATCGAGGACGAAATCGAGATCACGCGCGCGGTCGGTGCCGCGCTGCGCGAGCAGCACCCCGTGATTGTCGAAGCAAGCGGGGGCAGAACGGGACTCGAGGCGATCAAGGAATCGCGCCCCGACATCATCATCCTGGATCTCGGCCTTCCCGACATCGATGGGCTGGAAGTTTGTCAGCGCATCCGCGCGATGACTGATGCGCCGATCGTCGTCCTCACTGCGCGGCATGGCGAAGCCGATACGGTCGCACTGCTCAACGCCGGCGCGGACGACTACATCACCAAACCGTTCTCTACTCAGGAGCTGGCCGCGCGGGTCACCGCGCAGTTGAGGCGTGCGGCGGCCCCGCGCCATGCTCCGCTCTCCATAAGTGCGGACGACCTGTCGATCGACATCCGGCTTCGTCAGGTGAAGCGCGGATCGATGCCGGTGAAACTGACACGCATCGAGTGGGAGATCCTGGCCGTGCTCGTCTCCGATCCGGGCCGTGTCTTCACCCATCACCAGCTGTTCACGGCCGTATGGAAGCGTCCATTCGGAGATGCGCGACTTTATCTGCGCGTGCACGTCACGAACCTGCGGCGAAAGATCGAGCGCGATCCGGCCGATCCTCGATGCATCATCACTGAGCCCGGCGTCGGCTATCGATTCTACGCGGATTCATGACCCAGAAGTCGATGAGGGTTGCCGAGTGGGCGCTCTGGCTCACGGTCGTCGTCGTCGCAACTATCGTGATGCGGGGCTCACGTGGGCAGATCGAGCAGGC
>DATCPG010000172.1:0-15619 GCA_036570225.1 Gemmatimonadaceae bacterium | reverse complement strand
GAGACGACGGCGTCGCTGCTCAAGCTCGTGAGCGGCTGGTGGTCCGACAAAGTTGGAAGCCGCAAGCGTCTGGTGGTAATCGGTTACGGGATCGCATCCGTCGTGAGGCCGTTCACGGCGATGGCGGGGACCGCGAAGCAGGTGCTATTCATTCGCCTGACGGATCGAATCGGGAAGGGAGTTCGGACTTCGCCGCGTGACGCGCTTCTCGCCGATTCCGCTTCCCCCACCGCGCGCGGACGGGCGTTCGGATTTCACGCGGCCGCGGACAACGCCGGCGCCGTAGTAGGGCCGCTGCTCGCGTTTCTCTTCCTCAAGCTGCAGGGCGTCGGATCATTCGAGACATCGAAGCGCCTGCTGCCGCACGACGAACAGGCGCTCCGCAACGTGTTCTGGCTCTCCGCGGTTCCCGCTTTGATAGCGATGATCGTTCTAATCATCGTCGTGCGCGATGTGCCGCACCGGGACGCCGGAGAGAAAGCGGCGGCCGCGTCAGTGGCTGAAATCGGCGGCGGACTTACCAAGCGCTTCTGGGCGTATCTGGTGGTGATTCTCCTCTTCACGCTTGGAAACTCGACCGACGCGTTTCTCCTGCTGCGGGCTAACCAGCTCGGCGTGCCCATAGCGCTGGCGCCGATCCTGTGGGCGCTGCTCAACTTCGTGAAATCGGCAACCGGAACGTACGGCGGAGGGCTGTCCGACAAGCTGGGCCGAAAGCCATTAATCGTCGGGGGTTGGCTGTTGTACTCCGCTGTCTACTATGCTTTCGGATGGGCAACCGCCGCGTGGCAGGCATGGGCTCTGTTTGCGGTCTACGGGATTTTCTATGGGGCGACTGAAGGCACGGAGAAAGCTCTGGTCGCCGACATCGTGCCCAGGACTCGCCGAGGATCAGCATTCGGCTGGTATAATCTCGCGATCGGGCTGGGTGCTCTCCCCGCGTCTCTTATCTTCGGGGCAATCTGGGACCGACTCGGCGCGCCAAGCGCATTTGTGTTCGGCGCCACGCTCGCGCTCGTGGCGGCGCTGCTCATGGCATTCGTTGCTCCATCTTCTACCGCCGCCGAAGCAAAGTGATCTCGTAGGCGACGAGCGGCTTACGCTTTCCTCCTCGTGGACCGGTAAGGTGCGCACTTCACCAACCATCGCCGAGGAGGAAGTATGAAACACAGACATGGCGAAGGAGTTCTTTTTGTTGCGCTGCTCGCGGCAGTAGTTGCTTGCGCGGATCCAACGACCCGTACGGTCGGTCTCGGCTCCTCGCACAACGCCCAGGCCGAGCCTACGCCTTCCTCCGGAAATGAAGAAAGGGACGCGCTGTCGAAAATCGCGCGACTGGTGGCAGTGGCGATGGATAACGAGCCCGCGCGGCAGCATCTGAAACGCGACATGAGGGCGGCACCGTTCCGCGAGCACAAGCTGGAGCTCACGCCGTACCTCAGATCAAAAGATGGAAAGGCTCTGCTCGACCGGATGGTGAGCGCCAGCGGTGGAACCGAGTCCGAATTGTTCGGAACCCTTTCCGCCATCCGTCGGCTCGAGTTCTATATGCCCGTCCCCGCGCACCGTGAGTCGTGGACTGGCAACTCCGATGTTCTCGTCGTTTCCCAGCTGGCCGAGTCCGAACCGATCGTGGCCTTCGACGAGAAGGGCGCCGAGGTAGTGCTCGATCGGAACGTCGCCCCGACACATCCGACGTTGTCCATTGTGCCAGTCGAAACCCGGTTCGATCAGCCGATGCCGACTATCGGCTCCAGGAACGTGCGCGATCAGAATGGCAGCGCGATCGGGACGCTCGAGTCGATCAAACTCAGCTCATCGAATCTCGTCTCGTGCGGCGACGACTGTGGGGGCGGGGGAGGCGGCGGCGGGCCAAGTGCTTCGATAGCGCCTGGCCTCTACCTCGAGTATTCGCGCCTTCTCGATATGAAAGAGCCTTGGTTCCGTGGGGACCCGGAGATCGAAGTTCACATTCACGGGCCAACCAGCCAGATCGCGCCGAACTACGGAGAGAACCTCTCCTGCTCGGGCGAGCACGCGCCCATCCCGAGCAAAGTCTTCGATCAGAACACGGGTTTCTGGCAGGGGAGAGTATTGCTCTTTTCCGCCGACGAGACCGCCGCGTACATCAGCAAGTTCAAGCAAGGGTTCCACGTTCTCTTCTGGGAGGACGACAATGAGCCGTGCACGCTGAAGCTCGACACGAATGTTCTAACCGAAATATTGAAATCGTCCGCAACGGCTTTCAGCACGGTTGCGATCAAAGTCCTCCCTGGCGCGTCGCCGCCGCTGGTTGCTGGGTTATTTCTCGCGACGTTTTTCTCCAGCGCCGGCTCATGGATTCTGACGAATGATGATTTCCTGGGCGCGGCGATCGATCAGGCGAGCGCGGGCTATTACTACGCGGGCAACACACATGTGATAATGGACGGGACGACCCTCAACGGGCGTGCGACGATCGTTTACTACCAATAGACAGGGGGTGTTGGATGTCACGATTACTCGCTCTTTGCGCCGGAATCTGTCTTCTCGGTGTGAGCCCTGTTCCAATGAGCGCTCAGGAAGCGACTTACGACGAGCAAGCACTCCGGGTCGATCAGCATGGAGGCATGATCAGCATCGTTCGGGGCGTTTCCGAGACAGTGGTGCTCAAGGTCGGAGCTTTTCGTGCGGTTGACGTCGCGGGAATCGTCAGCCCGTCGGCGAACGCTGTGGCACAAGCGAAGATATTCGAGCGCGATTACCGGCCCGGCACGTGGATACTGTCTCTTGGAATTGCCACCCTCGGTCTTGCGATCGGGAGCCACCAAATTGCAGACCTGAACCGGGCGGTGCCAACCGGTTTGACGATTGCTGGTGCGTCGTTGATCACTTACGGCGGATGGAGGCTGGGGAACGCCTACAGGGCGCTATCCAAATCCGTCTGGTGGTACAATCGCGATCTCAAGAGATAGCGATGGAACGGCGTAGCTGATGTATTCCTCGGGTTGCCCGAATCGTCTCTATCGGGACGGTTCGGGCAATCAATGAGGGACAATGAATTCAAGATTTTTTTTGGCGCTGACGTTTGGCGCCGCGCTTATGGCTGGTGCCACCCCTAACGCGGGCGCGCAGGTCAGGAACAAGGAAGAAACGACCCTGGGACCAGCCTTGGCTGGCTCCGCCGGCAGCGTGAGCGAACGCGTGACGGACTCCACGCGCCGTTACGCTGCGACGGCACTTCGCTTCGAGTCGAGCTGGGGCAACGTCAGCATCATTCGGGGTGCGGACGGGCCGGTAGTCGGAACTCTGGGGTGGTTTCGCGACTTCGATCTGACGCAGCTCCTTGCGAGCTCGCCACCAGCGGTAGCCGACGCCCGCGTGTTCGAGACGAAAAACTTTCGCGGATCCGCGGTGGGCGCAATCGGAGCAACGACCACGCTGATAGGAATCATCGTGGCGGCGAACAGCTCCAACAACGCCGCAAGCCCCGTGCTCATAATCGGCGGTGTCGGAGCAATGGTGTGGGGAGCCCAGCACCTCAGCGCGAGCTACTCCGCGCTGTCACGCGCCTTGTGGTGGTACAACCGCGATTTGAAGCGGTAGATCATCGCCGCTTCCAGCGCCGGTAGCCGAGCCATCCCGCGAAACCGAGCAGCAACAATGGAATGACGACGCCGAGCGCGGCAATCGATCCGGCGATTACCGCGATGAAGTTCTTCCAGGCGCGTCTTAGGGCGGCCGCGATCGGATTCTCTCCCGGCGAATTGCCGAGTATCGGCGCGGGCTCGTGGACAGTAATGGTGAGCGTGCTGAGCGCAACGCGGGCGCTCAGGTATCGGAGTCTTCCCTCGTAGCGCTCGATCTCCTCTCTTACGCGCGCCAGCTCGCGTTCGACGCGAAGAACTTCGTCGAGCTTTCCGGTTCGATTGGCCAACAGGCTGATCAATCGCTCCTCGAGGCGACGGGAGTTGGTGACGCGCGCCGTAACGTCGACAAACTCTTCACCGACATCCTGTGCCGTAGAGGTGAGCGTCTCGACCTTGCCGATCGTTGACAACAGATCGGCGGCCTGGTCGTATTTCGGCGCCGGAATCTTGAGCTCGAAGGTCGCCTGCCTGATCTGATCGCGGCCGCCGCTGACGGATGAATTGGTTATGTAGCCACCCACTTGCGCGGCCAGTTGCCGGATTTTCAGCGACGCAGCGTCGACTTTTTCCACTTCGATGAACGCCTGGCCGGTGCGAATCACCATCGTTGGCGCCACCGAGCTGGCATTGACGTTTTGGAGGGGGTCTGAGCCGGTCGGCGGACTCTCGGGAGCGACCGCGTCGGTGGCCTCAGCCACGCCCGCAACGCCGCCAGTGAACTGGGTCGCAACGCCTCCGGCGACCGCGCGCGGTGCGGTCATCGAGGTCGCAGCCATGGGAGTGGCGGACATTGTCCCGATCTTGTGCGCCGCTACTGGGCCATCATCTCGGGTGGCGGACGAATTGCACCCATACGCGATTGACGCGAGGGCGATCGTTAACAGTGACGTTGAGGCGTTCATCTCTGACTCGGTTGGTTGTCGTCATAGGAGACGTCAGCCGAGTCAGTTGTTGCACACCGGGGACGGTGCGCCTAATCGCCCGCTAGCAGCACTTCGCTCCGGGCTTGTTGTACCGGTCGTTCATCCGGGTGTGATCGAATTCGGTTTCCGTCATTACGCGGTCTCCGGGGTGCGCGCTCCGCATGTGGGCGAGATAGCGCTCATAGTCCGGAGCGCCCACGACGGCGCGAACGAAAGAGACTGACTGCGACACTATTGAGCTGATGAAATCGATCATCGATTGGATTTGCCGTTGGGGAGGTATCTCTCGAACAGCTCGAAGATCCGCCGGTATTCGTCTGCCCACGAGGAAGGTCTCACGAAAGCGTGGTCCTCCACAGGATATGCTGCCAGCTCCCACCGCGTCTTGCCGAGCTCGATCAATCTCTCCGTGAGCCTGACGATATCCTGAAAGTGGACGTTGGTATCGACCATCCCGTGCGCCATCAGCAGCGGGTCTTCGAGACCTTCCGCGAAGTAAATAGGTGACGACTGACGGTACGACAGCGTATCGTTTTGCGGCAAATTCAGGATCTCTGAGGTATAACCCTGGTTGTAATGTGCCCAGTCGGTGACACTTCTGAGAGCCGCGCCTGCCCCGAAGTGCTTGGCCTCCGTAAAAAGGGCCATGAGGGTGATGAAACCCCCGTAACTGCCGCCGTACAATCCGATCCGCTCGGGGTCGATCTGGTAGGTGGCATTGAGGTAACGCGATGCATCGACCTGATCCTGGAGGTCGCGCCCACCCATGTGACGGTATATCGCTGTCCGCCAGTCGCGTCCATACCCGTCCGAGCCACGGTAGTCCAGATCGAGGACGGTATAGCCCTTTGATGCGAGGAACTGGTTGAACATGTACTCGCGGGGATACTCCGACCAGAAATTGCCGACGTTGTGCAGGTATCCGGCGCCGTGCACGAACACAACAGCCGCGCCATTCGGCTGAGCGTGCATGTCGCTCGGCTTGTAGATGTGGGCGGGAATCTGGACCCCATCCGAGGCCGGAATCATCACGAGCTCGGGGACCATCCATGGAAACGACAGCCACTCCGCGCTCGGTGAGACGGTGAGCTGCGACATCTCCGCGCCAGGCCGATCCTGCAACAGGAAGAGATCGGGCGGACGGTTCACGTACGAGTAGACGTCGGCAACGAGCTGCCCGTCGGGGGAAACGACAGCCGTGTGCTTCCCGGACTTGCTCGTGATTTTTTCCGGCGCTCCGCCGGCCGTGGACATCCGATACAGATGCTGCTCGAATGGAGAAACTTGGTTCGTCTGGAGATAGAACCATCGCTCGTCCGGCGAAAGCGCAACTCCGCGGACTTCCCATTTGCCCTTCGTCAGCTGCTGTTTGCCCATCCCGTCGGGCGCGATCGTGTACAGATGCGAGAATCCATCCGCCTCGGATGCGTACCAGATCCGGCGGCCGTGGTCGTACCAGCCACTGCATTCGCCGCACGGACCACCAATCCAGGCTGTGTCGCGCGCGGCCTCGAGAGTCGTGATCTTTCCGGCTGGATCGACTGTCTCCAGCAAGCGCGACTTGTTGTCTCCGCTGAAGGCGTAGATCAATGCGCGCGTACCCGACCCGTTCCAGCCCAGCAGATCGTACGCGCCAGTGGTGGTATCCGAGGGAAACGGTTTGAGCCAGGTGAGCGTCGCAGCCGGCAGGGTGATGAGCGCGATACGTCCCTTCTGCTCGGCGTCGCCGACCTTTGTGCGGACGCGAAGCTCCTCGGTGTATCCACTTCGAGTGATGAATTGCGGAATGTCCGTCGTGCGGTTGCCGCTTGCGGGAGCGCGAGTCACGATCAGAAGCGACGTACCAGTCGGCGCGACGGAAAAATCCGAGACCTGCTCACCTGCCAGCAGGTAAAGCGGTTTGAGCCCCAACGAATCGCGCTGCAGTCGTTCCGCACGCGCGATGCTGTCGGCCCGGATGCGGTCGCGCACCGATTCGAAGAGATCGCGTTGCTGCTGCTCGAGCCTTCCTCGCTGTCCGACGGCCTTCGCCGAGTCGGTGACGGGCGGTGGCCCCTGACGGATGTCAGTCAGCTGTCGCAGAAATCCGCTGGTGAGATTCAGTGAGTAGACGTTGTTGGTCCGCACGAAATAGATCTCCCGGTCGTTCGCCGAGAAATGCGGATTGCTCTCAGGCTCTACCGTCTGGGTGAGACGCCGGGTCGTGCCGGTGGTGAGGTCGTTGATGTAGAGATCGCCGTTGAACGAGACCACCGAATAGCGTGCGTTGTGTGAGCGTTCGCTCTCGGCGTATCGAAATCCGGTCGAGTCGGCCTGCTGAATCGAAACACGCTCCGGTTTGGCGCCGGGAATAGCGCGGACGCGAAACTGTTTCGGCCTCTCGCGCCAGTCCGTGCCGGGCTCCAGCCAGGTGAAGTAGATCCACTTGCTGTCGGCGCTCCAGTGGACGTTGTCCGGCTGCCGTCCGTAGAGCTCGGGGCCGCGCATGATGTTCTTGATGGAGAAGTCGAACCCGGCGGGTGTTTGTGCGCCCAGGTGCAACGCGATGAGCGGGAGCAGGAACGAAAGGGATTTTCGCATGTGAGTGAAAAGATTCAGCGGACGTTGGGTCGTCAGGTTAGCGCTACGGCGTTGCCGCCGGAAGTCTGAGCTCGAAAATAGCTCCACCTCCTGCCCGGTCGGCATAGCCAAGC
Organism: Gemmatimonadaceae bacterium; assembly: GCA_036570225.1. Lineage (GTDB taxonomy): Bacteria > Gemmatimonadota > Gemmatimonadetes > Gemmatimonadales > Gemmatimonadaceae > UBA4720. Next base: position 8,374 of record DATCPG010000172.1, on the reverse strand, counting down.
GTGCCGCCTTGTGCCTCCGCCAGCCGGCGCGCGATCGACAGGCCAAGACCGCCCGATCGAGTGCCCGATTGTCTTAGTGGAGACCGATAGAATGGAGTGAACACGCCGTCTCGTTCGGCGGCAGTGATGCCGTTTCCCCGATCGTAAACGCGGAAGAAAAGCGCGTCTCCATCAATTCCGCCCGTAACTTCTATTGGAGTGCCTGGCGGAGCGTACTTGAACGCGTTGTCCACCAAGTTCCCAAGAATTCGAAGGGAGTGAACGAAGTCGAATCGCCCGAACGAGAGAGTCGCAGGGTCTTCCAGCGACACCTTGAGGCGCTCCTGATCCGGCTTCCCGGAAACCTGTTGGACCACCGCCCCGAGAAGGTCGTCGGCGGCGTTGAGCTGGATGTCGAGGGCGAGCGCGCCACCTTCCAGCCGCGCGACCTCGAGCAGGTCGGTGACGAGGCGGTTCAGCCTGTCGGCCTGCTCCTCGATGATGAACGTACGCTCGTCGCCGAGCGGTTGCAGCTCGTGCGCGAGCGCTTTGATCGTTGTCAGCGGAGTACGCAAATCGTGCGAAAGCGAGGCAAGCAGGGCGTCCTTCAGTTTATCGGCTTCCCGAAGGGCCTCGGCACGCTCGATTGCTGCGCGCTCCGATCGCGCGCGGTAAAGGAGCTGCGCAGCCACGACACTTGTGATGAGAAAAGCGAAGAGCACCAGCCAATCGAACGGATTTCGCACGAGCAACGTGTTGTACGGCGGCAGGAAAAACCAATCGAAGGCCAGGAACGCGGTCAATGCAGTGGTTATTCCGAGAAGTCGTCCTCCCGCAGCGCTCGCGCCGAGAACAATCAGCAGAAACACGAGCGCCACATGGGCTTCACTCAGGTGGCGACGAGCCGCAAAAAGCGCGAACGTGACTGCCGCGAGGGTCACGAATGTCAGGGCCCAGATCAAAGCGCGGGTCCTCAACGGACCAACGCCGTTACTGAGGCGCGGCAAAGCGGTATCCGACGCCCGGCTCCGTGAAGATATAGCGCGGCTCGAGCGCGTTGGGCTCGATCTTTCGCCTGATGTTGGCCACGTGAACGCGAAGGTACTGCTGCGCATCGCCGTATTGTCTACCGGGCCACACCGCCGCAAACAGCTGCCGGTGCGTCATCGTCTTGCCGGTGTTCGTCATCAGAACGCGAACGAGCTCCCATTCCGTTGGGGTGAGGTGCACGAGCCTGCCGCCGGTGGTGAGGCTACGTGCCTCGAGATCCATTGAAAGGGCGCCGTGATGTATGACAGTTCCCGTATTCGCGGGGCGGGAGCCCGCTCGTCTGAGGAGCGCCCGCACTCTGGCTTTCAGCTCCAGCGTGCTGAACGGCTTCGTGACGTAGTCATCGGCGCCGGCATCCAGGAGCGTCGCCTTTTCCTGATCCGCGTGGCGCGCGGAAAGTACGAGTATCATCGCGTCGGAAGCCTGGTGCAGCTCGATGCAGGCGGACTCTCCCGTCATGTCCGGCAAGCCCAGGTCGAGCACGATCAACGAAGGCCTCTCGACGGCGGCGACTCGGAGACCATCAACACCATTCGCTGCCTCAACAATGTTCTGGAAGTCATCGGCCAGTGCGTGGCAGACCGCTCGCCGAATCTGGGGTTCATCGTCGATCACGAGAGCTGTCTGTCCGGCCATGCCTTTATGATCGCACCTTCGCGGGCCGGACACTACGCCGGCGCCCAGCGCCTTTGTGAAATCTTCACGCAAAGCGCCAAAATTGGATGCCAACTTTAGGTCTATGGTAATGCGCTTGAAGCGCTTGAGAGCTGCCCTGATTGTTATGGCAATCGTTGCATGCGGCGGCGGATCAGCGGACAGACGTTTCGCTCGCGTCACTCAGCCTGGCGAGAGTCCTGTGGGCACCTGGGATGCGACACTGTCTCTCAGCCAACCTTATCAGCTTGAGCTCCACGAGCCCGGAACAAGGCGGATCTGTGGAACGATCGGATTCGTAGAGAATCGCTCTGCAAGGTCCGCATCGGTTCTGACGGACAACACGCCACACATGGGGGTTTATGACCTGAACCTTTCGCTGCTCGGTCTCGATTGGCTCGGTCATAATTCTTTTCCCGCAGCGGTCGCGACGCCGGGGGAGCCCTACGCAAGCGCTGCCAGGACCTTACGGGACTCCGTTAGTATCGTGTTGAATCCCGGTGGCCAGGAACGAATCGTTCTCCGCGGCCGATACGATCGCGCGGGAATTAGCGGTTCATGGACGGCACAGTCGTCGCGCGGCACAGCCAGCGGATCATTTTGGTTGACGCCGCATGCCTCACGGCTCCTTCGTGTGCAATGTCAATGACCTACAAAGAATTCGCAAAGAATTCGCAAAAGCGTTTCGCCGACTCACTGCCATGTGATAGTTAGCCACGACGATGCGTCCCAGAATCAAGAAACTCCTGTATGGAAATCCACGCGATGTGGAGTCGCCCAGCACCTATCACTCCATTTCGCTCATTGCGCTCCTCGCGTGGGTCGGGCTAGGAGCTGACGGACTTTCATCATCGGCCTACGGGCCTGACGAGGCATTTCGAGCTCTCGGCCAGCACACGTATCTCGCGATTGCCCTCGCCTTGGCCACGACGATCACCGTCCTTGTCATCTCTCTCGCCTACTCTCAGATCATCAAGCGGTTTCCGTTCGGGGGCGGTGGGTATATCGTCGCGACGGAGCTACTCGGGCCGCGCTGGGGAGTCGTGTCGGGTTCGGCGCTACTCGTTGACTACGTTCTGACGATCTCGGTCTCGATTGCCAGTGGCGCCGACCAGGTCTTCAGCGTTCTCCCACTGGCGGCAGCGCGCTGGAAGCTGATCCTGGAAGGAGCAGTAATCTTCATTCTGATTCTGCTGAATCTTCGTGGAGTGCGGGAATCCGTGACGATCCTCGCCCCGATCTTTGGCCTCTTTCTTCTCACGCATGCGGTACTCCTGGTCGGCGGCATCGGCATGCACGCGCACCAAATCCCGGTCGTGGCGAGCGGCGTACAGCGGGGGTTTCAGAGCGGGCTCAGCACCCTCGGGCTGGTGGGGATGTTCGGCGTGTTTCTGAGAGCATACTCCATGGGAGCCGGAACCTACACTGGAATCGAGGCGGTCTCGAATGGTCTGCAGATCATGAGAGAACCGAAGGTTCAGACGGCGAGACGCACGATGACACTGATGGCGATCTCTCTTGCCGTCACCGCCGGCGGGCTGCTCGTACTCTACCTCCTCTTCAACGCGCGCCCCGTCGAAGGAAAGACGATGAATGCCGTTCTGCTGGATGCATTCGCAGGCAGGTGGACGATCGGCCAGTACCACGTGGGGTACGGATACATCGTGCTCACGCTTGCAGCTGAAGCGGCGCTCCTGTTCGTGGCCGCGCAAGCTGGATTCATCGATGGCCCTCGGGTGATGTCCAGCATGGCGACTGATTCCTGGCTTCCCCACCGATTCGCTCAGCTCTCTAGTCGGCTCACCATTAGCAATGGCGTATTGCTGATGGGCGGCGCGGCGCTCGCGACACTCTTGTACACTCGCGGAAATCTGGTGGCGCTCGTCACGATGTATTCGATCAACGTATTCGTGACCTTCTCACTCTCCCAACTCGGAATGCTCAGGATGTGGCTGCGCGAGCGGGGATCCGGCCGTCGTCGCGGGTTGAGCATCCACGGTCTGGCTCTCGCACTCTGCGCCGGAATTCTCACGGGTATCATCTACGAGAAGTTCGCGCTGGGGGGATGGGTTACAATCGCGGTCACGGGCGTCGTGGTGATCGGATGCTTCATGATCAGAGGTCACTACCAGCGGGTCCACCTCAACCTCGCCAGGCTGAACAGTATCATGGAGGCACTCCCAAGTATCGCTGAATCGGAGCCGGTTCCAGTCAATCGGAAGCGGCCCACCGCCGTTCTGCTTGTCGGAGGCTACGGTGGCATGGGGGTCCACGCGCTGCTCACAATCCAGAAGCTATTTCCGGGACACTTTGCGAACGTGATCTTCGTTTCGATCGGTGTGATAGACGCGGCCACGATGAAAGGAGTACAGGAGGTTGAAAGGCTGCGCGAACAAACGAAGGAATCTCTAAGGAGTTACGTCGATCTGGCTCACAGATTCGGTCTCGCGGCCGAATCGAGAATGGCCATTGGCACTGACGTCCTCGATGAAGGCGTGGAACTTTGCTCAGCGATCGCGACTGAATTCCCCAGGTCTATCGTCTTTCTCGGAAAGTTGATTTTCCAGCGCGAGAGGTTTTTTCAGCGAATCCTGCACAACGAAACGGCTTATCAACTTCAGCGACGTCTTCAATTCGCGGGATTGGACGCGATGGTGTTGTCGGTCCGCGTGCTCGAGCCGCTTGAAGTGCCGCAAGTTTCGCAGAGGCTGCACAGCGCTTGAGCGGAATTGCGCGATCAGAGCCGACTCGCGTCAAACCGGCCTCATGCCGCGCGGTTAGTTGCCGCGAAGCGAATCTCGGTGCTTCTTGCGACCTTGCGTCCGCTGAGGACGCTGAACCACTCGTGCGCCGACGCGACGAGTATGACAATGACAGAGAGTAGAAAGAACGCCGCCACGACAGCGTCGATCCTGTCGTTGATAATCAATCGCCGGGCGTCCGTGATCGACTGCACGCCAGCCGGCAGTGCGCCCTGCGCGAGAGTTTCGCGCAGCAGGCGCGCGTGCGACAGGAACCCGAGCTTCGGATCGGCGGAAAAGATCTTCTGCCAGCCCGCCGTCAGCGTTACCAGCGCGAGCCAGGCGAGTGGGAGGATCGTCACCCACGCATAGCGTGCCTTGCCCATCTTTATGATGACCGTCGTTCCGACGCAGAGCGCTACCGCCGCTAGCAGCTGATTCGAGATTCCGAACAGCGGCCAGAGAGAATTGATCCCTCCAAGCGGATCCAGGACGCCCTGATACAGGAAGTGGCCCCACATCGCGACGACGATCCCGCTCGAGATCACAACCCCCGGATACCATGATACGCGGCCGATGGGCGGCCACACGTGCTTCAACAGGTCCTGCAGCATGAACCGTCCGACCCGCGTGCCGGCGTCCACCGTCGTCAGGATGAACAGCGCCTCGAACATGATCGCGAAGTGGTACCACAGCGCCATCGCCGTCGAGCCACCCAACACCCGCGAGAAAAGATGCGCCATGCCGACCGCAAGACTTGGCGCGCCACCCGTGCGCGACAACAGTGACTTCTCGCCAACCTGCTGCGCGAGGAGCTGCATTTGCGCGGGATCGAGCGCGAACCCCCAGTGCTGCACCGCGGCCGCCGCACTCGCTGCGGTCGTGCCGATCGCACTTGGAGGCGCATTGATCGCGAAGTACACGCCTGGAGTCAGAACACACGCGGCGATGAGGGCCATCACCGCGACGAGTGACTCTGTGAGCATTCCACCATATCCCACGATCCGCGCGTCGGCTTCGCTGGCGAGCAGCTTCGGTGTCGTCCCGGATGCGATCAGTGAATGGAATCCGCTGATCGATCCACACGCGATTGTTATGAACGCGAACGGAAATATCTTCCCGGCGAACACAGGGCCGGTGCCGTTGGTGAATTGCGTGAGCGCCGGCATCTGCAGCGGCGGCAGCACGATCACGATTCCGAGCGCGAGCGCCAGCACCACACCGATCTTCACAAAAGCTGACAGGTAGTCGCGCGGGGCGAGCAGGAGCCACACCGGCAGCACCGACGCAAAAAAGCTGTATCCCATTATGAGGATCGCCAGCGTCTTCCCCGTCAGCGTGAATGTCGGAGCAAGCGCCGGATTCTGCGCGACCCACCGTCCCGCGTAGAGCGCGAGAACAAGAAGCACCAACCCGAACGCGCTCGCCTCCAGCACGCGGTGCGGTCTTACCCACCGCAGGTACACGCCCATCAACAGCGCTGTGGGAATCGTCAGGCCGATCGTCACCACTCCCCACGGACTTGCCTTGAGTGCGTTCACGACCACGAGAGCGAGCACGGCGATTAGGACGATCATGATGCCGAGCACCGCGACGAGCGCCGTGTATCCGGCCACAGGCCCGATCTCTTCCTTCGCCATCTGGCCGAGTGACTTCCCATCGCGGCGGACCGACGCACAAAGAATCACGAAATCCTGAACCGCTCCGCCGATCGCTACTCCGACGATGATCCACAGCGCGCCGGGAAGAAATCCGAATTGCGCAGCGAGGGTTGGCCCCACGAGCGGACCCGGGCCCGCAATCGCCGCGAAGTGGTGACCGAAAACGACCCACCTGTTGGTCGGCATGAAGTCCCGGCCGTCATTGAGCCTGACCGCGGGTGTGGGCCGAGCAGCGTCGAGCGCGAAGATGTGGCTGGCGATGAACCGGCTGTAAAACCGGTAAGAGACCGCGTAGGTGCAGAGTGCCGCGACGAGCAGCCATGCGGCATTCACCGGCTCGCCGCGAGACAGCGCGAGCCACGCGAAGCTCGTCGCGCCGAGCACGGACACGAACGTCCAAATGGCGATCCTGCCGAGTCTATTCATCACGCTCATGTGCACGTATGCGATGAAATTGAGTATGCGTTAACTTTCCCGCAATCCAAACCACCAGACATTTGCGAGCATTTTTCCTCATAGTGACGGCCTCCATCCTGACGGCCTGCGCGTCAAAGCCGCCGGAGACCGATGCGTCGCCGGTGCCGCTCCGGCCGCTCGAGCGGATGGCCGGTCAAGAGATTCTCGTCCTTCCGGTTCAGTACCTCTCTTCCTCCGATAACCTCGGCTGGCAGCAGCAGGTCCAGGATCGCGCCGCGTTTCTCGCGGCTCTCGACGATCAGATCGAGGCGGCCATGACCGCTCGCGGCCTCGGCAAGGCATGGATATTCGGCCGCGCGGTCGCGCGCGCATCGAAGATCAACAGCATGCTCATCGCTGACGCGCGATCGCTCTCCGCGGAATGGCTGCGCGGACGTGTCCTTCCCGAAACGACGGTGCGCGATCCACTCCAGTCGCAGGTGCGCGGGCTGGTTGGCCTCAAGGGATCACGGTACGCTCTGTTGCCCGTCGAGCTTCGGTTCGAGAACCGCGGCGCTGGTACAGGCGTTGCGATTTTGCGAATCGTGATGATCGATTCGCGGATGGCCCAGATTCGCTGGGTGGGCGAAGTGGTGAGTGATCCGATGAGAGCGGTTTCGCCGGCGCTCACAGCCAGCGTCGCGACGCATTTCGCCGATCTCGTCCTCGCGCCCTGACCCGACACGAGAGGCGGCTGACATGATCACCGTCTTTCACGTCTCCGACCTGCATTTCGGATGGCCCGCGGTTCCGGAACAGATCGAGGCGATCGAGGACATCATCCAGAAGGAGAAGTTCGGCGTGGTCGCGATCTCCGGCGATCTCACGCAGCGCTCCAGGGCAGGTGAGTTTCAGAGGGCCGCGGTGTTCATCCGCGACGCCAGAAAGGTGAGCAAGGTCATCACCGTTCCTGGCAATCACGATGTCGCCTGGTGGAAGGCGCCGCTTGGCTTCCGCGACAAGTCGAAGGTCTACGAGAACTACAGGAAGTTCATCGATGAGAACCTGGAGCCTGTGCTCCACGTTCCGGGCGCGACGTTCGTGGGGATCAACACGGCGCACGGCGTCACGCGCCGCACACTGACATGGAACCTCCGCGACATCTCCATCATCGGCGACATCCACAAGCACCAGCTCGACGAGGCAAAGGAGATCTTCGAGCGGTCGCCGACGGGTGACGCGCGCGTCATCGTCATGCACCACAATCCGGTACGCGGCGAGCTGTCCCAGCGGCACGGACTCAAGAACACGCATAAGATTCTCGGCGCTTTCGCCGAGATGGGCGTAGATCTCGTGTGTTGCGGTCACGATCACCAGGAGTCGGTGCATTACATCGAACACACGAGGAAGGGCACAGTGATTTCGACGGCAGGCACCATCTCAAACAGATCGCGCGGGGGTCGGCCATCATCGATCAACGTCATAGCTATCGGACGAGATACGATCGACGTCACCACGCACGTATGGTCCGGGGACCACGCCACATTCGTAAAAGGTCCGCACAAACGCTTCAAGCGGTCGGAGTATGTGGCCGTTTAGCAGCCGCGAGCAGCTCGCGCTCGAGCTGGACGAACCACCACCCAGGAACGCCGAGGAGCTGCGTACACGGCTCCAGCGGCTCGGCCTCGGCATGCAGTACCGCGTGCGACTCACGACCAATCGAACCGTCGTCGTCAGCTACAGCGGGGGCGAGCTCCGCATCCACCACAGCTTCCTCGGTGCCGACGAAGAAGTCTGGAAGGCGATAATCATCTTCGTCCACGGCCGAAACAGAGCTTCGCGGCAGGAAGCCCGGCGCACGATCCTCGAGTTCCCGGTTGCGCGAGCAAACGA
>DATCPG010000171.1:0-16183 GCA_036570225.1 Gemmatimonadaceae bacterium | reverse complement strand
CCCTCGAGGATGTAGGTGAGCTGCTCGTTCTCGTGCGAGTGCTTCGGAACGATGCATCCCTTCTTGAGATAAACGTGCGCGAGCATCATGCGCTCGCCGGTGATCAACCTGCGCTCGAGCATGTCGGACACCCGCTCCTTTTTCATGGAGTCCCAGCGGTAGAACGTGCATTCGGTTTTCGAGGCCATGCTCTTTTTTCCTCTTTGCTCAGGGATTGCCGCCGCGATCGAACACGACTCGACCACCGACGATCGTGTACATGATTCGCGCCTCGCGAATCGTTTCTGGCGGAATTCGAGTGAGATCGCGATCGATGATTACTACATCAGCGAGCTTGCCGCGGGCAAGCGAGCCCTTTTCTCCCTCCTCGAACGACGCGTACGCGCCGCCCGTCGTGTAGGCGCGCAGAGCGTCCTCGACGCCAATCTTCTGCTCGGGGACCCAGCCATCGGGGTGTTTGTCGTCGAGCGTGCGTCTGGTGACGGCAGCGTAGATCCCCTCGAGCGGCGTGGCAGGCGCAACGAACCAATCGCTTCCAAACGCCAGCCTCGCGCCGGCGTCGCGCAATGACCGGAATGCATATGTGGTCCGGGCTCGATCGGGACCGATCACCTTCTCGGCCCAACGTCCGTCATCGATTGCGTGGTACGGCTGCATGCTCGGTATCACGCCAAGCTGGGCGAACCGGGGGATGTCGGCCCGAGCGATGTGCTGCGCGTGCTCTATTCGAAATCGGCGATCGCGTGGCCCGTTCTCGCGCTCGACGCGCTCGAAGATATCGAGCTGGAGCTTGATGGCGCGGTCACCGATCGCATGGACGATGACGTGCAGCTTTGCCTTGTCGGCGTTGGAAGTCCAGCTGTAGAGATCTTCGGGCGTGTTCACCAGGAGTCCGCTATCGCGGGGAGCATCGGTGAATGGCTGCATCATCGCGGCTGTGTGTGAGCCGAGTGAGCCGTCGACGAATCCTTTGAGTCCGCCAATTCGGAGCCACGAGTCACCGTGTCCACGCGCGCTCACGGTATCGCGCAATTTCGCCCAGGTGGACAGCGGCACAGCCGCGTAAATCCGCGTACGCAGCGTGCCCGCGCGATGCGCGCGCTCGAATACGGCGAGGTCGGACCATGTCCCCATGTGATCCACTGAAGTCACACCGCGCTCGCTGACGTATGTCATGGCGGCGTCGAGCGCGCGGTCCAGCATCGCCTGATCCGGATCTGGCTGTGCCTTATCGATAAGCTCCTGCGCGTTGTCCTTGAAGATTCCGGATGGATGACCGGCAGCGTCGCGCACAATCGTTCCGCCGGCGATGTCGCCGCCTGTCGGTGGAACTTTCGCCGCACGCATCGCCGCGGCGTTGGCCAGCGCCATGTGTCCGTCGAGGCGGTTGATCCACACCGGATTATTCGGCGTGACGGAATCGATCCAGGAGCTTTGTGGCAGCTCCCCGCCCCAGTTCTGATGATCCCAATCGCCGCCGGTTATCCAGGTCCCGGGCTGCACCGTTGCGGCGAAGGCTTTGATGCGCGAGATGAATTCAGCCGGCGTACGCGCGTCCCTCAGCTGGACCGAAGCCAGCGCCATGCCGCCGCTCAGGAAATGCACGTGGGAATCGATGAACCCGGGAGCCACCATTCCCCCGCGCGCGTCGATGATGCGCGTCGACGGACCAGCCAGAGCACGGATCTCTGCGTTCGATCCGACCGCCGCGATGCGATCACCTCTCAGCGCTACGGCTTCGGCCCGCGGTTGTGACGGCTCACCCGTCCAAACGACTCCGTTGACGATCGCGATCGTAACGGGCTCTTCTCTCGATGTCATTGTAGTCGCGCAGCCCTGAAGAATTGCGGAGATGATGTAAGGAAAGCAGACGGCTTTGGACAAGATCGCGCGCAATTCGCAGGCTCTATGGATGGAGGGAAGCACCAGCGGAGCGCTTTCTAGCGGTTAAGCTCGGGGGCGTCGAGGAACGGACGCCCGCGAAGATTGTAGACGGCCGCCTCGAGGATCAATGCCGCGGTATTCAGGCTCGCGTCTCCCGTAGGGCGTAAACTGCCCTCGTACACCCCAGCCCCCCAGCCGCGTCCCGGGATGCCCGCTCCCTCGACAGCCTGCACGAGGGCAAGCGTATACGGCGACGGAAGCAGAGCGTGCCAGCCGAAAGCAGCCTTCGAGCTTATCCAGCGCGGACTTTCCACGTATACGCCGCCAGGACCGTCGACGACGAACGGACGGCCCTGACGATACACGTCGTAGTAATAGAAATAGTAAGGCGGATCGGGCAGTGCATCTTCGCTCACGGCTGTGAGGATTCCTGTCGATTTGTACCGCGCCTCCTGCGCAGCCAGAACCCGCCACGCCTGCTGCCGCAACTCGGGTGAATACCAACCCGTCTCCATCCCAATCATTATGTACGGCTCGCTGGTGATTCTCTCGTCGCCGCGCCTGTCGGCGACTATCGGAATTCCAAGGACGGTCACCGGAAGCGCATTCAAGCTCGCATTGAGCGCGTTCTCGGCGCGGTGTCCCCACAGCGCGAAGCCGGCGGCGGTGTACTGCTCATAGCCGATTCGGCCTTCCTGAAATGGGTGCAGCGCACCAGTGGAGGCGCTGAGCTCCTCGCTCTGGAGGTATCCATCCTTGATCAATCGAGACATGTCCAGCCGCTTGACGACGCTCGCAGCCTGGGCCGCGAACTGCGGCTGGTTGACGGCGAGAATCCGCAGCCACGTGAGCAGCCGCCCGAGGTCGGTGACCGACCATCCGAATCCGCGCGACGAGATGCGCTCCTTGCGGTCGATCATCCTTCCCGTCTTCGAATCATACGACCTGTTGAAGGCGACGTTCTCGAACAGATCTGCCGTGGCGAGAGTGTTGAGCAGGCGCTGGATTCGTTGATTGTAGAGAGGCTCGGTGATGAAGCCGAGCTCGTGGGCGGAATAGATCGCCGCAAGTCCACTGGCCATGTCCCAGAGTGTCACGTACTGGTAGGTATCGTGCGCGCGGAAGAGACCTGTCGACGGTTGGTAGTTGCGGTCAGCGAAAGCCCACGCGATGCGCGCGGCGTTGAGAAAGAGCTGCCTCTCGTCTACGACGTTGCCCCCGATGGGGGTCGTCAACACCGTGGGGTCCGCGTCGGTCGCCGGCCGCGTGGGTGCCGGTTTGGGTGTGGGCTTCTTCTTCGCGCTGCTCTGTGCCTCGACGTTCGTGGCGGAAAGCGTCAGAACCGCGACCATCGCCAGGCAAAGACGTTTATTGAATCGCATTAGTTGGCTGAATGAGAACTCGACCGCCGATTCTGCACGATCTTTGCCGCCTGCCCAGGTCGTTGCGCGACGTTGCTTTCCGCGTCATTCCGTTGCGCGTTCATATAATCGATAATCGTAACGTGGCGCGTTCGTCGGGCAGGGTACGAATCTGGCATAGCAGGCTCTAAATCATGGGCAGCAGAGCTACGCTCGGGATTACAAGATAGTTCTCGGCGCGCTCCAGCAGCGATGAGTGAAAAGACCTACAACTGAGAGACAAAAAATGAGATCAAGCAACCATCGGAATGTGGTTCTCGCGGTAGCAGCGCTCGTGGGGCTGACGGTGTTCGGACGCCCAGCGGCCGCGCAGTCACAATTGCACCCATCCTTCTACGGATCGGCGGAAGCCGATACACGGAACACCCAGTTCTACCTTCTTGGCATGTACGTCGGGATGGGTGGTCTTGGCTGGTCGCCGTTCTTCAACGTGAACGCGTACCTGCTCGACTATCCCGTCAACGGCACGAAGCGGACATTGAGCGCTGTCTCGCCCTCGGTCGGACTGGCATATGCCAGCCGCCACAGCGGCGTCTCGTTCGGCGTCGGTTATGCGTTCGTTCACAACCCGGTTATTTCGGCGATTGGAGCAGAGGGCGGTAGCAGCAGCGGTCTGACGGCGAGCTTTGGCGCATACAACAACGGATCGGGTAGCCGTCCGCTCCACACTCAGCTCCTCTCCAACTTCAATTTCGGCAGCCGATACCTGTGGGCTCGCGGCCGCGCCTCGGTGCCACTCGGATACTCCACGCTGCATCCGGCACGGATCGGGCTCGAGGTCGTCGGACAGGGCGGTACCAAGAACGGCATCACGAGCAACTCATTCCAGGTCGGGCCGACGCTGGAGTACGCTTGGACTCCGAATTTCCGCACGACCGGTGTCATCGGTTACAAGAGTGTGGGTGGAAGCTTCAACGGGGTATCGGCCTCCCGGGAATCGGCCGCCTACTTCAAGCTCGAGTTCTCATTCTCTCCGTGATTTGGGCCTTAACCTGCGGCCATTCGTCGTCCAGAATGCTGTAGTAGATGCTGTCGCGGTACCGCCCGGTCGACGTGAGTGTGTGCTTGCGCAGAACTCCTTCCTCTTTCGCACCGATCCGCAGTATTGCATTTCGCGACTGTGTGTTGAGAACGTCGGTCTTGAGCTCTACGCGCACGCAGCCGAGCGTCTCGAAGGCGTGATTGAGCATCAGGTATTTCGCTTCGGTATTCGTCGGGGTTCGCTGCCACGCCGGCGCCAGCCATGTCCAGCCGATCTCGATGCGGCTATTGGCACGATCATAGTTTCCAAACCGCGTGCTGCCGACGACTCTTCCCGACGCGCGCTCCACCGTGACAAACGGGAGTGCCGTGCCCTCACGTTGCAGCTGCAGCGCCGTGTCCATGTAGCTCCGCATTTCCTCTGGCGTGCTGATCGGAGCGATGGCCCGCCGCCAGATGTCAGGGTCGAGCCCGATTGCCGTGAGTCCGGCGTGGTGCTCGATCGTCATCGGCTCGAGACGAACGAAGGAGCCCTCGAGCGTTACAGGCTCGAGCGCGGGCGAGGCCATGCGCTAAACCTGTGACTTGCTGAAGGCGGGTGCCCCATCGAACTCCTGCAGCTTCTCGACGTGCATCCACCGGTACTGGCCACCGATGGTCGCCAGCAACGTGATAATGTCGGCGTCCACCGGCTCAGACCCGGAAGTCCTGGGCACGAAGCGGCACCGGAAGTGATCGACTAGAGACACACGTCGATCGCTGGCCGGAAAAACCATCGCTCCACGATTGGTGATCATCTCCAGGCGGAGCGCGGACGACTTCGCCAGACCTTGGAGGCTTGCCGCCAAATCTTTGGGCTCGAGCTCGGATTCGACGTAGACATCGACTCCGACAACGCGACGGCTCTTTGCAGCAACCGCGTTGACGCCCAGCTGCGCGGGAGGGAGCTCGACTCTCTTGTAGTCGCGCGGAGGACTGACCTTCGACGTCTTTCCAAGGTTGGCGATGACCGCTTTGGTGAATTCGGTCGTGGCGGCAGGATTCTGCACTCCGATCATGTCGCTGGTGCGGATTCCGCTTTCGAGCGTCACGAGCACCGCCTGTTCGACGTCGTTCGCCGCTTTGCCTTCGCCGATGTGGCGCAGCATCATCGCCGCGCTGAGTATCAGCGCCGTGGGGTTTGCCTTGTTCTTCCCGGCGATGTCGGGCGCTGACCCGTGCACGGCCTCGAAGATCGAGACATCGTTTCCGATATTCGCCGACGGAGCGAAGCCGAGGCCGCCGGTCAGGCCCGAGGTGAGATCACTGAGGATGTCGCCGTTCATGTTCGTCGTGACGATGACGTCGAACTGCTCGGGCCGCATCGCCAGCTGGTGCGCGCAGTTGTCGATGAGGATGTGTTTGGACGTGATCGAGGGATACTGCGGCGCGAACTCCTCGAAGGTGTGCTGGAGAAGCCCCTCGGTGAGCTTCATGATGTTCGACTTGGTAGCGCAGTGAACGGCCTTCCGTTCCTCCGCAATCGCGAACGCGAAGGCGAGCTTGACGATCTTCTCGCAGCCCTCGCGCGAGATCAGCTTGAGTCCCTCCGCCACACCGGGCGTCTGCATATACTCGATTCCGGCGTAAAGGTCCTCGATGTTCTCGCGGACGATCACGATGTCGAGCTTCCGTCCGGTGAAGGCGGTCTGGACGCCCGGCAATTCGCGCACGGGACGTATGTTGCCGTAGGTCTCGAACAGGGTGCGCAGCGTGACGTTCGCGCTCCTGTTTCCGTAGCCGATCGGGGTCTCGAGCGGGCCCTTGAGGACGACGCGCGTGCGCTCGATGGACTCGATCGTCTCCTTCGGGATTCCCGTGGCGATGCCCTTCTGAAACCCGCGGGCGCCCGCTTCGCACTTCTCGAATTCGACCGGGGCGCCAGTCGCCGTAACGATCGCCAGTGCGGCGTCGACGACCTCGGGACCAATGCCATCACCCGGAAGAACCGTTATCTTTCGTTTCGCAGCTGTCATCAGAGGAAGGTAGTCCCTCTGGGAAGTCGTTTCTACCGCGCGCGTAGCTCAGTTGGATAGAGCGTCGGCCTCCGGAGCCGAAGGTCGTGGGTTCGAGTCCCGCCGCGCGCACTGCTCTCGTTTCCAGCCGGTGGGTATTCAGGATCTCTGCGCCGGTCAGTCGGGAGAGTATCCTCTTCGGCGCTACGCTCGCTTGGTCGGAGCCCCTCACTACGCTCCTTCGCTCCGCTCAGTCGCGGGTCTCCTCCTCGCGCTCACTTTGCAAAGCGCCTCCGAGGACACTCTCCCTCCTTCCCTGACTGTCATCACGTGTGACCTGCCGGCGCGACTCGAACATGCGCGCGCCGGAATCACGGGCGTCGCGGGCGGTACAGGTGCGCGCCGGAATCATAGTCGGGGCGGGCGGTAGAAGTGCGCGCCTCGAGAGGCGCGCGCTGTTCCGGATCTTTGTAGGGAGAGGAGGGGTGTCCTCGTAGGCGACGCCTAAGGGCGCGCCCGAGGAAACCCGCGACTGAGCGGAGCGAAGGAGCGCTGTTAGGGGTTCCGACCAGCGCCCGTCGTCGCCGAAGAGGATACCCCGACTCGACCCAGACAGAGATGCCAGAAACAGCGAGCGCTCAAAGCTACGCGGTCTTGAGCGCCTGCCCGACCTGAGTGAGCGACTGCCGCGCGTCGCCGAACAACATGCGCGTCTTCTCATGATAGAAAAGCGCGTTGTCAATCCCCGCGAAGCCATGGCCCATGCTGCGCTTCAGCACGATGATGTTGCGCGCGCGATCGACGTCCAGGATCGGCATTCCGTAGATCGGGCTCGATGGGTCGTCGCGTGCGGCTGGATTCACTACATCGTTCGCCCCCACCACGAGCACTACGTCGGTCTGCGGAAATTCCCCGTTGACCTGATCCATCTCCAATAACTGATCATAGGGAACGTTCGCCTCGGCCAACAGCACGTTCATGTGTCCCGGCATCCGTCCGGCCACGGGATGGATAGCATACTTCACGTCGACGCCGCGCTTCTCCAGATCGGTCGCGAGCTCGCGCACCGTGTGCTGTGCCTCAGCGACCGCCAGTCCGTACCCGGGAACGATCACGACACTCCTCGCGTACGCAAGCGCGATCGCGGTGTCCTCTGGGGTCGTCTGGCGAACAGTGTGCTGCACACCGGTCGACGCTGCCGCCGCGTCACTGGTGGCCGCGCCGAATGCCCCGAACAAGACGTTGCCGACCGAGCGATTCATCGCGTTGCTCATGAGCAACGTCAGCAGCGTGCCGGATGCGCCGACGAGAACTCCAGCGACGACCAGCATCTGATTGTGGAGCACGAATCCGGTGAGCGCGGCAGCGAGTCCTGTCAGTGAATTCAGGATCGAGATCACCACCGGCATGTCGCCGCCGCCAATCGGGAGGACGAACATTGCTCCCAGCACGAGAGCAGCCGCGAACAGCGCCCAGAGCGCGGTCGATCCTCCGCCGGCGACCACTCCAATTCCCAGAGCAAGCGCCGACAGCAGAATGAGTGCGTTGATCAGGCGCTGCAGCGGAAACTGCAGCGGCCTCCCGGGAAGGATCTCCTGCAGCTTGCCAAACGCGATTATGCTGCCGGTAAAGGAAATCGCCCCGATGATGGTGCCGAGTACGATCGAAGTCGATTCGCCGATCCCGATCGCGTCACCGGCGCGCGTCAGCCGCAGGAACTCAGCGACCGAAACCAGCGCGGCCGTAGCTCCGCCCATACCGTTGAACAGCGCGACCATCTGCGGCATCGCGGTCATCTGCACCGTTCTGGCGAAGTAGACGCCCATCACGCCGCCGATCAGCGTGCCGATCGCTATCGTCCAGTAGGAAACGATCTGGTGATCGATGAGCGTGGCCACGAGCGCCAGCGCCATTCCTATCGCCGCCAGCCGATTTCCCGAGCGCGCCGTCGCTGGCGATGTCATTCGTTTGAGCCCGAAGATGAAGAGGACCGCCGCGACGATGTAGCTCACCGCTATCACCGAGGCGCGGAGATCAAGCATCCTTTTTCTCCACGTGTGTCTCTCGCTTCTTGAACATCTCCAGCATGCGATCGGTCACCACGAATCCACCGAACACATTCGCGGCGCCGAACACCACTGCTATGAAGCCGAGTGCGTGAAGCAGCGGTGTGTCGGCCGAGCCGGCGACCAGCATCGCCCCGAGGACGACGATCCCGTGAATTGCATTCGTGCCCGACATGAGCGGGGTGTGCAGGACCGACGGAACCCTGCTGATGACCTCGAATCCGACGAACATCGCCATGATGAAGACATAAATGCCGAGTATCATCTCCTGGCTCACTTTGCGCGCTCCACTGTGACGGGGGTTGTGCTGGACAGGGCGAGCCGTTGGCGCGTAGGCGCGTGCCGTATCTCGCCCCCCGCGGTGACAACGACGGCAGAGATGATGTCGTCGGCGAAGTTGAGATTCAGCTCGCCCTTTGGCGCGAGCAGCGCCACCAGCGCGGCGACGTTCCTGGAGTACATCTGACTGGCGTGGTACGCGAGATCGCTCGATATGTGCAGCGGCGCGATGATCGTCACGTCGTGCTGAACCGTGGTCTCTCCCGGGACGCTGAGCTCGCAGTTGCCGCCCTGCTCACCGGCGAGATCCACGATCACCGATCCGGGTCGCATCGCCTTGACGGTTGCCTCTTCGATCAGCAGCGGAGCCGGCTTGCCCGGAATCAGAGCCGTGGTGATGATGACGTCCGCCTCGCGAGCGCGCTTGTGAATCAGCTCCTTCTCGCGCTTGATGTGCTCCCTGCTCAGCTCTTTCGCGTACCCGCCGGCATCCTGCGCCTGTTCCGCGTGGACGTCGAGCTCGATGAAAGTTGCGCCGAGACTCTGCACCTGTTCCTTGACGACCGGTCTCGTGTCGAATGCCTCCACGACGGCGCCGATGCGCCGGGCCGTAGCAATCGCCTGGAGTCCGGCGACGCCGGCGCCGATGACGAGCACTCGCGCGGGACGAACGGTCCCGGCCGCGGTCATTAACATCGGAAAGAATTTCTGCAGCGCGTTGGCCGCGAGAAGCACCGCCTTGTAGCCCGCGACGGTGCTTTGCGAGGACAGGGCGTCCATCATCTGCGCCCGGGTCGTGCGCGGAACCAGCTCCATCGTGCAGGCGATGATCTTTCGCTCGGCCAGCTGCTGGAATAGCGCAGGGTCACCCGACGGCTGGAGCAGCCCGATCAGGACCGTGCCTTCCTTGAAGAGATCGAGCTCCGCTTCGCCGCTCGCCTCCTCCCGCCCAGGGCGCTGCACTTTGAGAATCATCTGCGCCGACGCGTAGATCTCGCCCGGCACGTCAGCCAGATCGCAGCCGGCGGCCCGGTATGCTTCGTCGGTGAAGCCAGCCCTTTGGCCAGCGCCCCGCTCGACGACGATGCGATGTCCGGCACGCGTCAGCTGGGGGACGACGTCGGGAACGAGGGCGACGCGCCGCTCGCCGCGCGCGATCTCGCGCGGAACTCCTATCAGCATGCTTTCCGGTTTTGTGGCGTCATCAATGCGCCATAAGATAAGCAGTCCTTATACCGCACGTTTATATTCCCGCTCAATGCCCCGCCAAATTCATTGGAGCGAGCTGACCGGGGGACTAATCGCGACGGTGCTGATCGCCGCCGTAGTCGTCGCAATTTTCCTGTTCGCCCGCGTCGGAGCGCTGCACGGAAAGAAAGTAACGCTCTACGTCCTCACTGACGACGCCACCGGGGTGCTCTCCGGAACCGATGTCTGGCTCGGCGGAAAGAAGGAGGGCCTGGTGAAGGCGGTGGGGTTTCGCCCGCCATCGGCAGATACTCTGGAGCGCGTCATCATCACGACCGAAGTTCTGGAGGAAGCACTTCCACACGTCCGACGTGACTCGTACGCGAGCGTACGTCCCGGTGGCAGCATGATCGGAGCGATAATCGTGTATATCTCGCCGGGCACCGCCAGCTCTCCCCAGCTCCACGATGGCGATACCGTTCACGTTCAGCACCACTCGCGGATAGCCGGCCTGACAAAGGATGCCGGCAAGATCGGACCAGCGTTCTCCCAGCTGGCGGCCGTCGTAAAAGGCCTCGCCAACGCGACTAGCAAACCCATGGGAACCGTTGGAAATGCTCGCGCGCTCGGCTTCTCGCGCCTGCCGGATGTGAGCGCACATATGTCGCGCCTCTCCGCGAAAATGAGCGGGAACGGCACGCTCGGCCTCGCCGCACGCAACGACCTCTCGGCACGGGCGTCGCACGCGATGGCAGCCGCCGACTCGATTCGGGCGTTGATGTCGTCGAACAAGGGAAGCATCGGCCGCTTCCGCCGTGACAGCACGCTTGCCACGAAAGCGCGAACAGTTCTGGCAGAGGTGGACACCCTGCGCGCTCTCCTCTCCAACCCAATGGGCACGATCGCCGCGGCGCATTCGGACAGCGTTCTCGTGCGACAGCTTGCGAGGACTCAGTCTCTCCTCGATTCACTCATCCTGGATGCCAGCAAGCACAAGGGCCGCTACATCAACTTCTGACTTGACCACGTTTTTGGGCGCCGTTACCTTCGAATAAATCGGGCGCAGCGACGCCTCCCTCCTCTATCAAACTCCTCCGCTCCAATCTCCGCACCTCCTGAGCTCACGCGAGCTCAGCCCCCTCAGAAGTCCCTTCCTCTTCCTTCCTTCCATAGCGTGGATATCGCCGAGTTAAAGCGAAAGTCCGTGACCGAGCTTCAGGAGATGGCCGACGGCCTCAAGATCGATGGCTCGTCGGGTCTCCGAAAGCAGGACCTGATTTTCCAGATCGAGCAGAATCTCCTCGACACGGACATCGTTCTTCACGGCGATGGCGTGCTGGAGATTCTCCCCGAGGGCTACGGCTTTTTGCGGAGTCAGGACTGGAGCTATCTCCCGGGACCGGATGACATCTACGTCTCGCCCTCGCAGATAAAGCGCTTCGGGCTGAGAACCGGCGATGAGGTTCGCGGGCAGGTGCGTCCGCCGAAGCCGTGGGAGCGCTACCTGGCGCTGCTCAAGGTGGAGAGCGTCAACGGCGACGACCCCGAGAAAGCCAAGGATCGCGTTCCCTTCGACAACCTGCGGCCGCGTTATCCGGACGAGCGGCTCCGGCTCGAGACGAGTGATGGCGATCTGAGCATGCGCGTCGTCGACATAATGGCGCCGATCGGGAAAGGCCAGCGCGGCATCATTGTTTCGCCCCCGCGGGCCGGGAAGACGATCCTCATGCACAAGATCGCGAACGCGATCGCCGAGAATCATCCGGAGGTCACGATCATCGTGCTGCTCATCGATGAGCGGCCGGAGGAAGTGACGGAAATGATCGCGAGCATGATCAGGGCGGAGGTGATCAGCTCCACATTCGACGAGGGAGCCGCGCGCCATGTCCAGGTCGCGGACATGGTTCTGGAGAAGGCCAAGCGGCTAGTGGAAAGCGGCAAGGACGTCGTGATCCTGCTCGATTCGCTGACGCGGTTCGGGCGGGCGCACAACACCGTTGCGCCGCAGTCGGGAAAGATTCTGTCCGGCGGAGTCGACGCGAGCGCGCTGCACAAGCCCAAGCGCTTCTTCGGCTCGGCGCGCAACATCGAGGACGGCGGGTCGCTCACCATCATCGCCACCGCGCTTACCGAGACCGGATCGCGCATGGACGATGTTATCTTCGAGGAGTTCAAGGTCACCGGCAACATGGAGCTCGTTCTCGACCGCAAGATCGCCGATCGCCGCATCTATCCCGCGATCGACATCTTCCGATCCGGCACGCGCAAGGAGGAGCTCCTGCTCAGTCAGGCGGAGATCAACCGTGTGATGCTGTTGAGACAGTTTCTCGCCGACATGCCCGAGGCCGAGGCGATCGAGTTCCTGCTCAGACAGATGGCGAAGTCGAAGAACAACAAGGAATTCTTCACCCAGATGGCGCAGGGATAGGGGTAGCGTGAAGGCGGCGATGGCTCGCTTTCTCGCGGTGGACTACGGGCGGAAGCGCATCGGCCTCGCGATCAGCGATCCGCTGGGCATGATCGCGTCCCCGGCGGGGTTCATCACCCGGCGCGAAGGCAAGAGGCCGCCGATCACAAAGATCCTCGCGCGCGCCGCGGAGCTCGAAGCGGCGGGCTTCGTTTTGGGGCTTCCGCTCGACGGAGAGGGCAACGAGACCGACTGGACAGCCGAAGTACGGGCCCTGGGTGCAGAAATCTCGAAACGTAGTGGCATGCCCGTTCGTTTTTATGATGAACGATTCACTACGGCGGCAGCATTGCGTACAGTACGAGAAATGGGAGAATCCACCCGCGGCCGGAAAGGCGACGTTGATTCGCTGGCTGCGACGATCCTCCTCCAGCACGCCCTCAATGTTCCGGACTGAGCTCCGCGCGGCACTCGCCGCGGGGTGCTTCGTGCTGGCCGCGTGCGGGCAGAAGCCGTACGGGCCCTCCACGCGCGTCATCATCCCGAGGGGTGCGAGCTTCGCGGACGCTGCCGACTCGCTCTCGAAGGCCAATCTCGTCGGCTGGCGGAAGATGTTCCGCGTCTATGCGCGCGCGACGGGCGGTGACCGCAACATCAAGCCCGGCACGTATCTCCTGAGGCACGGAACGCCGTGGAAGGACATCATCGCCGCGCTCAACGGCGGACACGGACTCGTCAACACGATCACGATCCCCGAGGGCTACACCATCTCGCAGATCGCTCCGCTCCTCGCCAGGACGCTCAAGGTTCCGGTGGACTCAGTGCAGGCAGCGGTGCGCGATACGTCATTGCTCGCGAGGCTCGACATCCCGACTCCAACGCTCGAAGGCTACCTCTTTCCCGATACCTACGCGTTTCCGCTGGGCACTACGGCGAGCCAGGCCGTGCACGAGATGGTTTACAATTTCGAGCGCCGCTGGAAGCCCGATTGGGACGCGAAGGCATCGGCGCTCAAAATCAATCGCAACGACCTGGTAACGATGGCCTCGATCGTCGAGAAAGAAGCGCGGGTTCCCGAGGAGCGCCCAGTGATCGCGGCGGTCTATTACAATCGGCTACAGAAGGGAATGCTGCTCCAGGCGGACCCGACCGTGCAGTACGCGCTCGGTCATCACGTGGGACGAGTGCTGTACAAGGATCTCGAGGTGAAATCGCCCTACAATACGTACATCAACAAGGGACTGCCGCCGGGCCCCGTGGCGGCACCGGGCGTGGCGAGTCTCGCGGCCGCAGCGAATCCGGCCAACGTTCCCTATCTGTATTTCGTCGCGAGTCCTGACGGACACCATGAATTCCGCATGACGCTGCAGGAGCACACGAGCGCGATCAGGGAAGTCCGCGCCACGGCACCGGCAAAGATCCCGGCCAAAACGGCGAGCAAGTCAGCGAAGACCGCGAGCGCAAAAGCAGCGGCGGCAAAAAAACCGACGCCGAAGCGCGTGACATCGACAAGAAAGAGACCAACGAAAAAGCATACGGTTCGCTCGACAAGCCTGACTCGATAGCAAATGCTCGATCCACGGATCCTGCGTCTCGTCGCCATCACTGATGACGCGGAGGATCGCCGCGGGACACTCGTCGACAGGGTGGCGGCAGCTGTGCGTGGCGGCGCGACGAGCATTCAGGTGCGCTTGAAGACCGCGCCCCCTCGCGAAGTCGTCGAGGTTACGCGGGCAATTATGATCAGGACATCGGTTCCGGTGATAGTCAATGACCGAGCCGACATTGCGCTGGCGGCCGGCGCTGCGGGAGTGCACTTGGGAGAAGCCGATCTGCCCGTCTCCGCAATCCGCAGATTCGCTCCGGCCGATTTCATCATCGGCGCGTCGCTGGGCGGCGACGCGGAGCTCGCAAACGCAAAAGACGCCGATTACGTCGGCATCGGTCCGGTATTCGGCTCAGACTCCAAGAACGACGCGGGCCGCGCGATTGGCGTAGACGGCTTCGAGCGACTCGCGGCGATGGTGGAATTGCCCGCGGTGGCGGTCGGCGGAATCACAGCCGATCGTGCTCTTCAGATCACGGTACACGGCGCGATCGGAGTCGCACTGATCAACGCGATATTCAAGGCTGACGACCCCGAGCGCGCGGCCCGCGAGATCGCGGACGCCATCGGAAAGTGACGTCCGGCGCCGGCTCAGCTCCACCGCGCCTCCGATTGCTGCTGTTCTTGTGAGGCTTGTTCGCTTCCCGCATCACTTCTTCGATTTTGTCGCGCACAGGCGGACTCAGGAACACGTCAGCCAGCTCCGGGTCGAATTGGGTTTCCCGGCCCTCCTCGATCGCTCGTACCGCCTCGCTGAAGCTCCGAGCATGGCTGTAACGGCGCCGGTGGGTGATCGCGTCGAAGGTGTCGGCGATCGCCACGACTCGCGACACGAGCGGAATTCTTCTTCCCTTCAGTCCTCGAGGATATCCCTTGCCATCCCATCGCTCGTGGTGGGCGGCTACCCCCTTGGGGAGGTCGGGAAAGAATCCCTTCAGCGGAGCCAGAACCTCGGCGCCGCGCCGAGGGTGCGTCATCACAGCGCGACGCTCCTCGGGAGTGAGCTTGGTTTCCTCGTGGAAGATGTCGGTCAGGGCCCCGTGAAGCTTGCCGATGTCGTGGAAGAGCGCGACACGCTCGATGCTCCGAAGAGTGCGCTCGTCCAGACCTGCTGCTTCGCCAAGTATCAGCGCGGCGGCGGCGACGCGACGGACGTGTGAGCCGGTGACGGCGTCATTGGCGTCGATGGCGTTGAGCAGCGTTTCGAGAGTCGCGGCGCTGAGCCGCTCGGCTTTCGTCCGCATGCTGTGCTCGCGGAGGAACAGCCCGCCCGCCGCCGCGGCACCGATGGTGATTGGGACGAATTCTTTCATGGTTGGCCGTTTCGCAAGAAGCGTACGCCGGAGTGGACCCTGCAGCCGTTCGCTAAATTCACGCATGACAGTCGCACGGGTGAACCTGAAGGGCGCACGCCGCTGGCAGAGCGGGCATCCGTGGATCTACCGTACCGATGTAATCGAACGCCCGATCATGGACGCGGGGGCCGTACTCGTCCACGACAATCGCGGCAAACCACTCGGCTGGGCGTTGTGGAGCCCATTGTCGGAGATCTCCCTTCGACTGCTGGATCGCGATCCCAACGCGGTGATAGACCAGGCGTGGTGGGACGAGCGCATTGCGTCCGCGGTCGCGCGCCGCGTTCCCCTGGAGGATCACACCAATGCCTTGCGGCTGATCCACGGCGAGGCCGATGGATGTCCATCCCTGGTGTGCGACCGGTACGACCAGTGGCTCGTGGTGCAGTTCATGAGCGCCGGACTCGAATCCTTTAGAGAGGAGATTCTCTTCTCGCTGCGATCGCTTGTAGAGCCAGCCGGTATCCTCGCGCGAAACGATGTTCCACTGCGAGCAAAGGAAGGCTTACCGCGAGAGACCGTCGTACTGCACGGCGAGGTTCCGCGAGAGATCGAGGTCCACGAGTACGGCGTGAAATTCCTGGCCGCGCCGTGGACGGGCCAGAAGACGGGAGCGTTCCTCGACCAGCGCGAGAACCGTCATTTTATCGGAACGCTAGCCCGGGGGCGTGCGCTGGACTGTTTCAGCTATCACGGATCGTTCGCGTTGCACCTGGCAAGAAACGCAACGCACGTGACGGCGCTCGACGCATCGGGACCGGCGCTGGTCCGCGCAGCGGAGAACGCCGCGCGCAATTCGCTGTCGAATATCTCTTTCGTCGAGGCGAACGCGTTCGATTACCTGCGGGAGAAAGAACGCGAGGGACTGACTTTCGACACGATCGTGCTCGATCCACCTGCGTTCGCAAAGACCCGCGCCGCGCTTCCCGGCGCTATCCGCGGATACAAGGACATCAACTTGCGCGCGATGCGTCTGCTCGCGCCCGGCGGTCTGCTGTACAC
>DATCPG010000170.1:0-2966 GCA_036570225.1 Gemmatimonadaceae bacterium | reverse complement strand
ACGTACAACAACGACATCGTCATGGGAGCGACCGGATCCAGCTTCGGAGCGTTCGGCGATTCCGCCGGCGTGGGCCCGCACGGATTCGGAACTGGTGCCGAAGTTACGCGCATGACTTTCAGAAGAAGTCCCGTCGAGCAGCTGTATGGCGGGAATCTCGGCGGCCGCACCATGATCGGCCCGGTCGAGGCAAAGATGACGCTGAATGCATCCGGAACGACGTCTCATCTCCGCGACTATCGATTCCAGCCCTTCGTGTACGACGGACCAGGCGGGCAAGGTCTCACGTTCGCCTACGATGCTTCGAACCCCACTGTGCCGACATTTTCTTACGCGACGCCGGCGATGGCCGCCGCGGCAGCTGACCCAGCGAATTTCGCGTTGTCGCACTACTTCACGATCGATCGCGCGACGACCGGACACGATCTGGGAGCCGCGCTGGATTTCAATGATCTCTGGCGCCAGGGCGATCAGGGCTGGGGTTCGACCCTCAACTTCGGTGCCAAAGTCATCGACGAGCGGAAGCGGCACACAGCCAATGGAGGGTTCTGGTTCACCGGCAATCCCATCGCGCTGCCGCCGATGCTCAGCGGATTCTCGGATCCGAACTACTACTCGAACGTTGTCAGGGGCTTCAGCATCGGACCGATGCCGAACGAGGCGCTGGCGCGGGCTTACGAGAATGCGAATCCGTTCACGAACGGCACCGACACCGTCGGCAACATCCTCGGGAGCTTCAGCGGATCCGAGCGCATCTACGCCGGCTACGTGAGCAACAAAGCGACGGCCGGCCCGTTCGAGCTCTATCTCGGATTGCGCGCGGAGCACACGCAGGCGGACTACACCGGCCACGCCGTGACGGTCGATGGATCCGGAAACGTCACGTCGATCCAGACGGAGTCCGGATCTCAGACGTACACCGATCTCTTCCCCAGCGCCCAGGTGAAGTATGCGCTCGGCTCTCGAACGGATGCGCGGGTTGCGGTAACCCGTGGAATCGCGAGGCCGGATTACTCGTCACTCGCGCCATCGTTGCAGGGAACTCTCGGCGCCAGTCAATCGGATCCGTCGGCGCTCACCGCCGGCAATCCGAACCTCAAGCCGCAGCACGCGTGGAATTACGACGCGCTCGTCGAGCATTTCTTCCCGTCGGTCGGCGTGATTTCGGGCGGAGTCTTCTACAAGCAGCTCACCGATTTCATCTTCAATCAGACTTTCCGCTATGCGGGACCGATCCCGGCGTTCGTCGGTCAGCTGGGCACGCGCCCCGAGAACGGAGGAAACGGACATCTGCTTGGCTTCGAGGGAGAGTGGGTTCAGCGCCTCGTCTTCCTTCCGGGCGCCTGGGCCGGACTTGGCTTCGATGCGAACTTCACCCACGTCGATTCGCGGGTATTGATCGACCCCGCGACCGGACGCCACGCACCGCTCCAGAGACAATCGCCCAATCTCGCCAACGCAGCACTCACCTACGACTACTCAGCGGTTTCAGGACGATTGGGCTGGGCGTATCAGGGCGCGAACATCACGAGCTACGGTGACGGCACAGCGTCCCCGTCCGGCGACACATATTTCTACGCGCACTCGCAGCTGGACGGATCGGTGATCTACAATTTCAGCCCGCGGGTCCAGATCCAGCTGCAGGGACTCAATCTGAACAACGCCGTTTTCGGATTCTTCAGCGGAACGCCCAAGCACGATTACGCGATCCAGCGAGAGTATTACGGGCGGACGATCTATCTCGGAGCGAAATACAACATCGGCGCGATCTAAAGCGAGGCACGAGGCGCGGTCTTTCACCGCTCACTTTCAATCAACAATCAGCATGGCATCGCCATAAGAGTAGAGCCGGTACCGTTCGCCGACGGCCTCCTGGTACGCTCGCATAGTCAGCTCGTACCCTGCGAATGCCGCGACGAGCATGATGAGCGTCGAGCGGGGGAGGTGGAAATTGGTGATCAGGCGGTCCACAGCGCGAAACTCGTAAGGCGGACGAATGAAGATACGCGTGTCCGCGGACTTCTCACGAAAGATTCCGTCGTCATCGATCGCGCTTTCGAGCGTACGGACGCTGGTCGTGCCGACCGCCCAGATCTTTCCACCGCTGGCTCGCGTGTCGTTAAGGAGTTGTGCTGTGCGTGCGGGGAGAGTGTACGACTCCTCGTGCATGACGTGATCGGCTGGGTGTTCGACGTCGACTGGCTTGAACGTGCCCGCACCGACGTGGAGCACGACATCGGCGCGCTTCACGCCTTTGACCGCTAAGCGATCCAGCAGCTCGGAGGTGAAATGAAGCCCGGCTGTCGGCGCCGCGACTGATCCGCTCTCCTTTGCGTAAACGGTTTGGTATCGCTCTTCGTCCGAAGGCTCGTCTGGGCGCTCGATGTAGGGTGGAAGCGGGACGTGTCCGTACTTCTCGATCGCTGCTTCGACGGGCAGCGACGATTCCAGCCGAACGACTCGAGTTCGCCTTTCTGTCGTCGAAACAATCTTCGCCTCGAAGTCCTCTGCGAATCGCACCACGCGACCGGGTTTGAGCTTGCCGCCGGGATGGACCATCGCTTCCCACAGATCGTCGCCAAGTGAGCGCAGAAGAAGCACCTCGGCGGGGGCCTGATTGTCGCGGACGCCGAGGAGCCGGGCGTGGAACACGCGCGTGGTGTTGAGGACGATGGCGTCCTCAGCGGGGATAAGCTGCTCGAGATCGCTGAACATCTTGTGGGAGATCTCTACCGTCGAGCGATTGAGGACCATGAGCCGGCTGTCGCCGCGGCGCTCAGTCGGATGCTGCGCGATTCTGTCGGCGGGGAGGTCGAAATCGTAGTGCGATGTGCGTGAGCCGTCCCTCGTCAACGTCCCTTCATCTCAGTGAGTCGCTTCGAGATGTCCTCGGGCAGGAATAGGTCGTCGGAAATCGCGGCGATCTCCTCCGCTTCCTTCCACGCCTCCTCGAGAAGGTGCAGCTC
>DATCPG010000169.1:0-28867 GCA_036570225.1 Gemmatimonadaceae bacterium | reverse complement strand
GTTGCGTAGAGTGTATTGGAATGACCCAGATCTTTTACCAGCCACGCCGAGAAATAGAGCGTGGCGATGTTCATCGAAAAAACAGTGTTGGCAAAATCATAGAGCGCCCAGCTCAATCGCTCGCGCATGGCAGCCAATGGCGGATTGAGATCTCCGCCGCCAGCGATACTTGGATCGTATGCCGGAGAATCATTCGCAACTATGGCTCCTGGCTGCATGGGTTGCTCCGCCGGTAAAAAATCATTCACGAGAAACTCTACACCCCTCGAGGTGTCACTCAAATACGTATCCTGACGTAGCACGACCTACGCGCTCTCGACGCTGGATGATAGGATAGCCAGATTTACGATATGGCACGTCGCCTGGTTATTCCTCGCTGGATATTCGTTCCGCTGCTTTTGGTGCTAGCCTGCCGGGATAAAGCGGGAAACGACTCCAATACTGGCAAATCCCTCCCTGCCGTATTCTCTCTCGGGCCGACAAGCAATACCAACTGGAACGTGAACGCCGGACCGGTAATGCTACTGTCAGCGGGCGCCAGCTCCGACAGTGTTTCGATAGTACTGCCAGAGGCAACGGACAGTACGATCGAATTGATCCAAGGCGTCGTACAGCCGGTGTCTGGTTTCGTCTTCGACCTTTTCAACCGAAGTGGGAGGATAGACTCCACCGCTGTCGTGCCGCAAAAAACCGGAGTGGATACTACGTGCAATGCCTGGCCGGTTGGCAGAACGCGATCCGTGCAGCCGGTCTGGCGTGTTGGATTTGTGCACGGATATGTAAAGGGAATCCCACTCGATTCAATCGCGTCACTGCCAAGCGCTGATTCAGCGATACTCGCCGCATCGTTGACGCAAACCGCGGCGACTCTGCCTGTGTCGTCGGACCCGACGTTTCGAAGACTCCCATTCAGGGTGCAGTCAGCCTACACCTTTCGACTCGATTCTGTCGAGGTCGTAATTACCGATATTGTTCGCGCACTCAATGAGGAAGCGAATCCACGAATCGAGCACCTCCTGCTGATAGGTGAGCGGCCAATCGGAAGCAAAGGGAAATACGCCGTCGGATATTTCAGCCGAATAGCCGGCGCTGAAGAGACGATGCAGGCAACCGACGTGCTCGCCGCAGTGCGAATAGGATCGTTGAAAAGTCCAGCGATCGTTGTCAGCATCGACTCCGAAGAAGGCGTACAGCTGGGACTGATCGAACGAACTGGCCCTGGTCGGTGGCGCTCTACATGGAAAAGCGCATACACCACCTGCTAAAACTCGAGCAGCTATCGAACTGTTAAAGACCGGTTGGCGCGCTCACAAAACTCCAGGGCAGATCGTACTTCTCGCTGAGATGCTGCGCCAAGGCACAGACGCCGAGAGTTTCTGTTGCGTAGTGTCCCGCATATATGATCACGAGATCATTTTCCTCCGCATGCACCGCTGTCCAATGCGGCCCCTCTCCTACGATAAGAGTGTCCACTCCCATCAGGGTTGCCTCTCTCAGAGTATCGGCCGAGGCTCCGGCGCCTGTGCAGATTGCCCACTTTCGTGTGCGACGACCAGCTTGCACCTGAGACGTGCGGAGTTCTCCGCCACGAGTTCGCGTAAACTCCAGTGCAGATGCAATGAGTGCCGCTGTTTCGATGTCGCTTTCTCCGAGCAGCCCGATCAAAGTGTCTTCAAAGCGGGCAAACGCGCCGCTCGGCTCTATGCCGAGCTCCTTTGCAAGGAGCACGTTGTTGCCGAGCGTGGGATGACGATCGAGGGGAAGGTGTGAGGAATAGACGGCGATATCGGCTTCGATGAGCATGCGGACGCGATTGTAGTGGGAGCCGGTGATGGGCTCCAAACCACTCCAGAACATACCGTGGTGGACAAGCAGCAGGTTCGCACCACTTGCGACCGCTCCTTGAATCGCCCGGGTTGAAAAATCTACCGCCGCTACGACCTTCCGAATAGGCGCTTGGTTGTATATCTGGACACCGTTGAGCGCGTTGGGATAGTCCGGTATGACGCGGGTCTCGAGCAGGCTATCCGTGTAGCGCGCCAACTCTGCTAAAGATATCGTCATACGGTGGCATATTTGTGTGGAGAAACGCCATATGCAGACCGGTTATAATAGGTTAACATGTTGGCCCGTAATAACTTATAGCTCAGGTTGACAACCTTGTTGATTAGTCTGGTACGCGCATCACATCGAGGAGCCGTTCGAGGTCGTCCGCCGAATAAAAATGAAGGGTCAGGGTCCCCCGGTTATTAGGTCCGACGGCAAGCACTGCATCCGTCTGAAGGAAGCGCCGTAGCCTATCCTGGATTTGCCGGATCTCAGGTGACTGGCGGTCGACGGCTCTCGGCCGACCCGCCTTTCCCTTCCTTGGCATACCATCAACTTGGCGAAGCTTTCGTTCAAGCTCTCTGACCGTGAGCCCCTCTCTCACGATTTCCTTTGCCAGACTCACGATCTTGTCGGAATCATCCAGGCCCATCAGGACCTTGGCGTGGCCCATGGATAACTTGCCCTCCTGGAGAAGTCTCCTCGCGGGTTCTGGCAGTTGCAGAACTCGAAGCATGTTGGCGATTGTCGTTCTATCCTTTCCAACTGTCTCCGCGATCTGTTGCTGCGTCAGACCAAAGTCGTGCGAGAGTCTGTGATAGCCTTCTCCCTCTTCAATGGGATTGAGATCGCTTCGTTGGAGATTCTCGACGAGGGCAAGAGTGAGAAGAGTCTTGTCGTCGATCTCACGGATAATTGCCGGTATTTCCTTCCAACCAAGGTTGGCAGCGGCGCGTAAGCGACGTTCCCCGGCTATTAGTTCGAACCCGTCCTTACCAGGCCTCCGGCGGACAGTTATTGGCTGGAGCAGCCCACTCGCCTTAAGACTCTCCTGGAGCTCCAGGAGATCTTCAGGCTTGAACTCTGTCCTTGGCTGAAACGGATTGCGAGCTACCTGCGCGATCGGAATCAGCTTGAGGGCTCCCTCATCGGTTGAGGCCAAGCCTCCGCCAGTTCCGAGAAGTGCCTCCAGACCTCTGCCCAGCCGTCTCGGCGTTTTCTCAGTGGCCACCGTTATCTCCTTGCTCGGTTCGCTCCATCAATTCCTTGGCGACATTCATGTAAGCCTGCGCACCGACCGAGGCCGCATCGTAGAGAATGATCGGTTTGCCGAAGCTAGGTGCTTCCGCGAGTCGGACGTTTCTAGGTACGACGCTGTTGAACACCTTCGGTCCGAAATATTCGCGAGCATCATCGGCGACCTGTCTCGAGAGATTCAACCGGGAGTCGTACATCGTCAGGAGCACGCCATCAATACCGAGCTTTTCATTGGCACTGTGCTGGACTCTATGGACAGTGTTCAGGAGCTGAGACAACCCCTCCAGTGCGTAATACTCGCATTGGACCGGGATAAGCAACGCATCGGCTGCGGCTAGCATGTTGATCGTGATCAAGCCCAGCGAAGGTGGGCAGTCGATGATTATGTACTCGTACTCGGGGCGAAGAGACTCGACAGATTGCCTCATGACGTGTTCGCGATCTGACTTGTCGATAAGCTCCACCTCTGCTGCCGCCAGATCGGGAGTCGCGCCTATAACGTCCAACTTCTGAAATTGGACACGGGTTTGACGGGCGGATCCCAAGTCGGAGTTTCCCACCAGGACGTCATATAAGGTGAGGGGAACGTTTTCCTTTTGAAGGCCGACTCCACTGGTGGCGTTTCCTTGCGGGTCAGCATCGACGAGAAGGGTTCGCTGCTCGGCTGCAGCGAGACTCGCGGCCAGGTTAACCGCGGTCGTCGTTTTTCCCACCCCACCCTTCTGATTTGCAATTGCAATTATACGCGCCACGAATTCACAGTAAGGTATGGCGCCTAATTTACCAACCTCTCAAAGCCGTTTCCACGTGGAACAGAAAATCAATGTTCCACGTGGAAATAGGCTCTCACTGGCCTGGAATAAACCGCCATCGAGTGTTCACCTCGACGGTTAGGGTTTCGTCGCCCGGGTTGATTGGCGTATCTGCCTGTGCAACGCCCTTTGCCATCGCCATCATTGGGTGAGGTGGAGGCGGCGAATAGGAAATGATGTCGATTCCGAGGAGCGTTCCGAGAGATCCACGGGCAGCGTGGGCAGCTGCCTCTGCATCCGCACGGGCCTTTTCGATTGCAATGGCGATCGCGCTTCGGCGAGCCGATTCAGTATTTGAGGCGTAGAACTGAAGGGAGGCGATCATGTTCGCTCCATGGGCCAGCGCGGCGTCGATAACAGGACCTACCTGGTTCAGCTTTCGTACATCGACCAGAATCGTGTTGGTGACATTGTAGGCAACGATCACGGGGTCCTTCCCCTGCTCGTAACGCTGTTCCGGGTAGACGTTGTAGTTGATCGTTGAGAGCTGGTCGTTGCCAAGACCGAGAGCTCTCAATGCCGCGAGCACTGATTGCTGCTTGTTGGCGTTCTCAGCGGCTGCCGCAGCCGCGGTAGTGCCGCGCGTTTGAACGCTGATCTGAATGGTGGCACGATCTGGCGAGACCTTAAACTCACCTCTTCCACCGACGCTTATCTGTGAAACCACCTCATTCGGCGCCCGACTGTCTTGTGCCTGTAATGTTAGTGGCGTCATAATGGCCACCAAAGCCATAATCTGGTGTCTGCATTTCATTTGCTTCTCGGTGTCTGAAGTGGATACATGGTATGACGTGCGCATTCACCAGATCTGCACACGAAGCGATCAGGAATAAACAATTTCGATTTCGTGAATCCTGCTCAGGTTCATCCCGACGATTCCTGCTGATTCAGTCCTAAGGAACATGTTCGCGAATTTTGCTCCCCACACAATTTCGTCCGCCTTGTATGAGGACCGTGAGTGTACGGTCTGCGAAAGCGTCTCATCGGTTCCCGTTAGAAGGATCAGGACCTCTGCATCGGCGTCGAGAAGGTCGTTTTTCGTAAGGCCCCAGATAGGGCTGCCTGAATCGATCGGATGGACAACCGTCCAGCTAAGCGTGAAGAAAACAACGCGCTGACGCTCCAAATCCAGGTCGTAAAATTTGCGCACACTGACGCCGTTGATTTGCTCGAGCTTGCTGAGAATAACCTGGATTTGAACGTCGATAAGCTGGCTGGTTCTCCCATTCGCAATTCTGAATTCGAGTGCGGTCTTTTCGCGATATGGAGCGACAATCGCATTACGGCTGTAAACAATTCTTGTGGAAGGCCGGGAGAATCGACTGAAGATTACTCCCGTCGCGAGGGCTATAGCGAGAATGTTGACCAGCGCCTCGATCGTCACAAGAACATTGGCGGCAACTCCCACTGGGATAATGTTTCCGTATCCGATTGTCGCAAACGTATCGACGCTGAAAAAGAACGCTCGATAAAATGGGTGACCCGCGAAGCTGCCAGAGGCGGATTGAAGCGCGTCAGGCCCGCACGCCACGAATGCAAACGCGAACAGTGCGTTGACCGCGACATACGACGCCGTGAGAAAGCCGAGCAACTTTGACCAAGATATTACGAGTAGCCAGTGATAAAGGCTCAGCGCGGAAAATGGATTCAGTCCCTCGAGGGTTACGTTGAAGGTTCCGTCGCGATTCAATAATCGCCGGCGTACACCTCGCGCTACCTCGGTTCCGAAACCGAGGTCCTTGAATTCCTCCTCCGCCGTTTTTGGAACTGCGACTGGCTGATCGGTGAATGTCGGTGACGTCACACGAGATCTGTCCTGAAGAATGGCCGCGTCGACACAACTCCATCGGAAAAATGGCCACGATTGTTGGCCAAAGCTACATTCCCGCGATGGAAACCTCGGACATCTCGATCAGTCGTGCCACGCTGCTTATCGTGGTGTCCGCGCTCAGTTTTGGGTCGATCTCCGTACTCACCGTTCTCGTCACGAGAGCCGGAGTTCCACTGCTCACCGCGATGGCGTGGCGCTACGTGATTGGTGCGACGCTGCTTCTTGTGATCATCGGGGTCAATCAGCTTGGATCAATACCAAGGCAGCGTCTGGTGCAGCTTCTGTTCATTGGCGGCTTTGGGCAGGCGCTAATCACTTATCTCAGTCTGCATGCACTCGATTACATCCCGGTTGGTCCGCTTGCCTTTCTCTTTTATACGTATCCTGCGTGGGTCGCATTGCTTGCGGCGTTGCGGCGAACTGAAAAACTGACACCAGTGCGGGCGATTGCGCTAACTCTAGCTCTCGTCGGTGTTACGCTAATGGTAGGCGGGCCCTCTACCGACAAGCTGAATTCAATCGGAGTCATTCTCGCGCTCGGTTCCGCACTGCTCTACTCGGTGTATCTGCCATCGCTCGAGCACATTCAGCGAGGAATACCAGCTTTGGTTTCGACTTTTCTACTCGTTACCGGAGCGGCGGTCACCTTCGTGGTTGCCGCTCTCGTTGCACACGAGCTCTATCTACCCACCACGCTGCCGGTGTGGTCGAACATTATCGTGCTGGCATTGGTATCGACGGTGATTGCGTTTTCAACTTTGATAAAAGGTCTGTCGGTACTTGGCCCGGTAAGGACAGCCATAATTGCGACCGTTGAGCCGTTTTTTACGGCAATCCTGGGCGTGACTGTTCTCGGAAATCAGATGACCATTGCCACCCTACTCGGCGGTGTCCTGATCGCTGCCGCAGTGTTGCTGATACAGCGGAGCTCTACCAGGCTGGAAGCTATCGCGACGGAGCAAGGCGTCGACGGCGCTCTACCTCGATGACGAGATTCTGCAGATCACTGGGGCTGACGCCAGGAATTCGCGAGGCCTGAGCGAGCGAAAGCGGCTTGAGGTTCGAGAGCTTCTGCCTCGCTTCCATCGATAGCGATTGCATCCCGCTGTACTCAAGATCATCGGCAAGCGAGAAATCGCCCATTCTACGCATACGATCGGCTTGTGCTCTCTCGCGCTCAAAATAGCCGGCGTATTTGATTTCCAGATCTGCGGTGACGATCGCCTCGTCTTCGAGATCGGCTCCCTGCCCTACCGCATCGAGCAAAGCGCGGAGAGAAATTTCCTGCCGGCGGGCGACCTCGACAATTCTCACGGGCTGCAAAAGATCGGCACTCCCAGCTGCTGACAGTATTGGTGCGGCTTCCTTCGGTTGTATGCTCGTCGTCTCGGCGAGCCTGAGGGCGGAATCTTCATGACCAAGTCTTCTGCTGAGGATTTCCTGCTCGGGGGCGGAATAGAGATCCAGGCCGACTCCAATGTTACCCAGGCGTCGGAGCGCATTGTCCTGACGGACTGTGAGCCTGAACTCGGAGCGTGATGTGAAGAGTCTATAAGGCTCGTCGACACCTCGCGTGACGAGATCATCGACAAGCACTCCCACGTAGGAAGTCTCTCTACCGAGAATGAGCGGCTTCCGGCCCTGTATCGAAAGCGCTGCGTTCAATCCGGCAACAAGTCCCTGACCAGCAGCTTCCTCGTAACCGGTGGTCCCGTTGATTTGTCCGGCGAAATAGAGCCCGCGCATGGCCTTTACCTGCAGCGAAGGATCGAGCTGCGTCGGCGGATAGTAATCGTATTCGATCGCGTAACCGGCACGATTCATTGCCACATTAGACAGTCCGCGGATAGATCGCAGAATTTCGAGCTGCACAGGAGCGGGCAGAGAAGTCGACAGGCCATTCACATAGAGCTCGGAAGTATCGTGTCCCTCCGGTTCGAGAAAGATCTGATGCCGTTCCGCGTCGGGAAACTTTACAATCTTGTCTTCAACGGATGGACAATATCGAGGCCCGCGTGAAGAGATTGCGCCACCGTACATCGCCGATTTTCCGATGTTGTCCTTGATTATCTGTTTACCTTCTGCCTCGAGGTAAGTAATCCAGCACGGCATCTGTGCGGGATGTCTGGTGTTCGAAGCACTTTTTCGTTTCGACCGCCAGAAATGAGACCATGAGTAGTCGAACTGTTCGATCTCGCTTTCCTGTCGCTCCAGCTGGGAGAAGTCGACGGAGCGCCCGTCAATGCGCGGCGGTGTTCCCGTTTTGAAACGGGCAACGGTCAGTCCAGCCTGTTCCAGCTGTTCGGCGAGATGGGTAGTCGCGCTTTCACCAGCCCGCCCGCCCGAGAGCCGGGTTTCGGTGCCGATGTGGATTCGTCCGCGGAGGAAAGTGCCGGTAGTGATGACGACCGCGCGTGCGCCAAAACGTCTTCCCTCGAGGGTCTCGACGCCGAGCACGCGTGCCTCGTCCTCCGCAAGCAGGAGTCGAGCGACTGTTCCCTGGATAGTTCGCAGATTCTTGTGCTCCTCGAGGAGCGACCGCACTGCGCGCCGGTAGAGTCCGCGATCGCACTGCGCGCGTGGAGCCCATACTGCTGGCCCCTTGCTTCGGTTGAGCATTCGGAACTGGAGCATGGCGAGATCCGTAGCTCTGCCCATAATTCCGCCGAGCGCGTCCACCTCGCGTACGACAGTTCCCTTCGCGATTCCACCGATCGCCGGGTTGCACGACATTTGGCCGATCGTTTCGAGCGCACTGGTGATGAGCCCTACCGTGGAACCCAGGCGAGCTGCCGCCACGGCGGCTTCGGTTCCGGCGTGACCGGCTCCGATGACGACTACATCGAACTCCGCCTCGAAATTTGTCGACTGGGGCATACATTAAGATAAGCGTGCACAAAACCCAGGTAGTTAGTCTCTAATCGAACATATATCATGGCGCTGGAGCTTGCTTTCGGTCACGCAGTGGTCCTCATCCGGCAAAACGCGTTTGAGCGCAGCGGAATAACGCGTAGCGCGATCGATAAGCGGTACAATTTTACCGCCGACGAGTTTCGGGTCGAAGAGGGCTTGGTTGTGTTGGGCCCGCTTCCGTCTGATGATATGCTACCCGAGCTGATCGACGATCTGGAGAAAAGTGGTCTCGTTTACTTTGACGACTTCTTCGAGCTGAGCGGCAACTGGCCGGAATGGCTGGTACTCTATGCGCGAGGCGCAAAGACCGGGCGACTCTAGAGACGCTGCTCGACGACCGACCACTCCTCCACGAAAGCCATACCGTTTTCGATCCTGTCGATCACGACTTCGGCACCGACGAACATCGGCCTCTCCGTCAACCCGCGCGCGGGAATTCGGAGTTCTCGTCCCAAGATCTCGTAAGTGATTTCGCCAGTACTACCGGCGGCAATCTCCTGCGATACCACGGCGAGCTGGCCCTGAATCTCCTCATGCTGCGCTGAAGGAGGACCCGCATCGCGCAATGCCCATTGCGCGAGTAGCGTGATCATCCCGGTGATGGCGAGAGCGCCGCTTCCGATCGAGATGAGCAGGATTGCCCATGACGGAAGTCGAGAGCGGGTGACAAGGGGGTAACCTGCGGCTCCGAAACCCACAGCGAACGCGGCAATAGCCGGCAGGTTGAAAAAGGCCGAAGGCGCCTTCGAGCGGTTTCTTCGCGCGTGCTCCACGCCATGCAGCATTGCGAATACCGCGAGCAACAATCCCCCGATGAACGACGCGAGAAAAACGATGCGGAGAATTGTCACTCGCTCGAAGCGGAGCACGGACTGGAGCTGATGTCAACCGCGCTCATGATTCCAGATACTTCCTGAACCATGCTATGGTCGCCGGCCACGCCGCCCGCGCGGCGGCCAGGTTGGCCCCATCCTGCCCGGTCTGTTGTCTCAGAAATCCGTGTCCGGCACCGGGGAAAATGGTATGCTCGTACGTCCTTCCGAGAGCTCGAAGCGCTGAGTCCGCCGGAGGAATGGTGGCATCTACTCTGGCATCACTTCCGCCGTATAGACCGAGGACAGGAGCACGGATCGAAGCGAGACCCGGTGTCGGTGGCGAAACCCCGTAATACACCACCGACGCCCCGAGCGAGGGGGAGTGGACAGCGTGTGCGAACGAGATCCCACCACCCCAGCAGAAGCCAACGATGCCGTACCTTTTCTGCGCGGCAGGAAGAGCCATCCCATATTGGGCAACAGCGTCGAGCTGTCGTTGGATCCACCCCGGATCGAGCGTCCTGATCGCTGCGACTGCGAGAGGAGCGAGAACACTGTCGGGGACGTCCGGGAGATTCTTCATGGTGAGCAAATCGGGCGCGATGGCGATGAATCCATCAGCTGCGAGTTGGTCAGCCACGCTCCGAACCCAGGAAGACAAGCCATACACTTCGTGTACGACGATAATTACGGGCGCTTTTGTGCTCCTCTCCGGATAAACCATCCACGTCCGCAGGCTATCCCCGTCGCCGGTACGAATTGTCACCCACTCTCCATGTCTCGGTGAGCTACCAAGGCGAGAGAGCGCTCCAGCTGCATCGGGTGGCACTCCCTGTATCTGAGAGGCGGCTGTGACGGTCGCCGAGCCAGGCAGCACGTGGTCAGCTCCGGAGTGCGAGTCAGCCGGCACCATCTTGGTGGTGGTACACGCCAGGCTCGCAAGCAAAAGCGTCACCCAGGTCCTGACGCCGTAATTTCGAATTCTCATGTCCTCCTCCTCACAGTTATTTGGCCAAGGATCTGGAGGGCGAACTTGCACCAAACTGCCGAGCAAAGAACTCCCCAACTCGGTGCTCCGCATAATAAAACGGGCGCCAAGGTACAGAGCCAGTGATAAAGCCGGCATGACCGCCCTTGTCAACAAAATCGACTTCGAGTGCGGGGTTGTCCCGAGCCGCCTCGCGAACCTCATCGAGGACTTCGGCTGGCAACATCGGGTCGTCCACCGCGCTAAATAGTAGCGTTTTGAGCGTAATATCTTTCAAATAAGACAGCGAGCTGGAACGAGCGTAGTAATCCTGAGCATCCCTGAATCCATGCAAGGGACCTGTGATCAGGTTGTCAAAATCCTCCAGAGTCTTGAGAGCCGCGATTCTGTCCCGCGGAGCAAGATCTGGAAAGCGCAGTGCTTTTTCCTGTGCTTTTCTCCGAAGCGAATTCAGAAAGAATCGCTGATAGAACCTCGAGAATCCACGATTGATCCGCTTCGACGAGCGCGAAAGATCAAAGGGAACTGAAACCGCGGCGGCAGCCTTGAGTTGGGGAGGAAGGTTCTGGCCCCTCTCCCCAAGGAATTTCAGCAAGACATTCCCACCGAGAGATACGCCCGCAAGCGCGAGCGGTGATGTGGGAAACTCGTCCAATATTCTGGCGAGAACGAACCCGACATCACTGGTTTCACCGGAGTGATAGAAGCGTCGAGTGAGATTTGGCTCAGAGCCACACGAACGAAAGATCAAAAGATCGGCTCCCCAACCTCTTCTGGCTGCCTCATTCAGAAGTGCTTGTGCATAGTGAGAGCGTACTGTGCCTTCGAGACCGTGAAGCAACAACACACGTGGAGCGCCAGGGTCCATAGCCAGGCGATGTATCTCGAGGAAATCACCGTCAGGCGTGTCCCAGCGCTCCATGACCGTTGGCGCGGGCGTCTGTCGCCGGAAAAGCTTCCCCCACAGGGTCTGAAGATGACCGCCCGGGATCCACCAGGCGGGCGAATAGATTATGTCACGCGCCATCGATCGAGGACGGAGGGATCGATGGGATTCGCGAGTACACTCCCGGTGAGATATGAAGAGCCAACTCTTGGAAGTTCAGATCTTTGGCATCAGAAAAAGCCCGGACACCCGTAAGGCTCTTCGCTTTTTCTCCGAACGAAGAATCAGAACTCATTTGGTTGATTTGATGGAGAAACCGGCATCTCTCGGGGAATTGCGGAGATTTGCGCAGAAATTTGGCGTGATCGCTCTCGTCGACAAGGATTCAAAACGGTTTGCTGAGCTCGGACTTCGTTATGCGCAACTTTCGGACGATCGCTGGCTCCAGAAGCTCTCCGAGGAGCCGTTGCTGTTGAAAATCCCTCTAGTCCGAAACGCCAATCAACTTGCCATCGGGCCTGACGAGGCCACGTGGAAAAGCTGGACTGAACGATAAGGGCTTCCTGATCGCTTGTGGCGCGAAGCCGGGTCAAGCGATATTGAGCTTCCTCCCTTCCCGCTCAAAAACGGTTCACGAACAGTGACTTATCGCGTTCTCGTCACCGATGAGATCGATGCCGAAGGTGTCGCGCTTCTTTCAGCCGAGCCTCAGCTCGTCGTCGATGAGGTGCCGACACTCCCCAAGGACGAGCTTCTCGCCAGGATTGCTGACTACGATGCGATCATAGGCCGAAGCGCGACCAAGATCTCCGCAGAGTTGCTCGAGAAAGGACGTCGTCTCAAGGTCGTTGGTCGCGCCGGTGTGGGGGTGGACAATATTGCGCTGGATACGGCGACCTCGCTGGGAGTGGCAGTGATCAACGCTCCGGCAGGAAACACCATCGCCGTGGCAGAGCTCTTTTTCGGCGCAGTGATTTCGCTTCTCCGGCACATATCGCGTGCTGACAGCTCAATGCATGCGGGAAGGTGGGATAGATCGGCGCTGCTGGGATCGGAGCTCAAGGACAAGACACTCGGAATCGTCGGTCTCGGAAGGATCGGGGGAGAGATCGCAGCGAGGGCCAGGGCGTTCGGAATGAATGTTGTCGCTTACGATCCGTACATCGCGCGTACGCGCTTCGAGGCATTACGAGTTCAGGAAGCGACTACGCTTGATTCCCTGCTCGAGCAATCGAACGTGGTCACCGTGCACACGCCGCTTACCGACGAGACTACCGGCATGATCGGCCGCCGCGAGCTGGCAAGACTGCCGCAGAGAGCAATAGTGGTCAACATGGCGCGAGGAGGAATCGTCGACGAAGAAGCGCTGATAGAAGCGCTTGATTCCAAACATCTCCTCGGGGGAATAATCGATGCGTACGAGAAGGAGCCGCTGGCCGCGGATCATCCACTCCGCAAGAGGCCAGATGTGCTCCTCACTCCACACATCGGCGCGTCGACGATGGAGGCACAGCGCAACGTAGCGGTGGATGTTTGCATAGCCGTGCGTGATGCCCTGTTGAGTGGGGAGCTTTCCCGCTCGATCAATGTCGCCGATGTCGGAGGCCAATGGGCCGAAGTCGAACCGGCTCTCTCGCTGGCAAGAAAGGCAGCTGCGGTCGGTAGAGCAATTCTCGCGACACAGGGAACGCGAGCCGTCCAACGCGTGGACGTCCGTGCCGGATCATCGTTGATTGGAGCGAGAAGCGCACTGGTAGCCGCAGCTGCGCGCGGTGTTCTGGAGGGGACCGTAGAACAGGAGCGTCTGAATCTCATCAATGCCCGTGCTGTCGCAGAATCACGTGGTATCGAGTTATCGACTACCGAGACGGCCGCCCAGGAGAATCCCCACGGAATTGAGGTGAGACTAAGCGGAGGAATGCAGGAGATTGCGGTCGCGGGCACGGCGCAGCCTGGTGCAGCCCCCAGGCTTACCCGCATAGGCGCTTTTCATGTAGACATCCAGCCCAGAGATACGTTGCTGATTCTTACGAACAACGATGTCCCCGGTGTAATCGGACGAGTTGGGACACTTCTTGGTGAAGCGGGCGTGAACATCGCCGAATATCACCAGGCACGGCTTGCTCAGGGGGGTCAGGCGTTGGCCGCCGTTTCAGTGGACGGAGACGTGAGTGAAACGATCCGGGAGTCGCTGCTGCGCCTGCCGGACGTTCTGTCTGCTGCCGTAGTCTGCTTTCATTCAGGGTGAGCACGGACGTAAGCAGCGACCGAGCGATACGGCAGGCATACGAAGCTGATTCATCCGGCCTTCAGCTGATTCCGGACCTGGTAGCTCGGCCTGAGACAATCGGCGACGTAATCGATGTCGTGAAAAAGGCCGCCGCCGAGCGG
This sequence comes from Gemmatimonadaceae bacterium, assembly GCA_036570225.1. Taxonomy (GTDB): domain Bacteria; phylum Gemmatimonadota; class Gemmatimonadetes; order Gemmatimonadales; family Gemmatimonadaceae; genus UBA4720. The sequence goes on along the minus strand of DATCPG010000169.1, from coordinate 15,147 downwards.
ATTCCCGTGACATCTGCTGGCGCGCAGACCAGCACAACGGGCGCGTCGATCACCGGTAATGGGATACTGCTCTCGCTTCGATCCTTGAATCAGATTGACGATCTCGACGACAAATCGCGGACAATCAGAGTTGGTCCCGGAGCAATTGTCGCCGACATCAAGAAAATGGCAGCAGCCGCTGGTCTGCTGTTCGCCCCGGACCCCACGAGCGAGGAAGAGTCGACCATCGGTGGTGCGATTGCGTGCAACGCATCGGGAGCACGCACTTTCAAGTACGGCGCAACTCGAAAGCATGTCCGCGCACTCAAGGTGGTTATGGCAAGCGGTGAGCTGGTCGAATTCCGCAGATCGGATCTCGAGAAGAACACCGTCGGGTACGCATTTGCGCACGATCCGATTGATTGGTTCATCGGCAGTGAAGGGACGCTTGGAGTCATCGTGGAGGCCGAGCTCGGCCTGCTTCCGTTGCCGCAGCGCGTAGTGGGACTCGCCACGCTATTCAGGGATGAGAGTAACGCGCTCAAGTTCGTGATCGCCAGTCGAGAAGCAGCGTCAGTATCCCCGCGATGCATCGAGTACTTCGACGAGCGGGCGCTGGAGATTGCCCGTCACAGCGCACCTGCGGCGGCCATAGCTGAAGACGCCCGAGCGATGGTCTACGTCGAAGAGGAAATCGCTGACGATCTCGACGCAAGTCTCGCTCGCTGGCTCGAGCTGATCGAGTCGATCGCTCCACACTTTGAGCCTTTGGTGTTCGATGGGGAGGCACGACTCAGAGAAGCGCGGAAAATCCGTCACAGCATTCCTGCCACGATGAACGAGAAAGGAGGAAGGCATCGGGAGGCGGGAGGCAGGAAGGTCGGCACCGATTGGGCCGTTCCTTATCGAAAGCTGGAATCGGCAATTCAAACCGCTCGGTCTTTCGCAGCTAAGCGTGGACTCGAAGCGCCCGTTATCTACGGACATGCGGGCAACGGGCATCCTCATCAGAATTTCATTGCTCGTGACGCGAAGGAGCTGACTACTATAGAAGAGGTTGTTGAGCAGACACTGAGGCACATACTCTCGCTGGGTGGTACGGTTGCGGCTGAGCACGGCATCGGCAAAATCAAGCGTCGATGGCTCCCGCTCCAGATGAATCCACTCCAGATATCGATAATGACAGCGGTGAAGCGTGAGCTCGACCCATTGGGCATTCTTGCGCCTGGCAACATTCTGTGACTCGATTCAAATCGGTCGTCCTCGATGTGGATTCAACTTTGAGCGGCGTGGAGGGAATCGACTGGCTCGCATCACTAAGGGGCGCCGAAGTCGAAGCATGGAGCGGTTCTCTGACTGCTCGAGCCATGGAGGGACTCATTCCAATCGAAGCGGTTTATGGAGAGAGGATGGGTATAGTGAAACCGACGCTGTCCGAGATCCAGGAATTGAGCGCCGTTTACATCGAGCGCGTTGCACCAGGCGCTCGCGAAGCGCTGGCAGAGCTTCGCGAGCACGATGTCGAGCTGGTGATGGTCAGCGGTGGCCTGCGTGAGGCCATTCTTCCCCTCGCGAAGGAACTTGGAATCCGTGAACAGCGGGTTCACGCTGTTTCCGTATTCTTCGATAGCGACGGTAGGTACTCCGGATTCGATGAACACTCTCAGATGACCCGTCAGAATGGAAAGCGAGCGGCGGTAAAGGAGATGGCATTGAAAGGTCCGGTATTGGCAGTTGGCGATGGGATGACTGACTGCGAGATCAGACCAGTCGTCGATGGTTTCGCCGCGTTCACCGGATTCATGAAGCGCGATCCCGTGGTCGAGCGCGCCGATTATGTACTCGAGCATTTTGATCAACTCAGAGCCCTTGTACTTGAATGAACACGAACAAGCCATTCGGCACTTTTTTTCTTCCTGGCCCAACAGAAGTCCGGCAGGACATTCTGGCCGCGATGATGCAGCCAATGATCGCGCATCGCGGGTCAGCGTTCGAGCAGCTGTTCGAGCGTCTTCAGCGGGGATTGCGCCCGCTGTTCATGACAGAGCGTCCGGTCTACATCAACTCGTCGTCCGCAACGGGAATGATGGAGTCGGCGATTCGTTGCGCGCCCGGGGGCCGCATGCTCTGCCTGGTAAATGGCGCATTCTCGGAGAGGTTCGCCCACATCGCTTCCATGTGCGCGCGGGACGTAGACCGATATGAAGTCGCGTGGGGCCAGATACACACGATACCGCAACTGGACGAACGGCTGTCGATGCGGAAGTATGCCGCCATCACGGTCGCACATTCGGAAACCTCAACGGGTGCGTTGAACGATGTTCGCGCGATCTCAGACTGTGCCCATCGCCACGGTGCAGTCTGCCTGGTGGACAGCGTGAGCGGATTCGCGGGAGCAGAGCTCAGGTTCGATGAATGGAAGCTCGACTATGTACTTACCGGTTCTCAGAAGGCGCTGGCGCTTCCACCGGGTCTCTCATTTGCCGTCGCCTCGCCTGCGTTCGTCGATCAGGCGAACGCGATATCCGCGCGTGGAGTCTACTTTGATCTGGTGGAGCTGGACGCCTATGCGCGAAGGAATCAAACCCCGAGCACTCCGGCTCTGTCGCTCTTCTACGCACTCGAGGCGCAGCTGAAATCAATCACCGAGGAGGGTATAGAAGCCCGGTGGGGCCGGCACAAAGGAATGGCTGCTAGGACGCAGGAGTGGGCGGGGAAGATTGTGGACGAAACCGAGAAACGCGTCGCCAACATCGCGCCTCTCGGATCACAGTCACCGACCGTGTCGACGATCAGACTGCCAGGAGACACTTCTGGAGAGGCATTTACCGCCGCAGTCGCGAAAAAAGGGATTGTCGTCGGCAGCGGATATGGCAAACTCAAGGGCTCAACCTTTCGGATCGGACATATGGGTGATCACACGCTGGAAACCCTGGAGCGTTGCCTGTCCGCCTGTTCGAGTGTGCTCCGCGCTTGACACAAATCTCAGTCTCGAACGCTGGTGTCGAGTTTGGCGCAACGAAAATATTCGAAGGAGTGACCTTCACGGTCGGCAAGGGCGACCGGTGGGCAATCCTTGGTCGCAATGGGAGCGGGAAGACAACGCTTTTCCGGGTGATTACCGGAGCACAGAAACCAACCGAAGGTGCAGTGACGCAACAGCCCGGTCTGCGAGTTGCCCTCCTCGAGCAGCATCGCGATTTCGGTGGCGCGAAAACGGTCTGGGAAGCGGGAGCCGGAGAATTCGCGGAGCTCCTGGCACTCGAGCACTCCTTGGCGGAACAGGGGAGCGAGCTCGCGAAGGTCGGAGAAGCCGCTTCCCCGCAGATGTTGGCGAGGTACGACCGCGATCTCGAGCGCTTCGACCGCGAGGGAGGCTACACGTTTGCCCCAAGGGTGGACGCGGTGCTTCAGGGCCTTGGGTTCGATGCGGAAAAAGCGCGCACACAACCTTTGGAGCAACTGAGCGGTGGCGAGCGCGGGCGACTTGGTCTGGCACGACAGCTGGTGAGTGCGGCCGACGTCCTTCTCCTCGATGAGCCGACGAATCACCTCGATCTCGAAACGACCAAGTGGCTCGAAGACTATCTGAAGAACACCGACAAGACGATCCTGCTAATAAGCCACGATCGGGCATTTCTCGCCAATGTCGTCGATCACGTGCTGCACCTGGAAGGCGGTACGGCCGTGGAGTACGCAGGCGGCTACGAATCATTCGTCGTTCAGCGCGAAGAACGACGACTCAGTCAGCAACGGGCGGCCGACAAGCAGCGGAAAGTGATCGCTGAAGAAGAAGACTACATCAGACGGAATATCGCTGGTCAGAATTCGAAGCAGGCAAAGGGGCGACGCAAGCGGCTGAGCCGAATGCCGAGGCTCAGTGGTCCAACCGCAGAGGAAGGAAATGCCATGGGCCTCAGGCTCGACATGGCTGAGCGAGGCGGAGATCAGGTTATTGTCGCCCGGGATGTCACTCTGGGAGTGGAAGGTCGCGTCCTTATCCGGAACTTTACCGCCACAATTCAGCGCGGTGAGATAGTTGGATTCGTGGGCCCCAATGGGAGTGGAAAATCCACGTTCCTCCGTGCGCTTGTCGGGGAGCGGGAGATATCCAGCGGAGAGCTTCGCATCGGTGGGTCAGTTCGCCCCAGCTACTACCGGCAGGACATGGCTCAGGTCCCCGTAGATCGGTCGCTCTTCGATGTCATCAGCGAGCTGCGGCCAAACTGGGAACGCCGGCAGGTGCAGGGTCACCTTGCTCGCTTTGGTTTTTCTGGAGATGAAGCGCAACGTCGCGCCGAGACGCTTTCTGGAGGGGAAAGGGCTCGTGTGGCGCTGGCGATGATGGTGCTCAGTCGAGCGAACTTCCTTGTACTCGACGAACCGACGAACCATCTCGACATCGAATCAGTCGAGGGCCTCGAAGAGGCGCTCGAATCATATGAGGGCACGATCCTGCTGGTGAGTCACGATCGCGCAATGCTCGAAGCCCTGACCTCACGAGTGTGGGTACTACACGAGCACCACGTCACGGACTTTCCAGGATCGTTCGGAGAGTGGGAGGAACAAAGCCGTGAGCGTGAACACGCTGCTTCTGTTGCCGCGTCCGAGCAGGAAGCGCTGCGCAGGGTGAGAGAGCGCCAGACCACGAGAAGGCGCGAAGTGAAAGGAGATGAAAGCAGGGTAGTGCTGCGCGAAGCTAGACAAAAAGTCGAGAAGTGCGAAAAAGAAGTCGCAACGCTCGAGCGACGAGTGGCGGAGCTGACCGCCCTGCTCGAGGATCCCGAGCTCTACACCACGCGCGAAGGAATGGAAAGATCACGCCTGTCGGGAAAGGAGCTTGATGAAGCACGCCGGCAGCTTGATGCTGCAATCGACCGATGGACGGGCGCCACCGAGCGGGTTGAGCAGCTAGCGGCGACCTGACCGGTCAGAACTCGCCGATGAATCCTATCTCAACCTTCAAATGATGCCCAAATCGCTGCTGCACCTTCTCCTGGGCAAGCGCGATCAACTCGCGGACATCTTTCGCAGTGGCATGTCCGAGATTGACCATGATGTTCGCGTGAATGTGCGAAATTTGTGCATCACCAAGGCGGAAACCCTTCAAGCCAACCTCGTCGATGAGCCGGCCGGCGCCGACTCCCTCAATCTTCTGGAAGATCGAGCCCGCACTCGGGTGATACTCAAGCCACGGGTGCTTGCCACCACGCCAGCTGAGATTTTCCTGCATGATGCGGTGCATGACCGCTTTGTCGCCCCGCTCGAGCTGGAAAGTCACTGCGAGCGCAATGTCGCGCTGCTTGTGGAGCGTGCTGGTGTCATAACCGAACTGCATGTACTCACGATCGACGGTTGCTCGCCTCCCGTCGTGGGTCAGCAGCTCTGCCGAATCGAAGATTTCTGCGATGAACATGGTTCTCTCCCTCGCGGGGGCGGGCGAAAGAAAGTGAAGATTCTGCCAGACCGCTCCGCCCACCGTGCTGGGAATTCCTACGTAATGCTCGAGCCCCGAGAATCCGCGCTCGACAGCCTGGGGGATCAACTTTGCCATGACGGCGCCGCTCTCGACCCAGAGCCGGCCATCGTCGGAGAACTTCAAGTGACTCGAGGTATTCCGAATGATGAGACCCCGGAACCCCTTGTCCCCGATCAGGATGTTCGCACCGAGTCCGAGCACGAAATACTCGATCCCAATGTTACGAGCGACGGTGACAGCCCCTGCCAGATCCTCCGTCGATGTTGCATCGTAGAAGAAGTCGGCTGGACCACCGATCTTGAATGTGGTGTATTGAGCAAGAGGCTCATTCCGTTTGAGCCTCTTGACGTCTAATTGCGCCTTCAATTGCCCGTAATAGTCCGTGCGGGCTTTCCCAGAATCTGACATGTCCGAAAGAAAGGGTGTCCTGTGTTGCCGCGCTACTCTCGCGCTGCTTCTATTTGCGCTCCTGCCTGTAGGGGCAGGGGCTCAGAGAGCCGAGCTGGAGAAGATCATTCAGCGCAAGGTTCTATCCAACGGTCTCGAAGTAATCGTGGTCGAGAACCACGGCGTTCCCCTGGCGACGGTCGAGATCGATGTAAAGAATGGATCGTTTACTCAGACGCCTGAATACGAAGGGCTGGCTCACATGTACGAGCACATGTTCTTCCGGGCGAATTCGGCGTATCCGGAGCCAAATCAGTTCTGGGACCGCGCTTCTGATCTGGGAGCGATCTTCAACGGAAGTACTGAGGAGGAGCGCGTCAACTATTTCATGACCGTACCGACCGAGAGCGTTGGTAATGCCATTCAACTGCTCGCGTCTGCTGTCCAGCATCCTCTGTTCCGACAAGACGAGCTGGAGCGTGAACGTCAGGTTGTCATAGGGGAATACGACGAGAAGGAATCCAGTCCGTTTTTCGCGCTTGACCAGGCGATGAAGACCAAACTCTATCCGGGAAACTTCAGCAGGAAAAACCCTATCGGCGACCGACGAATCGTTGCGACAACCACGCCCGACAAGATGCGAACGATTCAAAACAAATACTATGTCCCGAACAACACAGCTCTAATCATTGCCGGCGATGTCAACCCGACAACCGTATTCTCGCTGGCTGAGCGTGAGTTTGGAAACTGGAATCGAGCCGCCGATCCCTTTATTGCCGATCCGATACCAGCGATTCCACCCCTTCAAAAGAGTGAAGGAGTCATCGTCGAAGCTCCGGTTGGAGCAGTAACGATTGAGATTCAATGGCAGGGCCCAAGTGTCGGACAAGATCCGAAAGCGACGTATGCCGCGGATGTATTCTCGGATGTGCTCAATGATCCACAGTCACAATTCCAGCAGAGGCTGGTCGATAGCGGGCTGTGGCAAGCTGTGGGAGTCAACTACTACACGCTGAACCATACCGGCCCGATTACAATCAGCGGCCAGACATCGGCCGAACAGCTTCGGCCTTCCTTGGCGGCGCTTTACGGTGAGATTGCAAAGTTCGACACGCCCGGATACTTCACGTCAGACGAGCTGGAGGCCGTGAAAGCGCACCGGGCAGTGACGTCGGCGTTCGATCGGGAGCGCGCTTCCGGATTCGCCCACACACTCGGCTTCTGGTGGAGCGTGGCGAGCCTCGAATACTACATGGGATACGTTGACTACATGGCACAGCAATCATTGGGCGATCTCCGTGGATATGCACGCAAGTACATCGTGGGCAAACCGCACATCGCGGGAGTGCTGATCTCGTCGGACGAGCGGCAATCCCTGAAACTCGCTCCAGACGATCTGGTGATGGCGGGGGCACGCTGATGCTGCTTTCCATTGCTCTCGCTCTGACGGCACTTACCACAAGCTTCGATGTATCCGGCGTGCACGTGATTCTACGTCAGAACAGCGCGAACAACGTCGTCGCCGCGAATCTCTATCTCCTGGGCGGCGCTCGTCAGGTCAGCGAGGCCAACGCCGGGATCGAGCCAATTCTTCTTGATGTCTCTGAGCGAGGCACTCGACAGTACCCCAAAAACGCGCTGCGTCGCGCGATGGCGAAGCTCGGGAGCGAGATCGTTTTGGCCCCAAGCGCGGACTGGACGATGTTCGGGATCCGGTCGAGCACCGAAGTATTCGATTCCACGTGGTCAATCTTTGCCGACAGGTTGATGCATCCCACGCTGGCGAAATCGGAGATAGCTGTCGTCAAAGCCCAGTATCTATCGGGAATAAGACAGCGGCGAGACGATCCCGACGCACTCGCCGACCTTCTCGCCGACAGCATCACCTTCGTCGGACATCCGTACGCTGTATCTGTAGGGGGAAACGAACAGTCCATCCAGGCGATCGACTCCGCTGCCCTGCGCGATTACCAGCGTACGCAATTCGTCACATCGAGAATGCTGCTCGTCGTCGTGGGCAACATTGATCGCGCACACATCGAGCGTCTGGTGAGTAAATCGATCGGACAGCTCTCACGCGGCAGCTATGTCTGGACACCGCCACCCCGTGTTCCCGAGTCCCCGACGGCGGTTGTGGTTGTGCGCCGACAGCTTCCCACCAACTACATACTTGGTTACTACAGCGGACCACTCGCGAAGGGCGAGGACTATCAGGCACTCAGAGTAGCGACTTCCGTCCTTACCGGTCGCATGTTCGCCGAGATTCGAACACGCCAGAATCTCACCTACGATGTCCACGCGCCGTTCGTGGATCGGGCGGCAACAGTTGGTGGACTCTACGTCTCCACCGCTTCGCCCGATACGACTCTCAAGCTCATGCGAGCGGCCGTTCTCGATCTTCAGCAGGGAATGCTCGATCCTGCCGGGCTAAAGCAGCTCGAAGAACAGTTCATCACCGAGTACTTCATGGACAATGAGACGAACGCGGCCCAGGCAGATTTTCTTGCGAGATCGCAGTTGTACGGGGGAGATTATCGGGAAGCGGATCGATTCGTCGATGAGCTGAAGAGCGTCACGCCCGAAGCCGTTCAGCGCGTCGCGCGGAAGTACATGAAGGGCTTTCGCTTTGCATACGTGGGCGATCCATCGAAGCTGAACCCGCGAACAATCAGCCTGTTCTAGCGAGGCGAGTAGCTATCGCGGGCAGGATACAAGACTACTCCGCGAATTCCTCGGCGACGACCCGAGGATCCATCGCGCCGCTATAGAGCGCCATTCCGATTATCGCGGCGGCGACGCCCCGGTCCTCGAGAGCGCGAAGATCGTTGAGGCTTCCTAGCCCACCCGAAGCGAAAACCGGAAATTCTGCGGCTTCGGCTACGTCTTCCATCAATGGTAAGTCTGTTCCGCGCATTGCTGCCTCTCGATGTACTGCGGTTACCAATACGCCAGCGAGCGGCAGTCCGTTGAGTTCTTCGATCAGGTCGAGCACCAGCTTCGAGTGTGTGCGAGTCCAGCCGTGAGAGAGGATTCTTCGATCGCGGACATCGGCAGCGACTACAATACACCCGGGGAACGCCATGCTCATGTCGATAAGCCAGTCCGGGTCCTCGAGCGCCCGTGTTCCGATCACGACACGCTGCGCGCCGTCGTTCAGCATCTGGTCAATGGATGCCTGAGTTCTGATTCCTCCCCCTACCTGAACTTCCGCATCCGTCGCAGCAAGAATTCCCTGAATCTCTGGCGTGTTTTGTCCTCGTCCGGCCACTCCATCGAGGTCCACGACATGAAGATGACGGAATCCATACTGCCGCCATGCGCGAGCGACTCCAATCGGATCGGGGATACGCAGCAGCTCCTTGTCGTACGAGTCGGCGGCGACCTGCACACAAGCCGCTTGTCTCAAATCGAGTGCGGGAATTGCGATCATGCGGCGTCGCCAAGATCGAGGGCATGAATCATGACAAGCGTAGGCGTAGCTGGGATTTGCGTGTCTGCGGCCTTGTGAATAAATTCACAATCTCTTTAGCACTGAATTCTACTGTTATTTATGTACTACCGTACGGCTCTGGGAGGCCTTAAACAATGCGGTTCCATGGATTCGCGGTTGCTGTTGGAGTAATTACACTCGGCGCTTGCGCAGGTGGAGAAAAAAAGCCTGCTGACACGACTCACGTTGCGGTGGATACGTCGACCACGTCGGCTTCCACCACCACTTCTACCACCACCACGCCCGGAACGTCAGGGGCGGTGGCCCAAGCCCCGATAACGGGGACGATTCACGAAGTGAAGATGGTCGGCGATGCAAAAGGTTATCGCTTCGAGCCAGCTAATCTCACTGTCAAGGCAGGCGACGGCGCCAAGTTCGTAGTCACAAGCGGCGGCCCGCACAACGTCGCCTTCGACCCGGCAACGATCCCCGCTGATGTCAGAGGCCAGCTCGATGCGAACATGGGTGCCGAGAAGATGGGAGAGCTCGCCAGCGCCTTGAAGACGAACCCGGGAGAGTCGGTCACGATCTCATTCGCGAATATCAAGCCCGGTCAGTATCCCTTTCACTGCACTCCGCACCTCGCGCTTGGCATGAAGGGCGTAATAACGGTTCAGTAGGTTTCCGATGAGTACAAACGGCGGGGGCTCGAGCCTCCGCCGTTTTTTTGTGTCATTCTCAGCTTCTCAGCCGGCGCTTAGATTGCATTGTCGAATACGGATACATATGAGTTCCCTTGTACCGTCCAGGCGTCAAGCCTAACCGGATGTCGCGTTGCACCTTACCCCGTGAATCTTTGAGTCATGAACGTTCATAGCATTGCGCGGATGAGCGGAGGCTCAGCCTACCTCTGGATGGCGGCCCGTGCGAGAAATGCGCTACGCCGGGTCGTCGTGTTCGGAATTGTGGGCGGGGTGGTATTCATCGCAGCATTGATCGCATTCGTGCTCGTGCCCAGGAATGCCTCACGAAAAGCATTGGCGGTAGCAGCGCAGATTGAGGCGAAGAGTGATTCAGCCCCCGCTGCTGCGGCGAGAAATCGATATCTCGCAGAGGTCACCGCCATCGATTCCGCACTGGATGCGGCGCGTCGCGCAGCCAACCCTGCACCGGTGCCGGTCATCGATACGTTCCCTCCCGCTGTGCGCGCACAGCGGGATACACTCGGCGCCGAGCTTGCGACGCTCAATCGGCTCATTGACCGGGCTGAAAACGCTCCCCTTCCCACCTCTTACCGGGCGCTGGCCGCGTCGCCCGAGGTTGCTGCAGATCCAAGGGTGAGAATTCTTCTCGACTCCCTAGCCGGTATCGAGCGTGATCGAAATGCCTTTGGAGCAGTGGGAACGGTCGACCCCGTATACCTCGCCCTTACCTCGAGGGCTAACGCAATCGGTCGTTCCATACAGGCAGTTGCAGATGCAAAAAGAGGCGAGATCAGAGGGAAACTTGCATTGATCCGGCCTACTCCCGCACCCGTAGTGAAGCCTGCCATTACGGCGGATACGGCACAACTTCTGGCCCAGCGCGCAACCGCTCAGCAGAGCTACTCTGCGGCAGCGCGACAGGTAGATCAAATCACTAGCAAGAACGTGCGCATCGATCGTGAATCCGCGCACGCCCGTGAGCTCTCCAATGTTGGTGCGCCACCCTGGGCAATGCTGGCGGCCGCAGTAGTACTCGCACTGGCTGTCGGGTTCGCCGCTTCATTCGGCACCGAGCTCAAGAGACCGCACATTGCTGACACTCGCGAAGCGGAGCAGGTCAGCGGCGCGCGCGTTCTCACGGTAGTCCGCCCGCCTGAAGTGGTCGTAGAACGAAGCCGGCGCCAAGCCGATGTAGAGGCACCGCCCTTGATAGATGTGGTATCCGAGAGCTACCGAACGCTGTATCTCCATATCGCCTCGGTTGAAGCGAGCGTGCCCATCGTCACAATAACCGGCGATGATCCAGGTATTGTGGCGACGGTTGCGGCCAACCTGGCAGCATCCGCTGCCTACGAAGCGAGGAGCACGCTGCTGGTCGATGTCGACCCGACCACCTGCAGTGTCGCGAGCGTGTTGCGGATCAGGCCGGATCCTGGCCTCTCTGGAATAATTACAGGAAGCGCGACCTGGCCGGAGGCCGTTGTGTCAACTACGATCGGGCGTGACAGACCTCTCGACGTACTTCCGAGCGGAACGCGACGCTCGGGCTCACCAGAGTCCAATGTGGTGGAAGAAGTCAAGAAGGAGCTCGCTCGAATGCAGAGGCGGTACGATTTCATCATCATCGCCGCTCCCACAAGCTACGTCCAAAGGAGCGAAACCAGCATCATACCGGCACCCGATGTGATCCTCTGCGCGAGAATCGCGCACACAACGGTTGGAGGATTGAAAACAGCGGTAGATACGCTGCGCGGTGCCGATATGCGCATTCACGGCCTCGTGCTCTGGGATGCTGAGATGCCACAGCTGGAAACCCGTGAGGAAATGCTCGGGTCAACGCGACAACCGGAAGCATTTCAGCCAGAGCTTGCTGCAGCGCGCTAGCCGGTAATGGCCGAATCAATTCCCGACCTGAGAGGAATCCCGAAAGCTCGAGCATATAAAGAGTTGCGGGGGCATTCGGAGGCGATACTCGAGGACGTCTCCGACCCAATTGCGGCAATGGCAACGATTGCCGCGCTCGTTCATCACGCGTTTGGTCATCTGTGGACTGGTTTTTACAGGGTCATAGAGCCCGGAGCGCTACTGCGGGTCGGACCATACCAGGGATCCCTGGGCTGTCTCGATATCGCTTTCGGCCGCGGAGTCTGCGGTACTGCCGCGGCAGAAATGAGGACCGTAATCGTTCCCGACGTCGAAAAATACCCGGGCCACATAACGTGCGACGCGCGCTCGCGCTCCGAAATCGTCGTGCCGGTTCTTGGGCCACGGGGTGATCTACTCGCCGTTCTCGACGTAGATTCTGACCAACTCGATGCGTTCAATAAAGAAGATCAAAATGGACTCGAGCAGATCGTGGGTTGGTTTGCGACCGTGAAGCAATGACAACGCCGGGTTATTCGGACGTCATCAATCACGCCCTCGCTTTCGCAGCCAAACATCACGACCGGCAAGTGCGAAAGGGAACCAAGCTTCCCTATCTGACCCACCCCGCGAACGTAGCGATAATTCTCACGCGATATGGATGCGACAACGACACCATCGTGGCGGGAATTCTCCACGATGTCGTCGAAGACTGTGTTCGGGATGGCTACACGCGAGAAATGCTGGAGCAACGCATCGGCGACAAGTTTGGCGCGAAAGTGCTGGACGCGGTCCTCGCCATTACGTATCGAAAGAATGACGACGACGGAGTAGAGCTGTCGGGAGATGACCGCAAGACCGACTACCTCGAGCGACTAGCGACTGCCAGCGAAGAGGCCCGCTGGGTTTGCGCTGCCGACAAGATTCACAACGCGTCGTCGATCGTGGCGGATTTGCGGAGAACGATTGACCCGGAAACGGTCTGGAACCGTTTCGGTGGCGGAAAATCAGGAACCGCGCGCTGGTACCGCCAGGTCTACGAACGGCTTCATGAGATTGGCTTCACCGCTTCGATCATGGCGGAGCTGGACCAGGTTTCGGGGGAGCTTCTCGAGCTGGCCGGCGCATCGCCGACTAGACCGTAATAGCCGTGGCAGCCTGGCCGTAGGTTTTCTCGACATAGTCGTCGAGGATTTTCAGAAAGTCCGGAACGATCGTATCGCCTTTGAGCGTGATCATCAGCTTGCCATCGATGTAGACGGGAGCCTTGGGATCCTCGAAAGTTCCGGGCAGCGAGATGCCAATATTTGCGTGCTTCGACTCGCCAGGCCCGTTCACAACGCAACCCATCACCGCGACCTTCATGTCGATCACCCCAGGGTACTGCTTCCGCCACGCCGGCATCTGCTCGCGCAGGTAGGTCTGAATGTCCTCGGCCATGTGCTGGAAAAATGTCGATGTCGTACGGCCGCAGCCCGGGCACGCAGTCACCTGAGGATTGAAGTTCTGGAGCTCGAGTGACTGAAGAATCTGTTGGGCGACGTGAACTTCTTCGGTTCGGTCTCCCCCCGGCCGCGGCGTCAGCGAAACGCGGATTGTGTCGCCAATGCCCTCGGACAGGAGGATCGAGAGCGCCGCAGTGCTGGCAACAATCCCTTTCGAGCCAAGGCCGGCTTCGGTGAGTCCGAGATGGAGCGGGTAATGGCAGCGAGCGGCCAGCTGTCGATACACGTCGATCAGATCCTGCACTCCGGAAACCTTTGCGGAGATAATGATGCGATCGTGTCCGAGTCCAACTTCCTCAGCAATGTCGGCGGAGCGCAGAGCGCTCTGAATCATGGCCTCGATGTAGACTTCTTTGGCGGTGCGCTGGGCGGAACTCTGCGCATTCTCGTCCATCAGAGATGTGAGGAGATCCTGGTCGAGCGATCCCCAATTGACTCCGATTCGGACAGGCTTGTCGTTGTCGAGCGCGATCCGGATGATTGTGCGGAAATTCTCGTCGCGCCGTTTCCCACCAACGTTCCCTGGATTGATTCGGTACTTGGCGAGGGTGCGAGCTGTGTCGGGATAACGGACGAGGAGCAAATGGCCGTTATAGTGGAAGTCCCCGATTATCGGGACTGAAACACCCAAATCGGCAAGCCTGCTGTCAATTTCCGGCACCGCCCGTGCGGCTGCGTCGTTGTTGACCGTAATACGGACGAGTCTGCTTCCTGCGCGCGAGAGTTCTGACACCTGGAGGGCGGTGGCGGCAGCGTCCGCAGTGTCGGTATTGGTCATCGACTGCACGACGATCGGATGGGCGGACCCAACGGGTACGCCCCCTACGATCGCTGATACGGTCGGCCTTCGCGTTACGGTTGGCACGTCTGCTTGCGTGTGATGATTTCGAAAGCTAATTCCCTGGTCCGAGCAGTGCATGTCGGACCGTTAAATTCTTCCCTTCCCTTCCCTTCCCTTCCCTTCCCTTCCCTGCACTTCTGGAGCTCCGATGTCTGATACCCCTGGTACGTCCGACGCGCCGCCTGCGCCAGTTCCCGTGAAAAAAAAGCATCGCAAGCTGTTTGCTGTGCTGCTTGGGGTGCTTCTCATTCCCGCAGTTATCGTGGCTCTCTGGATCTGGGTGTCTCTGGGGTACGCCTATTCCTTGGGTGAGCGCGCGGGATACGTCCAGAAGATTTCCAAGAAGGGATGGGTCTGTAAGACGTGGGAAGGAGAGCTGGCGATGGCAAACCTGCCGGGAACAATGCCCCAGATTTTTTCATTTACAGTGCGAAATGACTCGATTGCCAAGGTGATCGAGCAGAATGCCGGTAAGCAGGTTTCGTTGACTTATGACCAGCACAGGGGAGTTCCAACCACCTGCTTTGGCGAGACCGAGTATTTCGTGACAGGGGTCCACCGAATGGCGCCCTGAATCTGTCTTGAATCTGTCTATTGTCTGCTCAGCCGGTCCTTGCTATTTTTCCGCCAAGTCGAGCTGGGAAGGGCGGGCGAAGGTCCGTGCTTCCTTCTCAAGTCCAGTGCGGGGTTAGTGAGACCCGCATATCAGATTGTCGAGGGTCGGGCGTTCGCCGCTCCCCAAGACACAAATTTTTCAGGAGCAGGGAATGCGTACGACCGGCAAAGTGAAGTGGTTCAACGATGCAAAGGGCTTTGGCTTTATCACACCTGACAACGGGCAGAAGGATTGCTTCGTTCACTACAGCGCGATCTCCGGCTCGGGGTTCAAGTCCCTTGCAGAAGGCGACGCGGTAGAGTTCGACATTGTTGAAGGACAGAAGGGTCCAGCTGCCGAGAAC
>DATCPG010000168.1:0-3283 GCA_036570225.1 Gemmatimonadaceae bacterium | reverse complement strand
CGCTCTACGCGCGCGGAGAGAATCTGGCCGCGATCCGCCGCAATAGGCTGGAGATCCGAACGCCGGAAGGGTTTACGACGGTGCAGATCGGAGCAACCGATCGCGCCGACGAGCTCGGCGCAGCGGACTTCGCGATCCTTGGCGTCAAGAGCTATTCGCTCGACTCGATCGGACCCGTTGTCCGACAAGTCGCCGAGAAGGGGGTTGCGATCCTTCCATTTCTCAATGGCGTCGAGACTACCGACCGCTTGGTGGCGCTCGGCGTTTCGCGCGGCGGGCTCCTGGGCGGAGTGACGCGTATCAGCGTCGCGCGCGTTCAGCCGGGTGTCGTCGAGCGGCGCGGCGCTTTTCAGAGTGTCATCATTGGCGAACTCGATGGACAGACAACTGATCGTGCGACGCGGATTGCTCAAGCGTTCCGCGATGCCGGCGCCGACGCACGCGTCTCAAACCGGATAGACGTCGATCTCTGGCAGAAGTTCATTTTCCTTTCCGCAATCGCCGCGGCTTGCGGGCTCGCGCGTGTTCCGATCGGAGTGCTGCGCGAGCGGCCGCTCGGTCGCCGATTGCTGCAGCGTGCGGTGCAGGAAGCGGTCGACGTCGCACGGGCGCGCGGTATCTCGCTCCCGGACGACGAAACGGCGCAGGTCGTCGGTGCTATCGACGCGCTGCCGCCGGGAACGAAGCCGAGTTTTCTGCTGGATCTCGAGTCGGGCGGCTCAACTGAGCTGGATATACTGAGCGGGGCTGTTTCCCGTTACGCGGAGGAACTGGAAATTTCGGCGCCTGTTCACGACACAGTGACTGCGGCTCTGAGCTCTCGAAATCCTGGTCGTTCTCTGTGATTGCCGATGACGCCGAAGAATCCGGCCGCATCGGTCAGGATCAATGAACGCGAATTACCCGCGCGGGAAATCCCTTGTCGACAACTGGACGCTGTGGTGCATTCGCGATCATCCACACGGTAGCCATGAGGGTTTGACTGACCTCCTGGATTTTCTTCATGTCAAGATATCTGGCTTCGTCGTTCGAACGATGATAACGCGGGTGTAACCCTGTGAAGAATTCAATAGTTGGAATTCCGTGCTCGATCAACGGCCGCGCGTCGGTGCGTGGGTAATAAAAGTGACTGTCCGGATTGTCGTGCTTGTGATTCAATATCATGTTCAGGTAGGATCGGTTGGTTCGCTCGACCAGGGAGTCCAGATCAGTGCTAAGAATGCGCGGTCCAATCACAAATACTTCATGCGCTCTAGCTTGCTGCGACGTAGTATCCTTTGCATCGGCAGTGCCGCCAATCATATCGAGATTGAAATGCGTGACGATGGCACGCGCAGGCACGATGCCGCTGGCGATAAACTCCTGCGAGCCGAAGAGGCCAATTTCGTGTCCCGTATCCCAGATGAAAACGACCGAACGCCGAGGGCGGGGCGCTCTCATCATTTGTTCGGCGACCGCGAGAATGCCAGCACTGCCGCTAGCGTTGTCATCTGCTGCGTTGTAGACGCTGTCTCCAGGCATTAGAGGTGGCTCCAGCGCGCCGTCGAGATGCGCGGCAACAGTGACAAATTCATGATTCAGTCGCGGATCCGATCCCCTGATCACCGCCACGATGTTGTAGGTCGTCCGGCGGTAAATGGTTGCGGGGATGTAGACGCGTACCTGCTGACTCAGCTCGAATGGTGCAGGGAGCCCGGCGTCCGAAGCCCGATCTAGAATCCGGCCCGCTGAGCCGGGATTGGCCGCCAATAGCAGGCGCGCCAGCTCGGGCTGGACAAGGATCGTGGTCATGAGCCGGGGTCCTGTCGGAACCGGTGGGTCGAGCTCATTGAAACTCCAAATCCGGTTCGATCTGATTTCATTCCAGTTGTCCAGCATGTCCTTCGCCGGGATGAGAATCGTACCGACTGCGCCTAGCTTGCGGGGGGTGATCCGGGGTCCCTCGAAATCGTTGGGTAGCTTGTCCAACGATATTCCCTTAGGCAGCTCCTGCCGGGCGAGCACCAGTTTGCCCTTGAGATCGAGTCCGGCGTACGCGTCGATACTCTTCGAGCTGATGCGGACGCCATCCCCGACGAAGACGACCGATGTCCTCGTGTCAATCGGTTTCGAGAACGGGTTGAGTAAGAACTCTCCGAATCGAAACCGGTGGCCGCCGAATTCCAGAAACATTGCCGATGTGTCCGGAGTTCCTCCCATCAGCGCGAAATGCTGGAGATAGGTATCGTGGTCGCCCAGTGGTTGAAGACCGGCCCTGACAAGCCGTCGAACGATGAATTGCGCGGCGGTGTCGATCCCGGGACTGAACGTGTCGCGGCCGCGCAGGCGATCTGACGCGAGATATTCGACATCGGCGGCAATCTGTGAAACCGAAATGCTGTCGGCAGCTGCTCGGACTGCCGCCGGAAGGGCCACCTGGGCGTGCGTCTGCGTCGCGGCAAGGGTCGCGCAAAATGCAACGACGAACGGCCGCAAGCGGCTGCGCAGGTTGAAAATGGGACTCATAGAGCCTCGGATTGTTTCACGGTACGTACGGGCTGTATAACTTGACGGCGATACCTGGCGGCATGCCAGCAGTGTCCTCGATCGCGAGGCGTACGCGGCGCACGGTGACGGGCCCAAAACGATCCAGCTTCGCGTAACCGATCGTCGACCCGTGTGAGAGCACCTGCCAGTCGCGATCAACCGCGCCGTAGAGCGTATATCGCGCGACGCTCTGTCCGTGCGTGATGTCCTCCTCGAGACGTGCGACTCCGATCGACACTGGGCGTCCCAGATCCAGCTCCACGCCGGCCTTATCAGGAGCAATCACCGAAGACGCGCGCCGCGCATCTCGAGCGAGATCGTGCTCGAACAGCGATGCGAGTCGCGCGCGGAACTGGGCGAGGTGCGCGACGTCCGTAGAGTGAAGGAGACCATCTCGCGTAGGAGGAACGTTGAGCAACAGCTTGCCGTTCCGGCCGACGGATGAGAAGTAGAGATTCTCGAGGTTGTCCACCGTGCGGACGCGGTCGTCCTCTGCTGGATGATAGAACCATCCGGGCCGGATCGAGACGTCGACTTCGGCTGGCCGCCACACCGTTCCGGCGCGATCGCCGTGCTGCAGGGCATCAGTGACGCCGGGGAAATCCGCGCCCGGAAATGGCACGGCATCCGGATTCACGGTCGACCAATTCGGGTCGCCGGCCGTCCCGTTCTCGTTTCCGCACCAGCGCACGTCGGGGCCGGCGTCGGAGAACATGACGGCATTTGGCTGGAGCTGACGCACGAGGCGGAAGAAACG
>DATCPG010000167.1:0-13283 GCA_036570225.1 Gemmatimonadaceae bacterium | reverse complement strand
CCCCGGGATCGGGTATTTGCCGGCGTCGGTGGTTATCGTGGCACTTGCGCCCTTTCGAACTGCTGCCAGATCAGATTCGAACACGTTCGCCATCACCCACATCGACGACACATCCGCGATCGTGAACGTCGGAGTCGTTCCCGCCTGGAGCAGCTGTCCTGGATTGATCAGTTTCTCAACGACAGTGCCACTTATTGGTGCGCGAATGATTGCTTCAACGGGTCCTACGGACTTTCCGGCCTGAATTGCGGCGATGGTAGCCGCATCGACACCGAGTGCATGCAGCTGCTGGAGAGAGGCATCGCGGTCCGCCGCGGCAGCGGCGGCGTCGGTCTGTGCCTGCTCAACATCCCGATGGGCGATTGCATCGGTCGCGAACAGTTGCTCGTCCAGCGTGGCGATTCGTGATAGCTGCCGGTAGGAGTTCTCCGCCTTTCGAAAGGCGGCAACAGCCGCGGCGAAATCCGGTGAAGAAACCGTTGCCAGCGCGGCCCCCTGGCCAACCTGAGCGCCGAGTGGAACCAGAATCCGCGACACGGGACCGGATATGGGGGCCAAAACCGGAGTCGAGTGATCGCCATTGAACGCAACTGTGCCGGTGGTCGACACGACCGGCCTGAACACCGACAGGGCGACCTGTATCACATGGATTCGTGCACGCTGCGCCGCTGGAATCGTGAAGCCGGCCGTTCCTGCGACAGTACTGTCTTTCACCGAGGTCTTGTCGACCCGCGTGCAGGCTGTAATCAAGGTCGCGCCGATCGTAAGGCTCCGCAGCAGGTAACGTCCGCGAGTTATCAGAGCATCGTTTCGCATTGGGAACCTTTATTGGATGGTGTCGAGCGGAACACTTACGGCGCGCTCCAGCTCGTGACGCGAGATGTTCGCGGCGGCGAGAGCGTCTGCGTACTGGCTTTCTGCATCGAGCAGCGTCCTGCGCGCATCGAGCACCTCCAGCGCCGACGAGCCGCCGAGGGTATAGCTCGCCGATGCGGCGCGATACGCCGCGCGCGCGGAGGGGAGCAGCTGGTCGCGAATGAACACCGCCTGCTGAAGTGCGATGCGCGCATTTGCGTAAGAGTCGCGGAGATCCTGCGTCACCGATGCACGGAGGTCGCGCTCGGAGGCTTCGAGCTCCCGCTCCCGAAAACTCGACTCAGCGATTTGACCGCGGGTATGCTGCCAGAAAAAAATCGGCAGCGGAAAGGCCAGGCCCGTCGAGAAGAGGGCGGGGTCCGGCAGGTTGTAGTCTTTGTTCACGCCGAGCGTGAGATCCGGCAGCCAGAACTGTCTGGCGAGCGAAGTCGCCGCGCGCGCTCCCTGGCGCTGCGCAGCTATCGACGCCAGCTCCGGCCGCGCCGCAAGCCCCACCGCTACCAGACGCTCGAGCGATGGGAGGCTGTCTGGAACGACGAGCGAATCCGTCGGGGCTATCGCTTCATTGGTCGGACGACCCAGCAAGCGATCGAGCGCAGACGCAGCGGTCTGCACATCCAGCGCGTTTGCCAGAAGCTGATTTGCGGCCTGCGCGACATCTACCGTGGCTTTGATCACATCGAGTCTTGCGGCCGTCCCGGCATTGAACCGCGCCTGCGTTCTCTGGAGGAAGTTGCGCGCGAGCGACTCTGCTTCGGTCAAGTCGGCGCGATGCTTGAGCGCGACAAGGAGCGAGTCGTAGGCGTCGGCTGTCTGCGAGGCCACGAACTGCCGTTGCAGCTGGTACGTGAGCTCCGCGGATCGCACGTCCGCTTGCGCGATCTTTCCCTGGAGCCTGAGCTTGTTCGGAAAAGGAACAACCATGCCGACCCCGACATTCTTCTGGCCGGCGCTACCCGACTGGAAGAGCCCGCGCTGCTGATCGAGAGACGCAGTCGCGGCCGGATCGGGAATCGAAACCGCCTCTACTTTCCGGGCTCTGGCCTCCCCGATTTGGGCGCGGGCTACCTCGAGCTGCGGATTGTTTGCAAGTGCGAGCGCAACGGCTTCGCGACGGGACAACCTCGCGGAATCGAGCGGCTGCAATACGCCGAGCGCGGATATGGAATCGGCTCGGGGTTTTGGAACTGGTTGTTGGGCTTGAAGCGCGCCGGCGAGAAATGCCAGCGCGATCGCGGACCGAATAAGGTGCATGAGCTCCCCAAAGAATTTTGACTACACACTGAACGGTTGGTTCAGGCTTCTATGGGCGGAGCTCGGCAGGAGTTGGAAAGGAGTTGTGGGCCGCTTATGTAAGAAGCGGAGCGGCGGGCGCGAACCAGACGAGACACCGCTCGAGCGGACGGGGCGGGTGCAATCGCCGTTACTGTGGTGTGAAACGAGAGAGCGCTGCACGCCGCACACGTGGCTTCGTTGTGCCCGTGATGCAGATCGATGCCGCTCCGCTCCGTGTGCGACACGGCGCTGGACTCGTCCCGAGCCAGCGTGAGCGATGTGCCCGACAGGCCCATCTGACCGCCAACGGCAAGGACGGCCGCAAGCAGTCGGAGGCGCCAGGCCAGACCACGAGATATCGAGCTAGCACGCTTCATTCTGGCTTTAAGGTAGCGTCATAGAGAAAAAAAGGTAACGCTTCCGCGCGCATCGTACGCAGTGAAGGCTCGCAGGACCCTCAGATGATGGGTTGGACGCGTGCGCGATTGAAATAGAGTGTGGCGAGCAGCGCCACTCCGACCAGCAGCATGATAGTCGAGAGCACTTGTCCCATCGACAGCGCTCCGATCACGAGGCCGAGCTGTGCATCAGGCTCGCGAGTGAACTCGAGACCAAACCTTATGAGCGCGTATCCGACCAGAAAGAATCCTGTTACCAGGCCCGGGCGATCGTACCCGCGCGCACGAGCGAGGGCGTCGATCCACCAGAGTAGAACACTCAACAGAACGCCTTCCGCAAACGCCTCGTAAATTTGCGAAGGGTGCCGAGGCAGTTGCAGCGGGTCTTTGGGGAAAATCATCGCCCACGGGACGTTGCTCGGTCTCCCATAGAGCTCCCCGTTGATGAAGTTGCCCAGGCGGCCGAATAGCAACCCAGGTGTGCCGCACAAGGCAACCAGGTCAGTGATCGAGAGTATCGAATGCCGGTATCTTCGCGCGAAAAAAGCGATGGCTACCGCCATTCCGGTTATTGCGCCGTGAAAGGAAAGCCCTCCCTGCCAGAGTGCAAATACCTGAAGGGGATGTGCTGCGTACACTGCACGGTCGTAAACGAGGACGTAGAAGACGCGCGCCCCGATCAACATGCCGCACGCGAGATACCAGATCAGGTCGTCCAGCTGCGCCCGGGTGATGGTGGACCGGCCCGTCGCGACACGTCGCAGCACGAGACGATAACCCACGACGTAGCCAACGACATACATCATGCTGTACCATCGGACGGCGACCGGACCGATGGACACGATCGTCGGCGGTATGCGCGGATACGGAATTACCATTCCGGCGTAGTACCCGACCGCGAGCCAAACGGTTCGAACCCGTGCTGCGGACGCGCTCTATCTCTCTGCGAGGGTAGCACTTACCAGGCGCCGGTGGCATTTTTCCATGTTCAATGAAGCGTGAAGATGCCCTCGACTACCACGCATCCGGGCGCCCCGGAAAGATCGCGGTAGTACCGACCAAGCCACTCAACAATCAGCGCGATCTGGCGCTCGCCTACTCCCCCGGGGTCGCGGTTCCCTGCCTGGAGATCGAGTCGAACCCCGACGACGCCTACAAGTACACCGCCAAGGGTAATCTCGTCGCGGTCGTCAGTAACGGAACCGCCGTCCTCGGCCTCGGCAATATCGGCGCACTGGCGGCCAAGCCCGTCATGGAGGGAAAGGCGAATCTCTTCAAGCAGTTCGCCGACCTCGACGTCTTCGACCTCGAGGTGGGATCAGAGAATCCGGATGACGTGATCAGGTTCTGCCAGCTCCTCGAGCCAACTGTCGGTGGAATAAATCTCGAGGACATCAAGGCCCCCGATTGCTTCTACATCGAGGAGACGCTCCGGAAGACGATGCGCATTCCCGTCTTCCACGACGATCAGCATGGAACCGCCATCATCTCCGGCGCTGCGCTGCTCAACGCGCTTGAGATCGTCGGCAAGAAGATAGAGAAGGTGCGGGTCGTGTTCTCAGGCGCGGGCGCCGCAGCGATATCGACCGCGGAGCATTACGTGCGGCTCGGTGTGCCTCGCGAAAATATTCTGCTCACGGACAGGCAGGGCGTGGTCTACGACGGCCGTCCGGGAGAGCTGGATCCGTACAAAGCCAAATTCGCCAACAAGACGAAGGCAAGAACTGTTGCAGATGCTCTCGCCGGAGCAGACGTGTTCGTCGGTCTCTCCGTCGCTGGAGCGATCACTGGCGAAATGGTCGCGAAGATGGCCAAGAAGCCCATCGTCTTCGCTCTCGCCAACCCCGAGCCAGAGATCCTTCCCGACCAGATCCGCGCGGTGCGCAATGACGCAATCATCGCGACGGGCCGCAGCGACTTCCCCAACCAGGTCAATAACGTCCTCGGCTTCCCGTTCATCTTCCGTGGAGCGCTCGACGCACGCGCGACCACCGTCAATGAGGAGATGAAGATGGCCGCCACCCGAGCGCTCGCTGCCCTGGCAAAGGAGAACGTTCCGGAGAGCGTCTCTCGTCTGTACGGACTGCGCTCGGTCAAGTTCGGCCCCGACTACCTGATTCCCTTCCCATTCGATCCGCGAGTGCTGCTCTGGGTTGCGCCCGCCGTCGCCTGGGCGGCAGTGGCGAGCGGCGTCGCCAAGCAGATGATCGACCTCGAGACGTACCGCGAACAGCTCGAGGCACGGCTGGGAAGAGCCCGCGGAATAATGCGCGGGATTATCAATCGCGCGGTGCGCGATCCGAAGCGCGTCGTTTTTCCCGAGGGCGAAGAGCCGAAGATCATACGCGCCGCGCGTATGATCGCGGACGAAGGAATCGCATCTCCGATCCTTCTCGGGCAACGCACCACCATCGAGCGGATCGCGGAAGACAATCACATCTCCCTGCGCGACCTCGTGATCGAGGATCCGGCGAAATCCGACAAGCGCGACAAGTACGCGGATTATTTGTGGAAGCGCCGCCAGCGCAAGGGCCTGAGCCACGGCGAAGCGCACCAGCTTCTGTTCAATGGCAACTACTTCGGCTCCGTGATGGTCGCATGCGGCGACGCCGACGCCCTTCTTTCCGGCGTGGGAATGCACTACCCCGAGACGATTCGCCCCGCGTTACAGGTCATCGGCGCGCATCCGAAAGCCGAGATAGTGGCGGGCCTCTATATGCTCGTGTTCGAGAAGCACGTTATCTTCTGCGGAGATACCACGGTCAACATCGATCCAACCGCGGAGCAGCTGGCGCAGATTGCCTACTCCGCCGGCCGGATCGTTCGCACCTTCGGCATCACGCCGAAGATCGCGATGCTCTCCTTCTCCAATTTCGGCTCGGTGCGCCACCCCGAAGCCGAGAAAGTCGCGAAGGCCGTAACAATTCTCAGAAAACGGGATCCTTCGCTCATCGTCGACGGCGAGATGCAGGCAGACACGGCGATGGACGAGAATATTCTTCGTTCCGGTTATCCGTTCAGCGCTCTCAAGGAGCGGGCGAACGTTCTGATATTCCCCAACCTCAGCGCGGGGAATATCGCCTACAAGCTGCTGCACCACCTCGGCGGCGCGGCCAAGATCGGCCCTTTCCTGGTGGGTATGAATCTTCCCGTACACGTGCTGGAGCAGGGCGCTGACGTTCAGGACATCGTGAACATGGCCGCGGTGGCGGTGATGGACGCTCAGCAGCGGATCAGTGAGGGGACCACCTCGTAATGGCAACTGAGATCAAGCCGCAGCGCACGTCGGTCGCGCGCGAAAGCAGCATAGGATTGGGCAGGCAGGGACTCGCCCCGCGGGGCGAAGTGCACTGGAATTTGATTGCGCCCGAGCTCTTCAGGCACGCCGCGCGGCGCAATGAAGGCGAATTTGCCGACATGGGTCCCTTCGTCGCTATCACCAGTCCACACACCGGGCGCTCGCCAGACGACAAGTTCGTGGTGAAGGAGCCGTCGTCGGAGAAGGACGTCAACTGGGGCAAGATCAACCAAGCCATCTCGCCTGAGAAATACCAGCTGCTCCTGGCTGACGTGCGCCATTACCTCAACGATGCAAAGGAGCTCTTCGTCGAGGATCTCTACTGCGGCGCCGATCCGGCGTACCGTCTGTCGGTGCGATATGTCTCGCCGAACGCGTGGCACATGGCGTTCGCGCGGAACATGTTCATCCGGCCGGAACGAACCGATCTGCCGACTTTCGACCCCAACTTCACGGTCCTGCACGCACCGGAGTTCAGAGCGGATCCCGCGAGGCACGGCACGCGCACGGCGACGTTCATCATCCTCAATCTTGCGGAACGAACTATCCTCATCGGAGGGACGCGCTACGCGGGTGAGCTGAAGAAATCGATGTTCGCGGTCATGAACTACCTGCTGCCCAGACAGGATGTTCTCTCCATGCACTGTTCGGCGAACGTGGGCAAAGGCGGCGACACGGCGCTCTTCTTTGGTCTGTCGGGAACGGGAAAGACAACGTTGTCCGCGGATCCGGATCGCGGGCTCATCGGCGACGACGAGCACGGCTGGTCGAAGGATGGGATCTTCAATTTCGAGGGCGGCTGCTACGCGAAAGTGATCAACCTTTCGCCCGAGACCGAGCCCGACATTTATCGGACCACGCAAATGTTCGGTACGGTCCTCGAGAACGTGGTGCTCGATCCCGCCACGAAGCAGGTCAGATTCGCCGACCAGTCCATCACCGAGAACACCCGAGCTTCGTACCCGCTGCACTACATTCGCAACCACGTCGAGGGCGGGCGCGGCGGACACCCCAGGAATGTCGTCTTTCTCACCGCCGACGCATTCGGAGTTCTCCCGCCGATCGCCAGGCTCACTCCGGAGCAGGCGATGTACTACTTCCTCTCGGGGTATACGGCCAAGGTTGCCGGCACCGAGCGCGGAGTAAAGGAGCCGCAGCCAACCTTCAGCGCGTGCTTCGGCGCCGCGTTTCTCGTCTGGCATCCGACGAAATACGCAAAGATGTTAGGCGGTCTTCTCCACCGTCACGCGGCCCGCGTCTGGCTCATCAACACCGGTTGGAGCGGCGGTGCGTACGGAACGGGGAAGCGCATCAAGCTGTCGTACACCCGCGCCATCGCGCGTGCGGCGCTCGCCGGCGAGCTGGACGACGTGCAGACAGAAACTGATCCGATCTTCGGGCTCGCCGTCCCGGTGGAGATCAAGGGAGTGCCGAGCAAGGTGTTGAATCCGCGCTCGACGTGGCCGGATCCGTCGGCCTACGACGCGCAGGCCAGAAAGCTCGCGGCGATGTTTCGCGAAAACTTCGAGACGTTCGGCAGCGTAGAGCCGGCCATAAAGAACGCCGGCCCGAAGGGATAACGTCCTCACAGCGAAGGGCCGTGCGCTTCGAGATCCTGCGCGACCCGGTATGGAACAACATTCGGGTCGATGACCTCACGCTCGAGCTCGTCGACACGGACGTCTTTCAGCGACTGAGGTACGTGCGACAGCTCGGGTGGACTTACCTCGTCTACCCTGGCGCGACGCATTCCCGGTTCGAGCACGCACTCGGCACTCACCATCTTTCGCGGCGCACGCTCGCGCTCCTTTGTGAGGCCGAAGACGCGACGTCGATCAGCGAGCACGAGCAGGCGATAGTTCGATCGGCGGCTCTGCTCCACGACGTCGGGCACTATCCTTTCTCGCACGCGCTGGAAGAGATCGGCGCGCTTCACCACGAGGATGTCGCGCGGCCACTCATCACTGAAGGCGCCGTCGCCTCGCTCCTGCGATCACGACTCGGCGACGACGCGCCGGCGCGAGTGTTCGATCTGATCCGCGGCGAGAGCAAGAGTGCGCTCCAGGGCCTCATCTCCGGATCCCTCGATCTGGACAAGATCGAATACCTGAAACGCGACGCCTTCATGTGCGGCGTGCCGTACGGCGAGATCGACGTAGACCGGCTCACGAATTCTCTGGTGCTGGTCGACGATCCCGCGACGGGACGCTCAGCGATCGGAGTCCAGGAGAAAGCGCTTTCCGCCCTCGAGTCGCTGCTATTTGCGAAATATCAGATGTACCGGAACGTCTACTGGCACCACGCAGTCAGAAGCGCGACGGCGATGTACAAACGATTGGTGGAGGATGCGGTCGAGGCGGGCATTGTCGATGGCCGATCGCTGGCCGCGTACACTGACGAAGGGCTGATGCACCGACTCGAAAGCGCGTTCTCCACGCCACTCCTTGTCGCGCTCAAGGGGCGGAAGCTTTACAAGCGGGCAGCCGAGTGGCCGGCAGCGGAGCTGGACGATGATACCGTCGAGTGGATCGCGTCCGACCGAAAGCGCGTCAGCGAGGCGGAAAATCTGCTCGCCAAGGAATTCTGCCTCGCCCCGGGTGAGCTACTCCTCGACTATCCCGTCAAGACCCAGATGCTGGGACTGGACATCCCGGTTCTCCGCCGCAGTGGCAAGGTCGAGCGCCTGACGGGAGAGGGCTGGATCGGAACGATCAATCTTCCGTCGCTTTCCGAGGAGCTTTACAAGAGCGCGCGCTGGTTGCGCGTGTTTACGTCGAAGCGGACGAAGCTCCAGCCACGCAAAATCCTGGACGCTCTGGAACGATTGGGCTGAGCCCCGATATAACACGGATGCGCTTCGGTCTGGTTGCTTTCGCTTCCTGTATCGTGCTGGCCGGTTGTACGATCCCCGTCAACACGACCTCCTCTCCATCGGCACCTTCGACGGAGACAGCGCCGGCAACACTCGGCCCGACGGAATCGCGAATATTCAGGCTCGTGAACGAAGAGCGGAGACGTCAGGGACTTCCTGACCTCGTCTACAATCCGCAGCTGGATCGCATGGCGAGGATCCAGGCCGAGAACATGGCGCACTTCCAGAAAATGGCGCACGTGATACCCGATGCCACCTTACCGACGCTAACCGATCGGGCGCGGGCGGCAGGCTATCCGTACGCGCGCCTCGCGGAAAACGTCGCACTCGGCTACCCGAGCGCCCAGACGGTCGTGGAGGGTTGGATGGCCTCGAAGGGTCATCGCGCCAACATACTCAACCGCGATGTGGAGGAGACGGGAATCGCAATCGCCCGCTCTTCCGCGGGCGGTCTTTACTACTGCCAGGTTTTTGGGCGTCGGATGGTCTCGTTGTGAGCCAATCCGTGCGGACGGGGGCCCGAAAAGACACCGTTTCCACACCGTAACACACGTAGTACCAAGAGGTTACTCGTCCTTTACGGATGAGGTCGCTAATTGTGACCTTCGCCGCGGTCAAACAGTCCTCCGGACATGAGCCGACTCACGATCGCAGCTTCGCTCCTGCTCGCAATTCCAAGCTCTTTCCTGGCGCAGCAGGCACCCGTATTCACAGCGTCGACTGTCACGCCGGCCTCGGAGGAAATCTTCGAGACCAAGGACGCCGCTGCCCTGACCGTTGGCCTGGCGCCACTGTCGAAGAGCCCGCTGGCCAAGGGCGACCGTGAAGTCAGGATCTGGTATTCAGGCTTCGGCAACCCGCAGTACCTGGTGATCATTCGCCAGACCGCCGGCGTTACCACTGGACGCCTGCTTCTGCGTTGGGACGCGTACTACGAGGTCTCGCCGGTTACAGCCGATACTCGCGTCGATGCCTTCGTCCAGGCTGGCTACGATTGTGGACCGATCTCCAAGCGCGATTCAAAGTTCGGTGACGATCGCTGGGTCAGCTCCGCGTGTGAGGCGCACCTGAAAGGAACCCCCGACTGGAACGCTTTCCTTTCCGAAGTCGAGTCGCACGCTCTTCCGCAGGCCACCTCGGGTGCGCCGGTCCAGGATCAGTCCGACCAGAAGAACTGGGGCATCACGGTCGAGCGGAAGTCGGGCGCCAACTATGGCGTCTCGCACTATCACACGGCGATGACGTTCGGCGCCCCCGAGCCCGGTCGCGGGCTCAGGCTGCAGGACATGGTGAACGCGCTCGCAAGCACCGCGAAGCGCGACCAGGCTCTCGCGCAACACTAGCTCTACCCGCTGCGCTACTCGCGCAGCTTGTCCAACCTCTCGTAGAGCCTCAGCGCCTGCGGATTCGCGAGCGCTTCCGTGTTTCTTACCGGCCGGCCGTGAATCACTTCGCGCACAGCAAGCTCACTGATCTTCCCGCTGATCGTGCGCGGGATGTCATCTACCTGGATGATCTTCTTGGGGACGTGCAGCGGCGTGGTGTTCTCGCGCAGGCTCGACGAGATCTTCGCGCATAGGGCATCGTCGAGCGTGAGGCCGGGCTGGAGCTTCACAAAGAGCACTATTCGCACGTCGCCGGTCGATCCTCCGTCGATTTCCTGACCAACTGCAACGCTTTCCACGACTTCCGGAAGCTGCTCCACCTGCCGGTAGATCTCGGCGGTTCCGATCCGAACGCCGCCTGGATTGAGCGTCGCGTCGCTCCGGCCGTAGATGATGTACCCCCTGTGGCGCGTGATCTCGGCCCAGTCCCCGTGACGCCAGACGCCGGGGAAGTAGTCGAAATACGCCGCCTTGTACTTTGCTCCATCGGGGTCGTCCCAGAAACCGATCGGCATGCTGGGAAACGGCCTTGTGCACACGAGCTCACCGGGGACCAATCTGACCGGCCGCCCCCGATCATCGAGCACATCGACGGACATGCCCAGTCCGGGCGTCTGAATCTCTCCGCGGTATACCGGCAGAATCGGATTGCCGAGCACGAAGCAGGAGATGATGTCGCTGCCGCCACTGATGCTGGCGAGGTGCACATCGGACTTCACCTTCGAGTACACGTAATCGAAGCTGTTGTGGGCGAGCGGACTCCCAGTCGAGAGAATCGCCTTGAGCTTCGACAGATCGTGCGTCTTTTTCGGAACCATGCCCGACTTCTCGAGCAGCGCCAGGTATTTCGCGCTGGTTCCGAAGATCGTGATTCCCTCCTGGACGGCCATCTCCCACAGAATGTCGGGCGTCGGATATAACGGAGCGCCATCGTACAGCACGACCTTCGCGCCCACAGATAGTGACGTGACGAGCCAATTCCACATCATCCATCCACACGTCGTGTAGTAGAAGATGCAGTCTTCGCGATTGAGGTCGGTGTGGAGGATCAGCTCCTTCAGGTGCTGGAGAAGCGTTCCGCCGGCGCTGTGCACCATGCATTTGGGCAGCCCCGTGGTCCCCGACGAATACATGATGTAGAGGGGATGATCGAACGGAAAACGTTCCAGCTCCAGGTTGGCCGGCAGGCCGACATGCGGCTCGGGTTCCTTCTTCATCTGGTCGGGCGGAGTCTTCCAGATCATCCCTTCGGGTGGAGTTTTTCTCGAGACGCTGGTTGGAGTTTTTTTCCGCGCCGCTTCTTCCCGTTGGCCGGCGATGAACCGCGACCACAGCGTGCCCTTTCGTACACCCTCGAGATCCGGCATCAGCTTTCTGTACGGCGTGACGATTACGTACTCGAGCGACGGAATACGGAAGGCGATCTGACGAAGGCGCGGGACCAGATCGATCTCTTTGCCGTTGTACAGATACCCATCGGCGGCGAAGAGAATCTTGGGAGAGATCTGGCCGAAGCGATCCATCACGCCCTGCGCGCCGAAGTCCGGTGAGCACGATGACCAGATCGCCCCGAGGGACGTCGCCGCGAGCATCGCGATCACTGCTTCAGGAATGTTGGGCAGCCATCCCGCGACGCGATCCCCGGGCTCGACACCGGCGGTTTTGAGCGCAATTCCGAGGGTGCCAACCGCCTCGCGCAGCTCGCGATAGCTCAGCGTGCGCTGATGACCGGCCTCGTTCCACGATGCGAGCGCCGGCTGTTCGTCGCTGAAGCGAAGAAGATTCTCGGCGAAATTCAGACTCGCGTCGGGAAACCAGCGGGGACCTTTTTCCGGATCCGGAGGGCCCATGTTCTCCAGCCCGACGCCTACTCGCTCGGCGCCACCACCGGTGCCACGGTGCCCGATAATCCCGCAGAATCTCCACGCCAGCGACCAGAATCGCTCCGGATTCGCGACCGACCATTCGTGCAGCTGCCAGTACGAATCGGCGGAGTAGTCAGGGACAGGCGGCCCGCCGCGTTCCTCCACATAGCGAAGGAACTCGGTCATGTTCGCCTTTACTACGCGCTCTGGCGAGGGTGTCCACAGCGCCTCGCTCATCTCAGGTTCAGCCTCAGCTCGTGGGAGGATTGAACTGAGCGTGCTGCCCCTGCAGCCACGATTTGTGGTACTCGCGATCTTCGATTGCCATCGCCGCTTTCGCGACCTTGAGCGGGCGGAAGCTGTCCATCATTACCGCGAGCTCGTCGGTATACTTGGCGCCGATGCTCGCTTCCGCGCGCCCGGGGTGCGGCCCGTCAGGAATGCCGTCGGGGTGGTGTGTGATGCTGCCGAACTCGATTCCCTTGCGGCTCATGAATTCACTCGACGCATAATAGAGCACCTCGTCGGAATCCACGTTGCTGTGATTGTACGGAGCGGGAACAGCTTCCGGGTGGAAGTCGTAGGGACGCGGACAGAACGAGCAGACGACGAATCCGTCGCCCTGAAAAGTCTGATGCACTGGCGGCGGCTGGTGCACGCGGCCGACGATCGGCTCGAAGTCGTTGATGTTGAACGCCCAGGGATAGAAGTATCCGTCCCAACCCACGACATCGAGCGGATGGTGGTCGAGCACGATCTCGTTGATCCCGTCGTATTGCTTCACGAGAATCGGAAAATCTCCCATCTCATCGATGGGCTCGACGAACGTGGGACGACGGATGTCGCGCTCGGAATACGGAGCGCCTTCGATGAGCTGGCCGAACTCGTTGCGATAGCGCTTGGGCCAGCGCACGTGTCCCCTGCTCTCGAACGTCACGAGCTTGGGTTGCTGCTCGGCGTTGAGATCGAAGCGGTAGCGGTGGAGAATCCCGCGATGAATGACGAGGTAATCGCCTTCATGGAAAGGCAGCGCGCCGTAGGTACTCTCCAGCACGCCCGTCCCCTTGCTGACGTAAACCAGCTCGTCGGCCTGCGCGTTACGGTAAAAGTGCGCGTCGTTCTCGTCGGGCTCGCAATAGAGCATCGCGATGTCCTGGTTGAAAAGCAGCGGCATGCGATCGAGCGTCGCGCTCCCACCCTTTGTCGCGCGCGACGTGAGAAAGTGTCGGTGGTGGAGCGTCTGATCGGGATCGGCCTCGAGCTTCGTCTCGCGAACGCGCCGCACCGATTTCACGGTAGTGGGCGGATGAATGT
>DATCPG010000166.1:0-4335 GCA_036570225.1 Gemmatimonadaceae bacterium | reverse complement strand
AAGTAATCAAGTGGAAGGATTTGTACGACAAGATCGAAGACGCGTTGGACCAATGTGAGGACGTTGGAAACGTGCTCCAGAGCATCGCCCTCAAAAACGCCTAGTGGTCTACTACGTCGCCGCGATCGTATTGATCGCGTTCGTCTTCGACTTCATCAACGGTTTTCACGATTCGGCCAACTCCATCGCCACGATCGTCGGAACCCGGGTGCTGAGCCCGCTTGCCGCCGTGATATGGGCCGCGGTGTGGAATTTCGCGGCTGCGTTCACGGCCGGTGAGCTGGTCGCCAAGGCGATTCAGAAGGGAATCATCCGCACCGACATCGTCACTCCGAACCTCATTCTGGCGGGATTGCTGGGCGCGATCATCTGGAACCTGATCACGTGGTTCTACGGCATTCCATCGAGCTCGTCGCATGCTCTGATCGGCGGCTACGCGGGTGCGGGCGTCGCGAAGGCCGGCTGGACCGCCATCACATGGGGCCTGAAGTGGATTCAGACTCTGTCCTTCATCGTGATCTCGCCGCTCGTCGGAATGCTTGCGGGCTTCATTCTCATGGTCGCGGTTTACTGGACTTTTCAGAAGATGGCGCCCGCGCGTGTCGACCGATTCTTCAGAGTGGCGCAGCTCATGAGCTCGGCGCTCCTGTCACATGCGCACGGAGCCAACGACGCCCAGAAGACGATGGGAATCATCGTCGGCTTGCTGGTCTCGGTGAAGCCGCTGATGGCGAGTCAAACCGGATTCTTCCACCATCTATATGTGCCCGGCGAAGGCATTCCGCTCTGGGTCAAGCTCGCCGCCTACACCGCGATATCGCTCGGTACCTTGTTCGGCGGGTGGAGGATCGTCCACACGATGGGATCGCGCATTACGCGTCTTCGCCCCGTTAGTGGCTTCGCCGCAGAGACTGGCGGAGCACTGGCGATCACCCTTGCAACGCACTATGGAATTCCGGTGAGCACAACGCACACGATTGCCGGCTCGATCATGGGCGCGGGCGCGACCTATCGTTTCTCGGCGGTTCGCTGGGGAATCGCTCGCCGAATCGTCTGGGCGTGGGTCATCACCATTCCGGCGTCTGCCGGCCTGGCGGCGGTGAGCTACTGGATTCTGTCGAGCGTCAGCCGCTGATGTCGGCTATGCCTCGTTGCGGTGCTTGATCTGCTTCCCCTCGGCGAGGTAGACAGCGTCTTCGCCGATGTTGGTCGCGAGGTCGGCGATGCGCTCCAGATTCCGACCCGCCAGGAGTAGCTCCAGCGAGGGCGTGATCGTTTTCGGATCGGCCAGCATGTGTGTGAGCAGAACCCGAAAAACGGAGTCGTGAAGGGAGTCGACTACGTCGTCGTCACGGCAGACTTTTCTGCCCAGCGCACCGTCGGCGCGAATGAATGCGTCCAGCGAATCGCCGAGCATTTTCCGCGCGCGTCGAGCCATCACCTCGATTTCGGGAATGCTGATATTCACCTTGGGCTTATCGGCGAGTCTGATCGCGCTCTCGGCGATGTTGACAGCGTGGTCGCCCACCCGCTCGAGGTCGTTCGACACCTTGATGGCTCCGATGATGAAGCGGAGGTCGCGGGCCATCGGCTGCTGCAGGGCCAGCAACTCGACCGCTGCCTGCTCGACTTCGACCTCGAGCCGATTGAGATCCACGTCACCCTCAATCACGAGCTTGGCCTTCTCTCGATCGCGGGTGAGAAGTGCCTCGACGGCGAGGTCGGTGCGCTCTTCCGCAATTGACGACATCGACAGCAGCTGTTCCTTGAGGGAGCCCAGCTGATCGTGAAAATGGCGGAACCCGGCTGTAGCCGCGGCAGTTGTTTCGGTCATCCGAATCTCCCGGTGATGTACGCTTCGGTGCGCTCCTCGCGAGGACGCGTAAAGATCTGGTCCGTCGGTCCGAACTCGATGAGCTCACCCATGAAGAAGAAAGCAGTGTGGTCGGATGCGCGCGCGGCCTGCTGCAGATTGTGTGTCACGATGATGATCGTCAACTCCTGTTTGAGCTCGTAGACGAGCTCTTCGATTTTCTGCGTCGAGCTGGGGTCGAGTGCGCTCGCCGGCTCATCCAGCAACAACACCTCGGGCTGATTGGCGAGGGCCCTTGCGATGCACACCCGCTGCTGCTGTCCCCCCGACAGTCCGAGGGCGCTCGTACGCAATCTATCTTTCACTTCGTCCCAAAGTGCCGCCCGCCGCAGCGAACGCTCGACGATCTCGTCGAGCGACCCCTCGGTATCAACGCCGTTTATTCGCGGACCGTAGGCGACGTTCTCGTAAATGGATTTAGGGAACGGATTCCAGCGCTGGAAAACCATCCCAACCCTTTGACGGATGGCAACGACGTCGACGCCCTTGTCGAAAATGCTCTGGCCGTCGAGGCACATGTCTCCCTCGTGACGGATGCCGGGAATCAGGTCATTCAGGCGGTTGATCGACCGGAGGAACGTCGATTTTCCGCACCCAGACGGGCCGATGAGCGCAGTGACCGCGCGGGGCGGCACGGCGATGCTAACGTTCTTCAGCGCCTGCTTCTTTCCGTACCAAAAGGAAAAGTCGCGCGCTTCGATTGTTCCGACCTGCTGCGTGGCGTCAGGGGCTGGTTGCTGCGCGAGTGCGGATGTCATCCGAACCGACCCGTGATGTAGGCTTCCGTGCGGGGATCCTTCGGCGCGGTGAAGAGGGCGTTCGTGGGCGCGAGCTCGATCAGCTCCCCGGCGAGCAGGAACGCCGTCCGATCGGAGACTCTCGCCGCCTGTTGCATGTTGTGGGTGACGATGACGACGGTCACCGTCTCTCGCAGGTTGTAAACGAGCTCCTCGACTTTCTGGGTACTGAGGGGATCGAGCGATGCGGTCGGCTCGTCGAGGAGGATGACGCGTGGGTTCGTCGCCAGTGCGCGCGCGATGCACAGTCGCTGCTGTTGGCCGCCAGAAAGAGTCATCGCGCTTTCGTTGAGGCGATCCTTCACTTCTTCCCAGAGACCGGCGCGGTGAAGGGCGAGTTCCACTATCTCGTTCACGTCCAGCTGCGCCAGTCGCATTTTCGGATCGGCTCGCAGGCCAGCTGCCACGTTGGTCCGGACGGACATCGTGGGGAAGGGCGTTGGTCGCTGGAACACCATTCCGACGTGCCGCCGCACGGCGGTAGGGCTTGTCCCGTCGCCATAGATGGCGCTGCCGAGGATCTCGACCTGACCGTCCACTCTGGTGTTGGGAGCGGTTTCGTGCATCCGGTTGATGCAGCGCAGCAAGGTGGACTTCCCGCACCCGGAGGGTCCGATTATCGCGGTGACGGCCTGTTGCGGAACCACCATCGAGATATTCCTGATCGCCGGCGTTTGGCCGAAGAACGCCGACAGCTGGCTCGTGATAATGCACGGCTTCGCGGAGGCGGCTGCCTCGCGGGCTTCCGGGGCCGTTGCTCGCGGCGCCACGACGCGCGGGATCATGCGCGGCTCCGAAGAGACTTCAATCGACTGGAGCACCGAATTTTGACCGGGTTACGAGACGCGCAGCGAGGCTGATAACGAGCACAATCGAGATGAGGACCAGCGCGCCTGCCCAGGCTTGTGCATGCCATTCGTCGTAGGCGCTGATTGCATACGCGAAGATCTGGAGGGGGAGCGCTGCGATCGGCTCCCGCACCGCAGTCGACCAGAACTGATTCCCGAGCGCGGTGAACAGCAGTGGAGCAGTCTCGCCGGCAATTCTGGCAACCGCTACCAGCGCGCCCGTCGCGATGCCGGCGAGGGCGGTGCGCACGACAACGGAGAGCGACGTACGCCAGCGCGGATATCCAAGGGCCAGCGCCGCTTCGCGCAACGAAACAGGGACGACCTTGAGCATCTCCTCGGTCGTGCGCGTCACAAGAGGAATCATCATCGCGCCGAGGGCTGTTCCGCCCGCTAGCGCGGAGAAGTGCCCGACAGGGCGGACCAGCAGCGTCCAGGCAAAGATTCCCATCACTATCGAAGGCAGACCATTCAAAACATCGGAGAGAAACCGGACCGACTGCGCGAGTGGCATCGAGCGCTTCTCAGACAGATAAATGCCTGCTCCGATTCCGATCGGGAGACCTATCGCGCACGCGATGCCAATCAGGATCAGGGTGCCCACGATCGCGTTCGCCATTCCCCCGCCGATCTCCCCAACAGGTCCCGGCATGTGTGTGAAAAAAGCGACCGAGAGAGAGGCCGCACCCTTTCTGATCAGGTGCGCGAGAATCAACAAGAGCGGCAGCGTAGCCAGGACGGCCGCCACATAAGTCAATCCGATCATTGCGCCGCTCATCCAGTGGCGGGCGAGTCTCGTTTTCATACAGCTCTGTCC
>DATCPG010000165.1:0-9504 GCA_036570225.1 Gemmatimonadaceae bacterium | reverse complement strand
AGATCGCCAATCGTAAAGTCTGGGCGTGCTAACCCGGTGCCTGGCACCTACGCTACTGGCACCTCCTACCGTGTTCAGTTCAGTTGGAACCTGACACCATTGACAGTCAAGCCGCCACGAGGATAAAACACAGCCACCCCTGCCAAAAGGCCATGCCCCGCCTAATCCCCCTCGCTACTTGCCTCGCCATCCTACCTATAGTAGGCGCCTCTGCCTCGCGCCTCGAAGCTCAAGCCAGTCCGCCAATCGCGCGAAGAATTCCGCGCACCGACACCATCCACGGCGAGATCCGCACCGACAACTATTTCTGGATCCGCAACAAGTCCGACCCGCAGGTGATCTCGTACCTCGAGGCGGAGAACGCTTACACCGCCGCCCGGATGAAGCGCACCGAGGCGCTCCAGAAAAAACTCTACGACGAGATGCTCGGGCGCATCAAGGAAAGCGACCTGTCCGTCCCCTACACAGAGAACGGCTACTGGTACTACGACCGCACCGAGAAGGGAAAGAATTACCCAGTCCACCTCCGCAAGAAAGGATCGCTCGCCGCGCCCGAAGAAGTCGTCATCGATGAGAACGCTCTCGCCGTCGGAAAGAAGTTCTCGCACCTCGGTGATTGGGCAGCGAGTCCAAGCGGGTCACGCTTCGTCTACCTGCACGACACCACCGCGCTCCGCGTCTACACCCTCTACGTCAAGGATCTGCGCACCGGGCAGGTTCTCGGCGACTCGATCTCGCGAGTGGTACCGTCGGTGGCGTGGGCGAATGATTCCGTTCTCTTCTACCAGACCGCCGACTCCGCCCGCCGAGCCAACGCCGTCTGGCGGCATGTGATCGGCACGCCCGTCGCCAGCGATGTGAAAGTTTTTCAGGAGGACAACGTCCTCGACAATGTCGGAGTTTATCGATCCAAGAGCGGACGTTACATCTACATCTACGACGACGGATTCACGTCATCCGAGTGGCGCATGATTCCGACGGCGAATCCCACCGCCATGCCGCAGGTGATCGTCAAACGGAGCCCGAACGTCCAGTACCAGATCGACGACATCGACGGCGCGTTCCTGATGGTCACGAACTACAAGGCGCAGAACTTCAGAATCCAGAGAATTCCCACCGACCAGGTCGCCGGTGGGAACTGGCTCGACATGATCCGGGCCACGGATTCCGTCTTCATCGAGAATATAGACACGTTCAAGAACAATCTTGTCGTCATCGAGAGATCGGGCGGATTGCGGCGGCTGCGCGTCATCGATCTCAGAACAAACGACGTGCATTACATCACGTTCCCCGAGCCAGCGTACGCGGTAAGCCCAACGCAAAACGCGGAGTTCGATACGCCTCTCCTGAGATTCTCTTACAACTCGATGATCACGCCGCCGTCGACGTACGACTACAACATGTCGACCAGACAGCGCGACCTGAAAAAGCGACTCGAGGTTCCCGGGTACGATGCGTCGCGGTACGAGGTCAAGCGGTTCATGGTGACGGCGCGCGATGGAGCGCACGTGCCAGTGTCGATGATCGTGCGCAAGGGATGGAAACAGGATGGCACGCATCCGCTCCTGCTCTATGCCTACGGATCGTACGGCTCTACCACAGAGGCGGGCTTCAACTCGCCGGTTCTCACTTTGGTCGACCGCGGCTTTGCCTACGCGATCGCGCACGTCCGCGGAGGCCAGGAGATGGGTCGCGCGTGGTACGACGAAGGGAAGATGATGAAGAAAAAGAACACGTTCTTCGACTTCATCGATGTCGCGCAGTACCTCGTCGACAACAAGTACACGAACAAGGACAAGCTGATTGCGAACGGTGGCAGCGCCGGTGGACTGCTCATGGGCGCGATCACCAACATGCGACCCGATCTTTTTCGCGCGGTCGTCGCCGATGTTCCGTTCGTCGACGTGATCAACACGATGATGGATGCGTCGATCCCGCTCACCGCGCAGGAGTGGCAACAGTGGGGTGATCCGCACCTTGCCGACCAGTACGCCTACATGCGGACGTACTCGCCGTACGACAACGTCGAGCGGAAGGCTTACCCCTGGATGCTCGTCACTACTTCCTTGAACGACTCGCAGGTCGGGTACTGGGAGCCCGCGAAGTGGGTGGCGAAGCTGAGAGCGATGAAGACTGATAACAATCCGTTGCTGCTCAAGGTGAACATGGCCGGTGGTCACGGTGGCTCTTCGGGACGGTACGACGTCCTGCGAGAGAGGGCATTCCGTTACGCCTTCATGCTCGACGCGGTTGGCATGGCCGGCAGGTAAGACTCCATGTAACGTCTGCCGCCCTGCGGGAACTCATCAACGTTGTTCCCCGGCGGCATGACGGATACAAGGAGACGCGATGACAAGGTCGACATTCCTGCGCTGTTTCATCCTCGGCGTCACCGTCCCGATGTCGCAAATGCGGGCTCAGGCAGGGCGCGCTATGGAGGCCGCACGCGAACCGATCACCACCCTTGAAGCCACGCGTCTGAAAACGTCGGCGGATCTGGTCGTGACGGACGTCGGCCTGTCAGGCCTCGGCGCGATCGCCTTTACGCTGCACAACCGCGGAAGCATCGGCATCAACAATGGCAGCAAATACACTCCGCCAAACACGACGATCAGCACCCCACCCATCAGGATCGATGTTTATGTCGGCGGTGCCCTGATGCAGTCCGTCTATCAGGCGGCTCTCGGCGGGCTGCAGTCGCACGCGTTCGCCGTGATGCCGCTCACGAACATCCCCAGGTGCAAGGACGTGCGCGACATCAAGATCGTCGTCGATCCCGCGAACGTCGTCCCCGAATTGCACGATGACAACAATACCGTGCCCGCGTCGGTCGCCCGCCCGTGTCCGGATCTGGCGATCAAGAGCATCGAGCGGGAAAAGTCGGGGGTTGCCGGCGAGACGTACCGCGTAAAAGTGACCGTGATCAATCAGGGCAACGCGCCGGCCCCGGAGTTTCAGGCCTGGGGTACCGCTGTAAACTCATTTCCGGGACCCACCGGTTGGCCCGAGATGGTCCCGATGCGCGACATCCCCGCCCTCGCGCCCGGCCAGACCTTCGTCTTCAGGCCCGGCGGCGACCAGGCGTCATTTACCAACACGTGGGTGAGGGTCTTTCTCGACATTCTCCACCACATCGACGAGCTCGATGAAACAAACAACCTGGTGGAAAAAAAGCTGTAGTTGCCGTCCCGTTCTTGCCCGGCGCTCGAGTGGATGCTAGCTCTGATGAATGTTCCGAAAGCCCCACGACGATGAGATCGATTCGTACGGTCTGACCCATCCGGGCCTGGTCCGCCCGTCCAACCAGGACCACTTCGTCATTGGTCAGTTGCGCCAGCGATTCCATGTAAAGCAATCCAGCTTGCCGGACCTCGCCGAGCTTCCAGTGGCCGAGGAGCGGATCGCCTCCATGATGATGGTCGCCGATGGAGTGGGCGGCGGACAGAAAGGAGAAACAGCCAGCCGCCTCGCTCTCGAGGAGCTGACGCAGTACATCACCGAGAGCGTGCGGTGTTATTACAGCGCGGACGCCGGCGACTCCGATTTCACGCGCGCACTCGAGGCGGGCGCGATGAAGAGCCACCAGGCAGTGCTCGAGCACGGCGTCTCGGACCCCGATTCCCGCGGCATGGCCACCACGCTCACTCTCTGGATCGGCGTCTGGCCCTGGTGTTATCTCCTGCAGGTTGGCGACTCCCGCTACTATCAGTACCGCGATGGCAAACTGATCCAGATATCGCGCGACCAGACGATGGCGCAGGAGCTTCTCGACAGTGGTGTGTTCGCCAGGTCGATCGCCACGGGAAAGTCCCCGCTGTCGAACATGCTCTCGAGCTCGATCGGCGGTCATCAGACGGCCCCCGTTGTCAAGCGCCTGCCCAACTCGTGGTCGACGATTCATCTGCTGTGCAGCGATGGACTGACAAGGCACGTTTCCGACGAGCGCATCGCGGAACGATTGGGCGCCATGAAATCGGCGCAGCAGGTGTGCGAGGCTTTGCTTCAGGACGCGCTCGACGGGGGCGGCACCGACAATATCACGATCACAGTCGGCAGAGTGGTCGCCACGGATGGTGAAGCATCTCAGGACGACTGAAGGTATTCGTCGCAGCGGGGTCGATCGTTCTTGCCCCGCCAATCGTCGCGCAGAGCCAACCCGCGACGACCGGTCACGTTGTCGGTGTCGTCGCCGACAGCCTGAACGGCGGATTCCTGTCCGGCGCCGACATCGCACTAGATGGCACCACGGTAACGGTGCAGACCGATTCCGTCGGCAGATTCAGAATCGACAGCCTGTCGCCCGGGATGTACCAGATCGGAGTCTACCACCCTCGCCTCGATACTCTGGGGCTCATGCTTGCGACGCAGCCATTTCGTGTCGGCCCGGATAGCTCGACCTTCGTGGCGCTCGCTGTGCCAACGGCGGAAGCAATGATTCGTGAAATGTGTCCCGCGCAATCGGGCCCGAAGCCTGCTTCCGCGATCATCGGCCACGTCAACGATCCGGAAACCCTGCAGCCCATCGAGGGAGCCGAAGTGTCGGTTGCGTGGGATGAGCTCGACGTCTCCAAAGATTTTGGCATTCGTCGCGCTTCGCGGTTCGTGCGCGCCGGCACGAATAAATCCGGAGCGTACGTGCTCTGCGGACTACCCAGCTCGCTGCGGGCGACGCTGCAGGCGCGACGTGGACTCGCGGTAACCGCCGAAATTCCGATCACGCTCGGGAACAAGCCCACCGAGCTGGTCGGGCGAACGCTGTTGCTCTCGCCGAAGGATTCCTGGCAGCAGACCGGAAATGCTACGGTCTCGGGTACGGTTGTACTCGAGGGAGCCCCGACAAATGCGGGCAGCAGAGTCGAGCTGGTGGGAACCGATATTGTCGTCAGAACAAACGACAATGGAGAGTTCTCGATCAGGAACGCACCTTCCGGGAGTCGCGCCCTGCTCGCGCGGCACGTTGGCTTCGGCGCCGAGATCGTACCGGTCGATCTGTCCTCGCGAGAGGAGAAGCGGGTGACGATCAAGCTGCCGAAATTCGTGGCGGTGATGGATCCCGTTCTGGTCACGGCGCGAAGGATGTCGGCACTCGACAAAGTCGGCTTCACCAAACGGCAGAAATCCGGCGTCGGGTACTTCCTCGGCCCCGACCGCCTGCAGAACATGCATTTTCAGAATCTCACGGATATTTTCGGACACGTGCCGATAGTGCGCGACAAATGCGTGCAGTACTGGGTGGACGACACGTTGTATCAGGAGCTGGAGCCGGGCGACATCAACCTGTATGTGGCCGGCAGCGAGATTGTCGCGGCCGAGGTTTATCAGAACCTCAACACGCCCGCGCGCTACATGCGCTTCGGCGGGTGCACCATCGTCGTGCTCTGGACTCGACTCAAGGTTCCCGCGAACTGATCAGCGTTCGGACACCGCCGCCTTCAGTGCCTTCTTCGGGTACGGCGGTGGTGGCGGAACCGGGATTGGGTGCGCCCTGATCTCCTCCCGCAGGTACGCCATGGCCGCTTCCAGCTGCGCGTCTTTCCCTTCGTAGGTCGCGTGCGGCTCGTTGTCCACGACGATGTCCGGGTCAACTCCGTGTCCCTCGATCAGCCACTGCCCTTCAGGACCATACACGCCCGTCTCGGCGGCCGTCGCGATACCGCGATCGACCAGGAGATTGTCCGAGGAAAGCCAGATCTCGCCGCCCCACGTTCGCGTTCCGATGACTTTGCCAAGGCCCAATCTGCGGAAGCCCTCGGCGAAAGCCTCGCCATCGGACGCCGTGCGCTCATTCGTCAAGACGACCACGTGTCCCCGAAATGCGTACTGCATGTTCCAGGTTGGATCGCCAACCCGTCCCTGCCAATAGAACCACGCCTTTCTCATCAGCTTCTCGAGCACCCACGAATCGATGTTTCCGCCTCGATTGCTGCGGACGTCCACGATGAGGCCCTGCCTGTCGAAAGCAGGATAGAAATCGCGCGCCCACTGGGCGATGTCGCTCCCGCCCATCGCTCTCAGGTGCACATAGCCAATCTCTCCCTTGCTTTGCTCCTCGACCATGAGGCGGCGCGTGTATTCCCACTCGCCATAGCGTAGATCGACTTCCCGGTCCTGCGCGATCGGTGCGACGACCACATCGCGAGGCTGACCTCCGCTTTTCGGTTTCACCCGCAGCAGCACCTGACGGTCGGCCTGATTCCGCAGAAGAGCGCCGATGTCTGCCACCGAGAGCGTAGGCACGCCGTTTATCGCTTCGATCACATCGCCGTCGCGGACGTCCACGCCGTAGCGGGATAGCGGCGCGATTCCGCCCGGCGCATCGGGATCGCCGCGAAAAACGTGATCGACGCGGTATCCTCCGCGCGATTCATCGCGAGCCAGAACGGCTCCCAGCGACGCGGGTAATACCGTGTCGGCGCCGGCGCGGAAGTCACCTCCATAGACGAAGATGTGCAGCGCCGAAAGCTCGCCGAGCATTTGGGCGAGAATATCACTCAGCTCGGCGCGATCGGTGACGCGCTCGACGAGCGGAGCGTACCGCGCGCGCTCAGCGGCCCAGTCGATGCCGTTCATTCCGCGATCGTAGAAATAATCCCGCTCGAGGCGCCAGGCGTCCGCGAACATCTGACGCCACTCCTCACGCGGGTCGAAGTGCAGCACCCAGCCCTTGAGACTCACCTGCGACTTGGCAAGCTCAGTCGGAGCTTTCGCCCCCGCGTCGATGACGTAGATGTCAGTTCCCTTTTGCACCAGGACCTTCTTACCGTCGGCGGACAACTCGTATCTCTTGATGTCCGCGAGATAGGTCTCGAGCTCGGGACTCTTGTTGTCGATCGCGAACGTGCGAAGGTTCGTCTTGGAATCGCTGCCTGCGTCGCGCGAAGTCAGATAGAGGCGCTTCCCATCCGTCGCAAGATCACCGTAGTTCCCGGCTGGAACCGGGATTTCGAGCAGGCGTCTCTCGATTCCGTCGAGCACGATCTGCTGTCGCGGGGCCGGCGGCACGCTTTGGTTCTTCGGGGTCGGCGCGGGGCGGCCTTTCTGCGCGCTGTCGGTCGGAACTTTCGCGCTGTCCGGTTTTGGATTCTGCGCGGCGCCGAGCTCGTCGTCGGGCTGAAATGGGTTTCGCTCGCCCGGAACGAGCGCCAGCGCGAACACCATCGTCTGCTTGTCGAAGTAGGGCTCTGGTTGTCGAGGACCCCATGGACTGCCAACCGCCGATTGGAGGTGGCGGTCGGAAAGAAAGTAGAGCCACTTGCCGTCGGGAG
Source organism: Gemmatimonadaceae bacterium (assembly GCA_036570225.1). Lineage (GTDB taxonomy): Bacteria > Gemmatimonadota > Gemmatimonadetes > Gemmatimonadales > Gemmatimonadaceae > UBA4720. The sequence continues at coordinate 2,239 of DATCPG010000165.1, read as the reverse complement.
TCCACGCTGGGCTGTAGCTGTCGTACCGGTCGGAAGTTACAGCGGTGCTCTTTCCCGTCTCGACGCTGTACAGAAAAATCTGCGCGAACTGGTTGTGCGACGGGGCGAAGTACGCGAGCCACTTCGCGTCGGGCGACCACCTGACGTCTCCGAAGTCTCCGATCCTGTTCACGCCAATGAGCTTCGATTTCCCGGTGCTCGTCTCAGTGACCCATAGCTGCTGGTCCTTGTCAGTGTGCGCCAGCCACTTGCCGTCGGCGCTGGGCGTGCCGGCCCAGCGCAAGACTTTCGCGTCGTGGGTGATCTGCTTTTCGGATCCACCCAGACCGTTCGCCGGAAGTGTCCAGAACTCGAGCTCGCCGCTTCGATCACTCAATGCGAGAATCGTTTTGCCGTCGCCAAAGAATTTCGCGTCGCGCCAGCGGGACACTTTCCCCGGTGTCGCCTCGACAAGGCGTCCCTGCTGCGCGGGAAACACAAACACCTGCCCACGCGCGGTAAGTGCTACGCGGTCGCCCGTTGGCGACAAGTGGGCGGCGCTGATCCACTCGGTGGGATTCCGCACCCACTTCTCCCGTGACTGCTCGAAGTCCGACACGAGAGTGATCGGAACTGCCGCATCGCTGCCCGCCGCAATGTCGTAGACGTGGATGTCGCCGCCGAGCTGGTAAGCGATTTTTCCGGCAGAGAGCGAAGGACTGAGCGCATCGAAGCCCACGTTATGCGTGAGCTGCTTGAGGTCATGGCCGTCGAGGTCCATCGACCAGAGATTCATCGTGCCGTCGCGGTCGCTCGCGAAGTACACCCGGTTCTGCCACACCAGCGGCGCTCGGCTCGTCCCGGCCCAGTCGGCGGTGAGGGGAACGGCAGCGTTCGCTCCTTTGGCGAACTTCCAGATGTTCTGCGCGGTGCCACCCTGGTAACGCTTGGTATTGCTGCCCTGCCAGGCGAATCGGGTGAAGTAGAGTGTGCCGGTGCCCGGGTCGACCGAGCCATCGCTCGCCTGCGACAGTGCGAACAGCGTGACGCTGTTCGTTCGCGGGTCTACCGCGCCCAATTGCAAGTTCGGAAGCGTCGAGTACTTGCGTGTGCTGTACAGAATTTTGCCATCCTGCGTCCAGCCAATCACGATCGCGTTCCCGCCGTCGAAGGTTCGGCGTACGGGGAGCCCGCCATCGATGGGCATGGTGTAAACCTCGGTCGGCCCTTCATAGCTGGCGGAGAACGCGATGGTTCGTCCGTCCGGGGACACGGCGGCGTGTGATTCCTCGGATGCGTGGGTTGTCAGCCGCTGTGCGATGCCGCCCCGAATCGGCACGCGCCACAGATCGCCCTCGGCGGTGAAGACGATGGTCTCGCCGGAGATCGCCGGAAACCGGAAGTAGCCCAGGGGCACCGCTCGAGCTTGAGACTGGGCGGGGAGTGCGAAGGCCAGCAGCGATGCAGCAATGAAAGCGGCCGACGCGCAGGCAGAACGGAGAAGGCTCATTGTGTCCTCACGCGATAAGAGCCAGGATAGTGGTGTTCGGGGTCTAAGCTACGCCTCAGCTGTCGGCTTGCAACGTCTGTTTGGACGAGTCCGAAGGGTCGAATTGGCCCCAAGCCACGCGGAGATCCGTCGGTACCGACGTTGATCGAGGCAGAAGCGTCGGTACCGACATATTGCACCTTGCGGCACAAGTCGCAAAGTGCGGCGCCTGAACGCGTGGGGCTGGCTTGGATGCGGATGCTAAGTCCTTGAACGACAACGACTTAGCCTCGGCAGGCGATTTGGAGCGTCCATTGCCATTACAAGCGGTTGCACGGGCTGCCAACAGCCAGTCTATGAGATGAGGCCGCGAAAGCAGCCCGTCGAATTCTAACGCTTCAGGAGATTGAAAATGAGCAACAAAAAGGGTTTTACACTTATTGAGCTTCTGATCGTGGTCGTCATCATTGGCATTCTTGCCGCGATTGCGATTCCGAAGTTCGCGAACACGAAGGACAAGGCGTATGTCGCAGCGATGAAGTCTGACCTTCGTAACCTCGCGACGTATGAAGAGCAGTATGCCGCTGACAACAACGGCGCGTACTTCTCTGGTAACGGTGCCGCGCAGGGCTTCACGCCTTCGAAGGACGTTACCGTGACTGCGACCGCAGTTACTGGCCCGCCGCCCGCATGGACCGCGACGGCTGTGCACGCTCTTTCCGCGAAACTGTGCGATTCAGGTGTGACCACCCCCGGTGTAATCACCTGCGT
>DATCPG010000164.1:0-21622 GCA_036570225.1 Gemmatimonadaceae bacterium | reverse complement strand
CGGATGGCTCCGAGCGCAGCGTATCCCTCGATGCATTTCTCGACTCACTGTAATTACGCCAATGGCCGACGATAAGAAGCTCACGACGCGGGCCGCTGACTTCAGCGCCTGGTACAACGAAGTCGTTCTGAAATCCGAGCTCGCCGACTACTCGCCCGTGCGCGGCTGCATGGTAATCAGGCCCCGCGGGTACGGGATCTGGGAGCGCATGCAGCAGCAGCTCGACACGATGTTCAAGGACACGGGCCACGAGAACGCCTATTTCCCGCTCTTCATCCCCGAGAGCTTTCTGCACAAGGAAGCGCAGCACGTCGAGGGATTCGCGCCCGAGCTCGCGGTGGTGACGCACGGCGGAGGCAAGAAGCTGGAAGAACCGCTGGTTGTGCGCCCGACCTCCGAGACGATCATCTACGCGATGTACGCGAAGTGGGTGCAGAGCTACCGCGACCTGCCTATCCTTATCAATCAGTGGGCGAACGTCGTGCGTTGGGAGATGCGCACGCGTCTGTTCCTCCGTACGCTCGAGTTCCTCTGGCAGGAGGGCCACACAGCGCACGCCACCCACGAGGAGGCCGAAGAAGAAACGCGGAAGATGCTCGGCGTTTACCGTGATTTCATGGAAGGCTGGATGGCGATGCCGGTCGTCACTGGTATCAAAACGGAATCCGAGAAATTCGCCGGCGCGCTTCGCACCTATTCCTGCGAGGGGATGATGCAGGACAACAAGGCGCTCCAGGCCGGAACCTCGCACAACCTCGGACAGAATTTCTCCAAGGCGTTCGAGCTCAAGTTCCAGACGGAAGCCGGCGGAATCGAGCACGCCTGGAACACCAGCTGGGGCGTCTCTACCCGGTTGATCGGAGGGCTGGTGATGACGCATGGCGACGACAAAGGCCTGCGCACGCCTCCACTTCTCGCGCCGATCGAAATTGTCATCGTGCCCATCTGGCGCGCCGAGGAAGACAAAGGGCGCGTCAAGGCAGCAGCGCACATGGTCAAGGAGAGTCTTCTGGCCTGGGAGCGGCGTGTGCCCGGACGACTGCGTGTGCACGTCGACGATCGCGATGGAATCAAGCCGGGCGCAAAGTACTACGAGTGGGAGCTGCGAGGGATTCCGTTGCGGATGGAGCTCGGACCGCGCGACATCGATCAGAATCAGGCCGTGCTCGTCCGCCGCGACACCGGGGAAAAGCGCTCCGTCTCGCTTGCATCGGTAGGGGAGGAGGCAGCCGACCTGCTGCACCTGATCCAGGAATCGATGCTCATCGACGCGCGGGAGCGCCGGGAACAGCACAGCATCCGGGGCGGGATCACTTACGACCGCTTCCGCGAAGTCATGGCTGGGGAAGGCGCGTTCGTGTATGCCGGTTGGTGTGGCGACGAGAAATGCGCCGCGACGATCAAGGAAGAGACAAAGGCGACGATCCGCGTTCTGCCCGACGAGGAATTCAGATCCGCCGAACCGCCGAAGACGTGCCTGAAGTGCGGAGGCGCATCAATCGCCGAGGCACTGTGGGCAAAAGCGTACTGAAGACGCCCGGAGTCGCACCCGCCAGGGCGAAGGAAACGGCGACGCCGAGCGGTGAAGCATTTCCCCGGAACAATGAGGGACTGCTGTGCGAGGCCGTGCCCCTCTCAGTTATAGCACGGGAGGCGGGCACGCCCGCCTACGTGTACAGCGCGCGAGCGATTCGTGATCAGTACGCGCAGCTCCGCGACGCGATGAGCAGCATCGACGCGCGGCTGCATTACAGCGTAAAAGCGAACTCCAGCATCGCGATTCTGTCGCTCCTTCGGGAGCTGGGCGCGGGGCTCGACATAGTCTCCGGGGGCGAGCTCTTTCGCGCTCTCCAGGCAGGATACAGCGGACGCAACATCGTCTTCAGCGGAGTGGGGAAGACAGCGCGCGAGATGGAGGAAGCGCTCCGCGCACAGGTGCTGCTGTTCAACGTCGAATCGGAGCAGGAGCTCCACGTCCTGAACACGGTCTCCAGGCGTCTGGGAGTGAGCGCACCAGTAGCGCTGCGCGTTAATCCCGAGGTCCTCGTCGATACTCCGCACCCGTACACACGTACCGGCGAAAAGGGGATGAAGTTCGGAATCCCGTTCGACGAAGCACTGTCGGTTGCGAAGGTCGCCGCGACGCTGCCCAACATCGAGCTGCTCGGCCTGGACATGCACGTCGGCTCCCAGATATCCCAGTTCGCGCCATACGAGGTCGGGTTGCAGAGACTCCTTCACCTGCGCCGCGAGATCGAGCGCGATACAAAGACTCGTCTCGAGTGGCTCGACATCGGCGGTGGACTTGCGGTGACGTACGACGCCGAGCGGTCGGTCGATGTCCGCCACTTCGGTGAAGTGATCAGCGCGCTGGTGGGCGGATCGGGACTCAAGATCATCCTGGAGCCGGGTCGATTCCTGGTGGGAAACGCGGGCGTTCTGCTCACTCGCGTTTTGTACAGAAAGCGGAGCGGCGGTAAGGAATTCATCATCACCGACGCGGGCATGACTGATCTTCTTCGACCGTCGCACTACAACGCGTTCCATCGCATCGAGGCGGTAAAGCCGACTGGCCGGACGACCGTCGCGGATGTCGTCGGCCCGATCTGCGAGAGCGGCGATTTCCTCGCGCTCGACCGCCAGATAGACGACGCACAGCCGGGCGATCTTCTTGCGGTGCAGTCGACTGGCGCGTATGGGTTCGTCATGTCATCCAACTACAACTCGCGTCCCCGAGCTCCGGAAGTGCTCGTGGATGGGGAGAGATTCGCTGTGATCACCCGGCGTGAGAGTTACGAGGATCTGGTTCGCAACGAGATTGGGACTCCCGATTGGAGAAAGCCGTAATGCGAGTTGGGGTGATGGCCGATACCCACGATCGGGTTCCGGCTGTGGCCGACCTGCTCGAGAGACTGGCCCAGAAGGGTGTCAGCATGGTCATGCACGCCGGAGATTACTGCTCGCCGTTCTGCCTCGCGCCGTTCCACCAGCGGGGCACGGCGCTGCTCGGCGTCTTCGGACGGAACGACGGAGATCGCGAGACCCTGAGCGCCTATGCCGCGCGCGGAATGGGAACCGAGATATACGAGTCGCCCCACAGCTTCGACGTGGGCGGCAAGCGGATCCTTCTCGTGCACGAGATCGGCGAAGTCAACGCGCGATCGATCGAGCAGCACGACTTCGTGATTCACGGCTCCTCGCATCTGCAGTCGCGGAAAAAAGTGGGGACCACGCTGGTGATAAATCCCGGCGAGGCCTGCGGCTGGATTCACGGGAAGTGCACGGCGGCGATCCTCGACACGGAAACCGGAGAAGTAGAAGACATCACTCTATGAGCAGCCGGATCCTCATCATCGATTTCGGCTCACAGTTTACGCAGTTGATCGCTCGGCGGGTTCGCGAGGCTCGCGTGTACTCCGAGATCCACCCACCGAGCCGCACGGTCGATTGGATCCGCGAGTGGAAGCCGACAGGAATCATCTTGAGCGGCGGACCGAACTCGGTGTACGGCGACAACGTTCCACTCGCCGATCCCGCCATCTTCGACATCGCGCCCGTCCTCGGCATCTGCTACGGCATGCAGCTGATAGCGCACATCGAAGGCGGTCAGGTTATTCGCACCAATCGTCGCGAATACGGCCGCGCTGAGGTGAAGGTGCTGGAACCGAGCGGGTTATTCGGAGGATTTGCGAGCGAGGAGCCGGTGACGGTCTGGATGAGTCACGGCGATCACATCGAGAAGCCGCCCAAAGGATACCGCGTCACGGCGCAGAGCACACAGAATCCGATCAGTGCGTTTCGCCACGAGACACGCCAGGTCTTCGGCGTGCAGTTCCATCCGGAAGTCGCGCACACTCCTCGTGGCCGGGAAATAATCGCCAACTTCCTTTTCGGGGTCTGCAAGGCGGAGCCGAGCTGGACGGCGGGCGCGTTCATCGAGGAGGAGATCGCCCGGATCAAGAAGACCGTCGGCAAATCGAGGGTGATCTGTGGCCTCTCGGGCGGCGTTGACTCATCGGTCGCCGCCGCGCTCGTGCATCGCGCTGTCGGAGATCAGCTCACGTGCATCTTCGTCGACACTGGCTTGCTGCGTCTCCACGAGCGTGACCAGGTCGAGCGGACATTCCGCGCCAACCTAGGCATCGAGCTCGTTACGATAGACGCCGAAGAGAGATTCCTGAGCGCATTGGCGGGTGTGGATGATCCGGAGAAGAAGCGAACGGCCATCGGCCACACGTTCATCGACGTGTTCGAGGACGCCGCCGCAAAAGTCGGAAGCAATGTCGATTTCCTGGTGCAGGGAACGCTCTATCCGGATGTGATCGAGTCATTCTCCCCGCGCGGCGGACCCTCGGTCACGATCAAGACGCACCACAATGTCGGCGGCCTGAAGCCAGGCATGAAGTTCAAGCTCATCGAGCCGCTGCGGGAGCTGTTCAAGGACGAAGTGCGCAACGTCGGACGCGAGCTCGCACTGCCCGAGGAGATGGTGGCGAGGCACCCGTTCCCCGGGCCGGGTCTCGCCATTCGCATTCTGAGCGACGTGACGAAACAGAAGCTGGATCTCCTTCGCAAAGCCGACGCACTCTATCTCGAGGAGATTCGCGAGGCCGGTTTGTACGACGAGATCTGGCAGGCGTTTTCGGTGCTGCTGCCGGTCCGGAGTGTCGGAGTGCTCGGCGACGAGCGAACCTACGAGAACGTGCTGGGGCTCCGCGCCGTCACGAGCACAGATGGCATGACCGCGGACTGGTACCCGTTCCCCTACGAGGTCCTCGGCCGAATCTCCAGTCGGATCATCAATCAGGTGCCGGGAATCAATCGGGTCGTGTACGACGTCAGCTCGAAACCGCCGGCTACGATTGAGTGGGAGTAGGGCGGAGAAAGCCCTCAGTTAGGCTGGGAGTCCCCGAACCAAGACCGCGCTTAGAGGCTCTTCTCCTCGAGTAGCTGCATAAACTCGCGTGGCTGCTTCAACTTCAAAAGCCGTTCGGGTACGTCGGCCTCTTTGGAGAACTGGGCGATCTTGCCGAGCACCGGCAGGTATTGATTCGAGACCTCGAGCGGCGGAGCGACGATCAGGAAGAAAAAGAAAACCGGCTTCTCGTCAATCGCCTTGAAGTCGACGCCCTGTGTCTTTCGCCCGAACGCTACGCGGAGCTTCGACACCACGAGAGAGCGGCAGTGGGGAATCGCGATCCCGCGACCGATGCCGGTCGAGCCCAGGTTTTCGCGTCGCTTCAACATCTTGAACAACATTCCTTCCGACTTGTCATCGAGACCAAGGAGACCGATCAGCTCCTTGAGGATGTCGTCCTTCGACGTGCCCTCGAGCTCGAGTTTGATCGCGTCTTCGGAAAAAAAATCGCGTAGTTCCATCAGCTCCCCGAGAGTGTTCGACAGGATTGCGCGCGAGAGGACGGAAGTTACGCGGCGCCAACGCGGGAGTCAAACCACGATGTTGCAAGCACTTGGGTGTGTGCCTTACCTTGTATTGAGATGCGATTTCCATTTCCCGTCCGAGAGGACATTCCGCTCTATCTGGCGCCGATGGCCGGCGTGTCAGAGTCTCCGTTCCGGCGACTCTGCCGCCGCTTTGGCGCGGACGTTGTCGTCACCGAGTTCCTCTCGGCCGAAGGAATTCGTCGCGAGAACGCGGCCACGCTGGACAAGCTTCGCTTCGGTGCCGACGAGCGCCCGATTGGTGTGCAGATCTTCGGCGCCGATCCGATCGCAATGGGTGAGGCCGCTCGGCTCGTGACCGACGTGTTCCAGCCCGAGTTCATCGACATCAACTTCGGGTGCCCGGTGAAAAAAGTGGTGCGGCGAAATGGCGGCTCGGGCTGCCTCAAGGATCTCGATCTCGTCGAGTCCGTAATTCGCTCCGTCTCGGCGGGTACCCACCTTCCCGTGACGGTAAAGATTCGTAGCGGCTGGAGTGAGGAGCAGCGCGATCCGGTGAAGATCGCGCTTCGCTGCCAGGACGCGGGCGCGAGGGCGCTCGCCCTCCATCCCCGCACACGGACGCAGATGTACTCGGGTCGAGCCAGGTGGGAAGAGATCGGCGCAGTGGCAAGTGCGCTGGAAATTCCGGTCATCGGCAACGGCGACATCAAGACCGCCGAAGACGCGGTGAGACTCCAGCGTGAGACCGGGTGCGCCGCGATCATGATCGCGCGCGGATCCTTCGGCCAGCCGTGGATCTTCGACCAGACACGGGCGCTGCTGGAAGGGAAGCCAAAGCCGGACGCACCACCTGTCGAGCGTCGCTTCGAGATCGCGCTCGAGCATGCGAGGATGGCTGAGGAGTACGAGGCCGATCCGCGCGGAGCAGCCATCGAATTCAGGAAGCACCTTGGCTGGTACGTGAAAGGCGTTCCTGGCTCGGCGGAACTGAGACGAAAACTCCACGCGGTGGTGAGTCTGTCGGAGGTAGAGGGCGTCTTCGCCGGATATCTGGCTGATCCGCGTCGATATGAGGAGGGCGCAATTGTCGCGGCGCTCAGCGATGACGAAGACGCCGAGCGGGCGCCGGCAGCAGCTTGAGGAGCGCCTAGTAAAAGGTTGGGCGAGAGATGGTTAAGCCGTCCACTTAAACTACATTCTCAAGTCGATTTCGATTGACTTGTAAGAGTTTTCCGGCTATACTGCATGAACGGGGGCGACTGGCTTCGACGGGGTTAGTGAAGCTGTGGCCGCGTGCCCAGGTACTCAGATCCTGGTAAAACCTCTGGGGATTTTTTCAACTGCCAACCAAAACTTGGCCCTGGCTGCGTAACTCTTAGGAGTTGCTGCACCTGCTCTTAGAGAAGCCCTCCTGAGGCGGCTTTAAGAGTATCGCAAATTCGGGATAGTCAGTCGTCGCGTTTCCCGGCGGCCGGCGAAAATTTAGGAAACTTGTCCAGAAGTGGGCTGTCCATTGGCCAGCGGCTGGAGACCTCAATCAATGGAACACGCACGTAGACGCTGTGGTCGATCTTTGCTCGGACCGGGGTTCGAATCCCCGCGCCTCCACCTTTCAAGTTGTATCAGACTGTCTTACGGCACTCCAATCGGAGTGCCGTTTGGCATTTTCTAGGGAGCAGAGACTGTCTCGTTGCGTGAGGTCGTGTTTCTCGGGGCGAGTGTCGCAGTCAGCCAACACTGTGTGGCCCCCTCCCCACAAGCTTACAGCCAACTAACATGTCGAGGGCTGTCCGCAATTGCTTAAAGCCTTTACCCGATACTGTTTAGGGCGGCCTCCTCGCGGGAATCGAACGATTCGCATTCGGTCTCGCTAATGCGTCTGTGCGGGCACGACAAACTCTTTCGGCTGAGGCTTCAGATGAGGTTCAGGCAACTAGGCACTCCCACACTCGCCAGGATCCTGGTTTTTTCGCTGACCGCCGTGCTCGCTACGCCGGCTCTGGGCCAGAGTGGCTCTAGCGAGGCGTACGTGGTCGACTACAGCGCCGGCACTTACAACTGTATCCTGTCCAACTCCGGCACCGTGTCGAGCGCCAACTGCCCTCCCACAGCTGTCACGGGCGGGGTGGGCTCCGGCAATACAGCTCAAGACGCCTTTGCAAGAACACTCAGCGCAGACGCGAGACTGGATCAGACGGGACTCGGCATGTATGGCGCAACCGTGGGCTACTCAAGCCAATCCAATCAGTTCAACGTGGTTGGGACCTCGGGATCGACCGATCAGCTCGTGTTCCACTTTCTGACGACTGGGCCATATGCGACGGGAGCCGGCGGTATCGATCAAAACAGTTACGGGCTTGGCTATGTCGCTTTGGGTACGTCAACCGGTTCCGGATATTCCGAGGTCATCGCCTACGGTAACGGTTCCACCACTTCTTATTCCTACGGGACTTGGACATCCGGCCCCGGCTATATGGACTTCGTATTCCCGTTTAGCTCTTGGACGGGCGGATACTATTACGATTGGCAAGGGGAAGGCTACACCTTCGCTTACGGGCAGCCAGCCGGCCTGACTCTGTCGGGCGGATTCTCTGGGATGCTCGACGCGATCTACGCGACCAACGCACAAGGTCAGACATACGGTAGCGTTGACTTTACCACTGCGCAGCTCGATCTGACATCCTCCGTGCCTGAACCCGCTTCGTTGGCCCTAGTCGCGACCGGGCTCTTCGGTCTCGTCCCGATGATGCGGAGGAAAGTAAGGAAGTAGCTGAGTTACACCCGGTGAGCTCTGGAGCTTAATCCGACGCGAAACTCTTTCCGTGCCCTGGCAGTGTCTCTGGCCACACTTTCTATAGGTTTGGCGGGAGCAAGTCCAGCAACTGCGCAATCCGTCATGACTTTTACTCCCGTTGCCTGCGCGACGGGTTACGGCAACTACGTCGGGCATAGCTACACAGAAGCTGGGTTTACACTCTTCACCGGCGGCGTACACAGTCCCGGATTCGCTACGTGGTGTGCCGATGCCTCCGATTATGCCGGACCTGGGCTGTTCATCGACTTTCCGGGCGAAACAGCGTTGCTCACCAAGAGCGGCGGCGGAACTTTCTCAATTCATGTCATAGAGCTTGCACATCTTCACTCCGGCCAATATCCGGCTCAATCTTTCACGTTCACTGGAAGCCTTGCCAGCGGTGGAACGGTCTCTCAGACATTTACGATTGGAGACCAAGCGGAAAAAACGCTGTTCCAGCCGTTCGTTTTTGACGCGAGCTGGACAAATCTTTCGAGCGTAACATTCGCCTCGCAGGATTTCCCGTACTATCAATTCACGAACATTCTGCTGGATGGTGCCACCACCGTGCCGGAGCCGACGAGTATGGCTTTCCTAGCGACAGGCCTGATCGCTCTGATGCCTATGGTTCGGCGTAGACTCAGCAAGTAGTCGCGCCGTATTCAGGTTTGAGCAGCGCGTACAAGGCGCTACGACCTGCGATCTCTACCGAGGGTACGTAGTCCTAATTTCGCTCCGTTGTCGGAGGGGCTTGGCTAGCCCACTCGCGCTCAGTCCGTCCTCGCATGCAAATCATACCAGTTTGACGAGTCAGGCTCGCTCGCGATCTTACGCAGCCAGCCGCGGATCGCTACCGCATTCGACCAGCGACCATCGCTCTCCCAGGGCGCGGGACCAGAGCTATGGCCTATCGCGAAGAATCGCTTTCCTCTCCTTATCAACCTGGGCCGAGCGAAGCCGAGATACCGCATCGACCGACGGGCGAAGCGGTCGTACAACGGGTTTTCATTTCCGATTTCACGGAATGATTTCTGATTGATGATCGTGAACCGATTGAACCCGATGCTCTCAATATGGTGAACCAATTCCTCGACGTCATCGCCGATCTCAAACGACAAGTAGTGGGGCCGTCGAGCCTGCGTTAGCGCGAGAACACACAATCGGTCCGCGCCTTCAATATCGACTTTCAGATAATCTGGAATGCCGTACTCATCAAAAAGATGATCGAGAGTCATCCCGCGAACCCTGATCGCGCCGTCGGGACGCTTGTTGGCAACACGCTCGCTGAACAGCGAGCTAGAGCCGGGATCGGCAGCAGATAGAAACAGTTCAACTTCCTTATTGTCTGACGAGATTGCGGCCTGAACACACGTAAGCTGTCCAGATGCAAGCTGTGATCGAAAGCGCTCCTCGGCGCTCTTCACGAGGGGCGGGTTCGCCTCGACAGCTATCACGCGACAGCCGGTCTCCAGATAGTAGGCGGTGTCCGAGCCATCGAACATGCCTATGTCAAAGACGGTGACCGGTGCGTCGCGACCCGAGTGGCCAGAGCGTGATTTTTTCTGTGACGACGAAGCCCCGGTGACCTCGTTCGAAGCCGAATTATTCATGCCCTATTTTGCGCGTGAACAAAGGGGGCGGCTTATTGTTTCACGTGCTGCGCAAAGCGATAAGCTACCTGCACCGTGTCGACCACACGCTTGGGATCGGGCCCCGCGGTTTGCGCAGGCTCAAATCGCAACGCCGGGATCACTTTGCGAACCGCCGAGCTCAACATCGGATCGGGCGATCTCACAACCGAGAACGTCGACATCATCGGCCGACCTTGTACATCAACCGCGAAGCTCACGACCACCTCGCCCTCTGTGCCCCACGAATGACTGGGTAACGTCGGAGCGGGTAGGCTCCCAATGAGGAGCGGACCATGTGCTCGAGTGGCCGACAACTCCGTGTTGTCCAGACTCGAGCGACCCGACGGCGCTGGGAGAGTTCCAACGTCTGGCGCAATGGCTTCGGTCGGGTTTCTCGAGCTCGCACCCGCGGCGCTCACCGCTGAATCGACGTTCAGCAACGTGCGTGCGGACAACGTCGGAATCGCAACGCTGTTTGTCTCCCGTCGATTGGAACCCCTCCTCGCCGGTACAGAAACCTCCTCGGTTTTGCCCCGGACTGGAACAGGCTGCGTCGCGCGCCCGGCTATGGAAGCGGGCCGCGAATCGTTTGCGTTGGGACGTGACGCGCCAGAACGCACCGGCGTTGAAGCGAATGCAGGCGACGGCTGCAGCTGGGCGCTGAGCGTTGTCGCTTGCGCGCCACCTTTTGCATCCCATCCCCACGCACCGAGCAGGACAGCCGCGATCACGCCGCCCCCAATGGCCAGGTTGCGTCTGTGTCGCAGCAGAAATACCAAAACCAACGCTGGAATATCTCGGCCCTGGAACGAACCGCTGCTGTACGGCTCGTCCGCATCCTGGAGCTCACCGGCGATCGTCAACAGGATATCGCGATAAGGAGCAACGGCGGTTTCGGCTGGCGTGGCGGAGACCGCGGTTTCGCTGGTCGGAGGTTGCCAGGCCGGAGTATCGACCAGCATCGGCGAGATATTGCGCGGTTCTGCCGGAGAGACATTGCGCGGTTCTGCTGGAGAGACGTTGCGCGGTTCCGCTGGAAATCTCAGGCGAAAACCTTCTGGTGGCGAAACCGGATGTGCCGGGGCGGATGGAGCCTCCGCGGAGTCTTCCGAAGCCTGAAGCTGGAGATCCGCAATTCGGTCCCGCGATATCCGCACGCTCGGATGGTTATTGCCCAGGGTGACCTGGCGGATTGTCTGAGCGCGTTGATAGAGCTGAAGCGCTTCATCGAGCTTGCCCCGCGCTGCACACGATTCAGCGAGATGCTCGAGTGCCGATGCGACGGAAAAATGATTTGGCGCCAGCGTACGCTCGCGAATGTCGAGTACTCGTCTCCACAATTGCTCGGCCGCCTCGTGTTGACCGAGGCCCTGGCGGACAGCGGCCAGGCTGCCGAGGATCGTGGCCACTTCAGGACGGTTCTCACCCTGGACTTGCTTGATGGCGAGCAGCCGGATCAGGAGTGGTTCGGCGAGCGCGTAGGCGGACTGCTTCAGGCAGATTCGCGCCAGGTCGTTGAGAAGAATGGCGATGTCCGACTGGTCTGGGTCGGCCTTCCGGTCGCTTGCTTTCAGGACGCGGGAGAGAAGCTGTTCCGCGTCGCTGATGGCACCACTCCGATCGAGTGCCTCGATCGTGGACCGGAGTTGCTGCTCTTCGCTGGATTGGTCGGGAACCAGAAGGAGGTGGCCTCTCATCACTCCGTCGGTCTCGTGGCCTGTTGCGGCGTCGAGCATAATGGGCCTCGCGGGATTCGCCAGTGAACGCGTCAATGCACCCCAGGGCAGCACCGGCGCCCTTTGAGTCTGACTTCGCCGGTGCCTGCTCTGGAGTAACGGAAACCTAGGTGGGCAATCGTGGGACCACGCGTGGACGGTCCATTTGCGGCGTTAGGTCGCGCTACGGAGGGTCAACACCCCGGGGCCGTGGGCCACTGTTGCATCAACGCCACAGTGTGCTGTGTGCGTAGTCAGGCGGACATCAGGCGCCATTTCGCCAGCAGAAATTCAGCTGTTCAGTACTTCGGTTTGCGGCCTGGTTGCGGAGGCGACGCCGGCTTCTGCTCAACGATCTCGTCAGCAGGGTCCCAGGTTGGTCCGCATTTCATCACGCGCGTCGCGATTCTGCACCACTCCGCGACCTGACCGTCGTTGGCGCTCATCCAGTTCACCGGAACCGGGGCGAGGCGACGCTTCTCGCCGTTGCTCGCGAAACAAAGCCATCCAGAGCTGTACTCGGTGGCGACGGCCGCGCGATGCCCGGGCGACGACGAGCGCCTGTCTCCCATAACCCGCTGCTCGATCAGAAACACCGCATTTTCCACCGGCGACCGGCGCTCCATCCTCCGCCGCTCGATCGACGAGGGGTGGACCATCCATACCTCCCAGGGCCGCCCTCGTGGGTCGAGGAAGGTGCGGTAACCGGTGTTCTTGGCGGCGTGGGCTTGCACGAGGAATCCTGGGGGATGTATGGCTAACGCACGCAAAACATAAACCAAGCTCGACTGTTCAGCCACCGACGCAAAGGCGAATCAGGAGGCCGATTTTTCTGGCTTTCTCGAGCTTTCTTCGGCGCGGGCGCCTTCGGGCACCGTAGCATCGACGAGGCTGCTCCGACCGGGGCCTTTCGCCTCCCAGGCGACAGAAAGTGATCCGTCGTTTTCGAGTATGACCGCGTCGACATCCTCCACGCGATTGACCCCCTTGGCGCGGATGGCGCCCCGCACCTCTTCCTCGGTTACCCGCTCCTTTTTAAGGGCGCGCGGGATGAATTGCCCGTGCGAGAGAAGCAGAGTGGGTTTCCCGTTGATGATTCGCTCCACCATCGGAAATCGCATGGCCAGCTCCGCGAGAGTGACCTGAATCACGATCAGAGTCGTCATCGAGGCGACACCTTCGACAAGCGTGATGTCTTTCGAGATTATGGTCGATGCGAACACCGAGCCGACCGCGACCACGAACACGAAGTCAAACGCGTTGAGCTTTGAAAGCGTGCGCTTGCCCGATCCCCGGAGCAGGATCATGAGCGCGGCGAACCCAATGATGGAGAGCGTCACGGTCCTGATGACGTTGTACCAGCTCTCGAAAAAGTATGGTGGATGTGGCATTAAGGGATGCTGCATGGGAGATCAGTCGAACGTGGTTGAAATCGACGGGTATCTACGCAGGGATCGCGCCTCACGGTGATATATTCTGACTCGATGAACAAGCTCGCATATCTTCTGCTGCTGATACCAACGATCGCAGGCGGGCGCTTGCTCTCCATCCGCCCGGTGCGCTGGAGCGTCGTGCCGCGCAGCTCGCCGCTCCAGGTCACTCCTGGACGCACGGTCGAACTGCAGGTCCAGGCTGATATCGCGAAGGGATGGCACATATACTCTCTTACACAGAAGGCCGGGGGACCGATCCCACTTTCGATCAAGCTCGTTGAAGGGGGCGATGTGATCGTCCGCGGGTTGATCAAGGCGCCCCAGCCGGAGCGGACTTTCGACAAGAACTTCGGCATCGAAACGGAGCTGTACTCGGGCCGCACGCGCTTCACGATTCCAGTTGGCGTACCCGGTCGCTCTCTTCCCGGTTTCAGGAGGTTTCAGGTGGCAGTGCGATATCAGGTGTGCAGCGAGACTCTGTGCCTGCCCGCGCGCACGGAAAAACTGCCGGTTGTGCTCCTGATCGCGGATACGGCATGAGCGGAGGTTTCCTCTGGCTTGCGGCAACAACGGGTCTCCTCTCCCTGCTGACGCCGTGCGTGTTCCCGATGGTGCCCGTCACCATCGCTTATTTCTCGGAGCCACACGGAAACACCTCGTTCAGTTTGCGACGCCCGCTTCTGTTCGGGCTTGGCATCGTCGCGACATTCACTGTCTTGGGACTTGCTCTCGCGGCGATCTTCGGCGCCGCCGGCCTCAACCGATTTGCAGCTGACCCGTGGGTAAATCTTGTTCTGGCGGCGCTCTTTCTGGTTTTCGCCGCGAACCTCTTCGGCTGGGTCAATGCTCCGATGCCGTGGCGGATCGCGAATGCCGCCGATCGTGCGTCGCGCAACGCAACTCCGGGCAGCTCACTCGGCGCGCTCATCATGGGCGCAACGTTTACGCTGACATCGGTGACCTGCACCGCGCCCTTTGTAGGGACTCTTCTTGTCCTCGCGTCGCGCGGATCATGGGCAGCACCGATCGTGGGAATGATTGTCTACTCGCTGGCTTTCGCGCTGCCGTTCGTGCTGTTGGCGCTCGTGCCGCGTTCCGTATCCAGACTGCCGCGCGCGGGTGCCTGGATGCAAACGCTTCGCGTGCTGATTGGTCTGCTCGAGCTTGGAGCCGCGATCAAATTCGTCTCCAACACGGACATGGTGCTTGGCTGGGGAATCTTTACGCGCAACGCCGTTCTCCTGGCGTGGGCTGCACTTGCGCTGGCCGGCGCTGCGTATCTGGCAAGGGAAGCGCGCGGGCGAATTCAAAGACGTGAGCTTGGCCTGGAGAGTCTCGTAGGGATCGCAGCCGCACTCCTTCTGGCGGCATGGCTCGCGTCGGGATTGAACGAGATGCATCGCCTCCGCGAAATAGAAGCCTTTCTCCCTCCAAGTGCGGTGGTTCCGCAAGATCGGTCAACATCCGCCGCTCACGGAGCTCCAGTCTGGATACTCAACGATTACCCTGCAGCGGTCGCCAGCGCGAGTGCGAGCAGTAAGCTCCTGTTCGTCGACTTCACCGGATATACCTGCACCAACTGCCGCTGGATGGAAGCGAACATCTTCAGCCGTCCTGATGTCAGCGCGGAGCTGGGGCAATTCGTTCTCTCTCGTCTTTACACCGATGGTGACGGCGAGATCTACGAGCGCCAGCAGGCGTTTCAGGAGAAGACCTTCGGAACCGTTGCGCTTCCGCTTTACGCAGTGATGGCGCCGGATGGAAAGGTGCGCGCGACATTCAGTGGCCTTAGTCGAGATCCCGCGGAATTCATCGCCTTCCTGAAAGGCGCCCGAGAGCGCCGCTTGGCCAGTCGCTAGGGTTTCTTGGGCGGGGGAGCGATTCCGGCCCTGGTCGCGCGCTGCAGAACCTCTTCCGCTGTAGAAAGCGGCCCGACGTGCAGCTCTTTCTCCTTCTCGATCGTTTTCGCCACCGCCTCCGTCTCCTTGTCCTTCTTTCCTCTGCGGAAGATGAACTCCGGCGCGAGCGCGATCCCCAGCACGGTTAGCGGCAGAATCTGGATGGTCTGAATAAGCAGGGAGACCGCGATTGCGTCATTCCGCGAGACCCCGAACTGGCCCGCCATCAAGGCGTAGACGAACTGGAAAAAGCCGACGTTCCCGGGAGTTGCCCGGATGATCAGCCCGACGTTGATGCCGAGCAGGCAGGCGAGGCTTCCCGCGAGCGGGATTGATACGTGCGCGGCTGCAGCCGCCAACTCGAATGTCCAGAGCTGACACGCCCACGCCGCGAGTGAAAGCAGCATTGCGGCGACGAAGCGAGGTCCCGTCGCGAGACGGCCCGCCGTCTGGCCGAAGCTGGTGAAATACGCGCGAACCTTTCCCCACACGGTGCGTGGCTTGGCGCGCCGCTCTGGCACGTGCTCCGGTTTGATGTGCCTGGTGGCGTAAACGAAGAATGCCAGCAACAGGACTATGACGACGAGCAGAATCTCCGCCGGCACTTTCCATCGCTCAAACTGGGGCGGGAGCTGGAAGGCGATCACTCCGAACACCAAGAGCATCACGAACCCGATCGGATCGAAGAGTTTCTCCAGCGCCATCGATGCGAGCACCGTTGAGCTTGACACGCCGCTCACTCGCGACACGAACACGACGCGCGCAGCGTCGCCACCGCTGGCGACGAGAACATTGTTCAAACCCGCTCCGGCGATGGTCGCGCGGATCGCAAGGGGGAGCGACGTGATTCCGATCGGGCGGAGGAAGAGCCACCAGCGCACACCCTTGATCAGAACCGAGAGAATGTTGACGCCGATCGCCGCCGCCAGGAGCGGAAGCGATGCGTGGCGCATCGAGCTCCACGCTGCGTGCCAGTTTATTGTGCGGGCGAAAAGAATGAGGAAGACGAGAATCGCGGCGGAGAGCGCCCAGCGAATTCCCTTCTTCAGCTTCGGGCTCATTCAGTCGGCAGAGTCGCGAACTCGTAGCCCATTTCTTTGAGCCTGTCGATGATGTGCGGTAACGCTCCAGCCGTCTGCATCCGATCGCCATCCGGATTGTAACCGTCGCCGTCGTGCAACAGCACAATCGATCCCGGCTCTACGCCTTCCAGCGTGCGCTTCACGATCTCATCGACGCCGGGCCGATCGCTATCCCAGACGCCGAGTGACCAGCCAACGGTGCGCTCGCCGTAGGAATTCGCGATCGAGCTCGTCCATGGGCTGCGAAAGCCGTGCGGCGCGCGAAAATACTTCGGGGCCGGAGCGCCCGCACGTTTGATCGCGCGCAGGCCAAGCCGGATGTCGCGGCTGACGTAGAACGGACTTTTGAAGTGAAGCTTACGGTGGAAGTAGCCGTGATTGCCCAGCTGATGACCTTCCTGGGAGATCCTTCTCACGAGCTCCGGCCAGCGCTCAGCGTGGCTGCCCAGAATGAAGAAAGTCGCGCGAACGCCTTTTGCCGCGAGCGTGTCCAGAATCAGCGGGGTCGCGTCGGGGTTGGGACCGTCGTCGAAAGTGAGGGCGACAACCTTTCGGTCGCTCTCGATCTTTCCGAGCGCACGACCGAAGATCGGACTGTTGCGGTGAAACGCGCCGTGTGCGGCTCCGCCGATTACCGAGACTCCAAGAGCGGCGAACGCGATCATTCGTGCGTGTTCCGGCGCAGTACAGCGGTATAGATGTCGAGTACGGTTTCGGTGACTTTGGCCCAGGAGTATTGCTCGGCTTCCTGCCGGCCTCGCTTTCCGAGCCGTGCACGAAGCGTCTCGTCATCCAGAAGTCTCACAAGCGCATCGGAGAGATCATCGATGTTTCCACTTTGCACCATTAGTGCCTCGCGCTCGTGCTTGACCACGTCGCGGAAGCCGTAGATGTCCGAGCACACGACCGGCGTCTCACAGGCCATCGATTCGAGAAGCGTGATACCGAATGATGCTTTTGTTGTGGGGCATGCGTACATCGCGCTGTGTGCGTAGTAACCGGGCCGATCGCCCAATACAGATCCGACGAAGGTGATGTCGGGATCTCCACCAGCGGCGCGATAGTAGTGTTTCCGAAGTGGGCCGTCTCCGACAACCACGAGCTGGGCCTCACGGTTTCTGCCGCGGACTTTCTTGAAGGATTCTATGAGGGTGGTGAGGCCGTTTCGCGGGTCGAATCTTCCGAGGAAGAGAATTACGGGAACATCGGTGCGAAGAGCGGCCGGGCGGGGAACGTGCGGGTTGAAGACGTCGGTATCGATTCCATTGGGAACGATCGTCCAATTGGCCTCGAAGTATCGATTGAGCGCGATCGTCGTGGAGTGCGAGACGGCGATCGCCGCGTGGAGCTGATCGAGTCGCTTCTGGAAGTATCGCTTGCCTATCGCGTAGCCCAGGGAGCGATCGAAGTAAGTGTGGAACGTGCCGACAACCGGGCAGTTCGCTTCCTCGATCGCCAGCACCGGTAGAACAGGACTCAGTGGCGAATGCACGTGGATGATGTCGTACTGCCCGAGACTGAACACGCGCTTCAGATCCTTGCGCAGCTCCCACCCCCAGGTAAATCGCGCCTGCGACCCGTTCGCGTAAATCGGCTGGCTCTTCCCGATGCGAACGACGTGGGGTTCGTATCGAGCGCCCGGAATGTTGGACGTAATGATGTCCACCTGATGTCCGTATCGCCGCGCTTCGCGCGCGAAGAAGTGGACGTGCTCGCAGATGCCGCCCAGGTGTGGGTAGTAATACTCGGTGACCAGCGCGATTCTGAGCGGACGCGCGGCGCGCACGCCAGCCATCGGCAGCGATCCGGCCGGCATCAGCTCCAGTCGGCGCGCGTGGCCGAGTTTACGCTTCAAGAGCGGCATGGGCTGCGGCTAACCGCGCGATTGGTACTCTGAAAGGTGAGCATGACACATAATCGAGCCCCAGCGAGTGACAAAAAGCAATGGAGCGCGGCTCGCCGCCGTGCTCCCCGCAAATTCCCAGTTTGATGTCAGGACGCACTCGGCGCCCTTCCGTGACGGCTATCCCTACGAGCCTTCCTACCCCCTCGGTGTCAAGAACCTGAAAAGGATCATCTGCAAAAATACCTCTATCTATGTAAGAAGGAAGGAAGCGGCCCGCATCGTCCCGACTCAGGCCCATTGTGGTCTGCGTGAGGTCATTTGTTCCGAAAGAAAAGAATTCGGCCGAACGCGCAATCTCCGCCGCGGTGAGCGCGGCCCTGGGCAGCTCGATCATCGTGCCGATCAGGTACGAGATTTTCTCTCCCATGCCGCCGAGCACGCGCGCAGCGACGTCCTCGATCAGAGCGCGCTGGTGCTCGAACTCCTTCACAGTGGAGACGAGCGGGATCATGATCTCGGGTCTTACCCTGATTCCGCGGCGCATTGCGCGTACGGCGGCTTCCAGGATGGCCCTGGCCTGCATCTCTGTAATCTCCGGGTAAGAAATCCCCAATCGGCATCCACGGTGTCCCAGCATCGGATTTGTTTCGCGGAGCGATTCAATTATGCGATTCAGGTCCGCGCGGGGGATATCGAGCGTCCGCGCCAGAAGCTTGCTCTCCTCACCACCATGAGGGAGAAACTCGTGCAGTGGGGGATCGAGCAGACGGATAGTCACCGGCAAGCCATCCATCGCCTCGAAGATTCCCTCGAAGTCCGTGCGCTGCATTGGCAGCAGCTTGTTGAGCGCACGACGTCGGCCGCCCTCTTCCCGCGCGACGATCATCTCGCGCATCGCCGTTATGCGGTCGCCCTCGAAGAACATGTGCTCCGTCCGGCAAAGACCGATGCCTTCGGCGCCGAAGCTCCGTGCGATCCGCGCGTCGCGCGGAGTGTCCGCGTTGGCGCGCACGCGAAGCTTTCGCACTTCGTCGGCCCAGCCGAGCAGCTCCGCATATGATTGATACAGCGGGGCCTGTGATGCAGCGAGCGCGCCGCTGGTCACGCGGACGACTTCGCTCGGAATCGTCGAGAGGTCGCCGGCGAATACACGTCCTGTCGCGCCGTCGAGCGTCAGCCAGTCTCCCTCCGCGATGTTCTTCCCGTCGACGCTGAAGCTGCGCCGCTCGAGATCTACGTGAATGTCCTTGCAGCCGACGACGGCGCACTTGCCCATCCCGCGCGCAACGACTGCTGCGTGGCTAGTCATCCCTCCGCGCGCGGTTAGAACAGCGCGCGCCGCAACAATCCCGTGAAAATCTTCGGGCGTAGTTTCGTCGCGCACCAGAATCACGCTTTCACCGGCGAGCGAGCGCTGCTCGGCCGTGTCGGGATCGAAGACGGCTCTCCCGCTTGCGGCGCCCGGGCTGGCCGGAAGTCCCGTGCACAACGGCGTCGCACGAATCGATGGATCGATGATCGGGTGGAGCAGTTGATCGAGGTGCGCGGCAGGAACGCGCTTGACTGCTTCGAGGCGGTCGATGAGACCCTCGTTCACCATATCTCGCGCGATGCGCACAGCAGCGGCGGCGGTCCGCTTTCCGTTACGCGTCTGCAGAAAATAGAGCTTGCCGCGCTCGACTGTGAACTCGACGTCCTGCATGTCGCGGTAATGGTTCTCCAACCGCTCCTGTGTGTCGATGAGATCCTTGTAAGCGACCGGGAGCCGCTCGGCCATGTCGTCGATGTTGAGCGGAGTCCTGGTCCCCGCGACGACGTCTTCTCCCTGGGCGTTGACGAGAAACTCGCCGTAAAAACGTCTCTCACCGGTCGACGGATTTCGCGTGAACGCGACACCAGTGCCCGAATCTTCGCCGAGGTTGCCGAACACCATCGACACGATGCTCACAGCCGTGCCGAGGTCCTCGGAGATGCCGTGCACCCGCCGATAGTCCTTTGCTTTCTTGAGGGTCCACGATTTCCAGACGGCTTCGATCGCTCCCCATAGCTGGACGACGGGGTCGCGAGGGAAGTCCGAGCCAGTGCGATTTCTCACAAGGGCCCTGTACTCCTCCACCAGATTTCTGAGATCGCTTTCGCCAAGATCAGCGTCGGACGCCGCGCCGGCGGTCATGCGCTTCGCCTTGAGCAGATGCTCGAAGTCGTGGGCAGGGACTCCAAGCACCACGTCCGAGTACATCTGGATAAACCGGCGATAGGAGTCGTAGGCGAAGCGCGCGTTCGCGCTTTGGCTCGCCAGGCCGACCACGGTGCGGTCGTTGAGGCCAAGATTCAGGATCGTCTCCATCATCCCGGGCATGGAAACCGGAGCGCCCGATCGGACGGAAACGAGAAGTGGAGTCCGGGGATCCCCGAGCTTCTTGCCGGTCGCTTCCTCGAGTCGGGAGACATTGCCTTCCACTTCGGCGCGCAGCTTGTCCGAATACTTTCCTGTCTTCAGGTATTCGATGCATTCGCTGCACGCGATCGTAAATCCGTGCGGAACAGGAACGCCGAGATTCGTCATTTCGGCGAGGTTGGCGCCCTTGCCGCCGAGGACGTCGGTCATGTCGCGCGTCCCCTCGGCTTTTCCATCGCCGAAGAAAAAAACCGACTGCGCCATCGGGGTCAGCAGCCGCAGCCGAATCGGAGCTTGTCCGAGTCGGCAGGGGGTGGAGTGGGATAGTCGCCTGAGAAGCAGGCGTGACAGAACCCGTCGGGCCCGCCGGGAACGGACTCCAGCATCCCGTCCAGGGTCAGGTATCCAAGCGTGTCGGCGCCCACCTGCTGCGTGATCTCGTCGATCGTCATGTTCGCGGCGATGAGCTCCTCGCGATTCGGCGTGTCGATTCCGTAATAGCACGGTCCGGTCACCGGCGACGAGCTGACACGCAGATGCACCTCTCGCGCCCCAGCGGCTCGCACCATGCTCACGAGTCCGCGAGTCGTAGTGCCCCGCACGATCGAATCGTCGACCATTACCACGCTCTTTCCCTTCAGCACTTCGCGGACGGCGTTGTACTTCACTTTTACCTTCGCATCGCGTCCGGCCTGTGTCGGCTGGATGAATGTCCGACCAACGTAATGATTGCGAATCAACGCGAGCTCGAGCGGAAGCCCCGACTCTTCGGCGAAGCCGAGCGCAGCCGAGTTCGAGGAATCGGGCACGCTGAACACGAAGTCAGCCGATGGCGCCGGGAAGTCCTTCGCGAGGCGTCGCCCGAGCGCCCTGCGCGCGCGATCAACCGACCCGCCAAAAACCTGGCTGTCAGGTCGCGAGAAATAGACGTACTCGAAGACGCATTTCCGTGACTCCATAGGGGCGAGCGGAAAGCTCGATCGCACGCCGGTCCTGTCGACGGCGATAATCTCCCCACGTTTTACTTCTCGCTCGATCGTTGCACCCAACAGATCCAGGGCGCACGTCTCCGATGCGAAGACGGTGGCCGTCCCGAGCTTTCCCATCACCAGCGGCCGCCAACCCCGGGGATCGCGCGCCGCGAGCAAAGTGTCTCCGATCGCGACCACGAGGCAGTAAGCGCCGTCGACACCGGTCAAGGCATCGGCGAGCCTGTCCTCCGGCTTCTCTGAGGGTGAGCGCGCGATGCGATGGACCAAAACCTCTGAGTCCATCGTCGAGGTGAATATCGAGCCGCCAGACTCGAGATCACGTCGCAGCTCCGACGCGTTGGTCAGGTTCCCATTGTGGGCGAGCCCAATGTGTCCGTCGCGGAACCTGGCCAGCATCGGCTGGGCGTTCTCGATTGTCGACGATCCC
>DATCPG010000163.1:0-3352 GCA_036570225.1 Gemmatimonadaceae bacterium | reverse complement strand
CGCGTCATCCGTGCCTGTCTGCGCTACGAGCTTCTTCAACACTCGACCAGCGCGGGTAGCAGCTTCGCGGAGTCTTTCTGGCGACACGATGAACGAGACGCGGAAGAATCCCTCACCGCCCGGTCCAAACGCGGAGCCGGGCAGAACGATGACGCCCTCGTCCTGGAGGAGTCGCTCACCGAATACCGCGCTCGGGATATTCCTGGGCAGCGGGCACCAGATGTACATCGTCGCCTTGGGCCTGGCTACCGGGAACCCGGCTTCGCTGAACGAATCGGCGGCCGCATCGCGGCGTCTCTTGAACTCCGCCACGTTCGACGGGATCCAGTCGGCGCATTCGTCCAGCGCTGTCGCCGCGGCTGCCTGAATTCCCATGAATGTCCCCGTATCGATGAATGACTTCACCTTCGCCAGCCCTGCAACGAACTCCTGCTTGCCGCACGCCCATCCGCAACGCCACCCCGTCATGTTGTATGTCTTGGACATGGAGTGGAACTCGATCGCAACGTCCCGCGCGCCTTCGATCTCGAAGATGCTGGGCGGCACGTATCCATCGTAGGCGAGCTCGGAATAGGCATTGTCATACACCAGCAGGATATCCAGTTCCTTGCAGCGCCGAACGATGTCCTGGAGATACTCCTTCGGGGCGACCGCAGAGGTCGGATTGTTTGGGTAGTTGAGGTACAGGATTTTCGTCTTTTTCAGGACGTCAGCGGGTACCTCGTCCAGATCGATCAGAAATCCGTTGTCGGGCCGGAGTGGGTACTTGTAGGGCGTCGCTTCAGCCAGCAGAGTGCCACCCACATACGAGTTGTAACCCGGCTCGGGGAGGATCGTGTAGTCGCCCCGCGTGGTGTACGCGAATGCCAGGTGGGAGATTCCCTCCTTGGAACCGATGAGCGGGATGATCTCCTTGAGCGGATTGAAATCCTGATTGAATCTCCGCTTCATGAAGCGCGCTACAGCCTCGCGGTACTCGACGAGGCCCAATGCGAATCCGTACCGGCTCATGGTAGGAATACGCGCGGCTGCAGCAAGTCGTTCGATCACGGCCGGTGGCGGCGACAGGTCAGCATCGCCGGCGCCCAGGTCGATGACGTCGACTCCGCGCGCGATGAGATCGCGCTTCTTCTCGGGGATTCCGGAAAGCGGGTACTCCGGCAGGCTGAGCAGACGATCTGTGTAGGGTGGCACTATCGGCTCTCTTGTACGGGGTTTGTCACGCGGCTGACACCTGGAATTTCCACTTCGACGACGTCGCCCGCGTTCAGGGGACCGACGCCTGCGGGCGTGCCGGTTGCGACGAGGTCTCCGGGCTCCAATGTCATTATGCGCGAGATGTAGGCGAGGAGGGATGGGATCGAGAAAACCATCTCGCTGCTTTTCCCCCTCTGCCGCTCGACGCCGTTCACTCGCGTGACGACGCTCAGGCTGTCGAGGTCCGGAAGCTTTGACGACTCCTCTCCCAGAGGACAAAAGGTATCAAAACCCTTCGCTCTAGTCCACTGTCCGTCGCTCTTCTGGAGGTCTCTGGCGGTAACATCGTTCACCGCGATGATTCCCCTGATTCCCCGAGCCGCATCCAGCTCAGACACCCAGGACAGCGTCTTCCCTACCACAACCCCGATTTCCCCTTCGTGCTCGACCTTTGACGACGCCCCCGGCAGCCTGATGGCGTCGTTCTCCCAAACCACGCTCGATGGCGGCTTGAGAAAGATCAAAGGCTCCTTCGGAACCTCGTTCCCCAGCTCCTTTGCGTGCTCGCGGTAGTTGCGGCCAACGCAGACGATTTTTCCCGGGCGGTATTTCCTGGTGGGCATCTCAGCTCTTAGTCACGAGTAGAAGTCCTGCAGTTGCTTTACAATCGTTTTCCATGGCCCGAACACTCTGCGGGCGGGTGGCAAATCGCGCAGCAGCGCTCTGCCATAACTCTTGTTCACTGCGCGAGGATCTACAAGCACAATAACGCCGCGATCGGTCGCCGTGCGGATGAGTCTTCCGAAACCCTGCTTCAGGCGCAGCGCCGCGTGCGGCACCATGTACTCAGCGAACGCGTCACCGCCGCGCTCGACGATCGCTTCGCAGTGCGCGGCGGTCACCGGCTCTGTGGGCACACGAAACGGGAGGCGAGCAATGATTAATCCCTGAAGCGCCCGACCCGGCACGTCGACACCTTCCCAGAACGATGCCGTGCCAAGAAGCACCGCGCGGCCTGACTCCCGAAATTGCCTGAGAAGATTGTCGCGCGTGTCCTCGCCATGAACGTACAGCGGTCGAGAGCGCTCGACTCCTCGCGCGCGAAGCTCGTTCGCCGCCGCTCTCACGTCGCGGTGACTCGTAAATAGCGCGAACACGCCCCCGTCGGCCGCACCCGTAACGTCGATGATGCTTCGCACGACGGCCTGCATGTGCCCGGCAGAGTCGACGTTCGGCGCGGGCGCGTCCGTCGGCACCATGAACAGCGCGTGGGTGGGATACTCGAACGGCGAAGGAAATATCTCTGTCACTAAGTTCGTGTCCTTCGAATCAAGTCCCAGCCGGCGCGAAAGGAAATCGAATCGAGCATCGCTCGTCAGAGTCGCGCTCGTCAGTATCGTCGTCTCGACTTTCTTGAAGAGGTCCTCGCGGAGAATGGGCGCGAGATCGAGCGGCACCGACATGACAGCGACGTTCCCATCGCGCCCGCGCTGCTCCACCCACCTCACCATCGGCTCGCCCGCCGGCGGACGCAAGGTGCTCTCGAGCGCAAGCGCAGCTCCCTCCAGTCGCCGGCCCACCGCCGCCATTTCACCGATGAGAGGCATCACCGCCTCGTCGGGCTTTTTCGCGCCTTCCATGCGGCTACGGACCATCTCGAGCCCGGACTTGAGCGCAGTGATCTCGGCGAGCAGGTCGGTGAGGGCCGCGGCCAGTCCCGCGCTCCAGATCGGGTCCTGCGAAAAATCGGACGTGAGGCGCTGAACCAGCTCTCCGCGCATCTGCAGATAGGTATGCAGAAGATCGAAGAGAAACGTCCCTTTCTCCAGCGCCGCATCCACGCTTGGCAGCAAGCTCTTTCGTACGATGTCCAGGCTGGCTGTGTTGAGCAGATCGGGCGACGCAACGAGTCTGGCTTCCAGCGCGTGCAACAGTCCGCGACCGACGCGCGTACCGGCGCCATGTCGAGTGAGACGGGAGAACAGCTGCTGAAGACCGCGCCGGCTGACCGATGTGCCGAGGTGCGCCGCGGCTGCGTCTTCCAGGTGATGCGCCTCGTCAATCACGAGTCGGGTGTAGGCGGGAATCACCGCGGTGTCTTCCCAGTTCTGCTGGGCGCGTCGCACAGCGACGTCCGACATCAACAGGTGATGAT
>DATCPG010000162.1:0-11988 GCA_036570225.1 Gemmatimonadaceae bacterium | reverse complement strand
ATCTACAAGGGTATCCTGCGGGAAGGCGTCGATCAGCCGGTTGTACGTCCCGGCGGCGAGCAAATTCTCTCCCTGCTTGTTCTGCGATTGCGCCAGGTAGAAGAACGCCAGCGGCAGGCGCGGATCGCGGGCGGGCAAATCGAGCGTGAGCTTCTCGAAAGCCTTGGCCGCGTTATCGTACCGACGCGCTTTAAACTCTGCCATCGCTACCTGGTAGAGCTTGTCGGTATTCGGATAAATCTTGGGATCGAAAGGGGGCGTGCACGCTAGCGGTGCCGCGAGCAGCAGAGCCAGCAATAGGGGTCTGAATCTCAACATCCGAATGGTATTACCCTCTGCCGGCGAGCATGTTCACGCGGATGGGCGTCCGATGGAATGGTATCGCACGCCCAGCTCCCGCATCTTCTCGACGTCGTAAAGATTTCGGCCATCGACGATGACCGGCTGCTTGAGCGTGCGCTTTACCCGCTCGAAATCCGGATGGCGGTACTCGTTCCAGTCCGTCACTACGACCAACGCGTCCGCGCCTGCGAGCGCCTCATAATTAGTCTCTGCATAATCTATTCGGTTGCCGAGCAAACTCCGCGCGTGGTCGAGAGCCGCAGGATCGTGAGCGCACACGGACACGCCCTCGGCCAGCAGCGCCTCGATGAGCGTCAGCGCAGGCGCCTCACGCATATCATCCGTTCCCGCCTTGAAGGCGAGCCCCCATACGGCGACCCGGCGCCCGGCCAGCTCCTTCCCGAGAGCACCGTAGATTTTCGTCAGGAGAACGGTCTTCTGACGTTCGTTGGCGGATTCGACGGCGGCAAGCACATCGAGCGGCACGCCGGACTCTGCGCCCATCCTTACCAGAGCCTTCACGTCCTTCGGAAAGCACGACCCGCCGTATCCCGGACCGGGAAACAGAAACGACTGACCGATGCGGGCATCGCTTCCGATTCCGCGCCTCACGAAGTCGACGTTCGCACCCACCTTGTCGCAGAGGTTCGCGATCTCATTCATGAACGAGATGCGCGTCGCCAGCATTCCGTTCGCGGCGTACTTCGTCATTTCAGCCGACGAAATGTCCATCAGGAGAACGGGTTTTCCGGTCCGCACGAACGGAGCGTAGAGATCCGTCATCACCTTGCGCGCACGGGCTGACTCGACGCCCAGGACCACACGATCGGGCCGCATGAAATCCTCGACGGCATCGCCTTCCTTGAGGAACTCCGGATTGCTGCAGACGTGAAAGGGAAACTTCGCTTCCCGCGCGACGGCCTTTTCGACTTTCGCGGCGCTGCCCACCGGCACCGTCGATTTCGTGACGACCACGATCTCTCTCGTCATGTGCTTACCGATCAGCTCCGCCACCTGCAGCACGTACTTGAGATCGGCCGCTCCGTCCTCGCCCGGCGGCGTTCCGACGGCGATAAAGATGACATCCGCTGCCCCGATCGCCTCAGGCAGATCTGTCGTGAATGAAAGCCGCTGTTCCTTCTGATTCCGCTCGACGAGCGGCTCCAGGCCTGGCTCGTAGATCGGGATGTCGTTTTTCCGGAGCCGTTCGATCTTATCCTTATCGATGTCGGCGCAGCTAACGGTGTTGCCTGTTTCGGCGAGACAAGCGCCTACGACGAGTCCGACGTAGCCGGTGCCAATTACTGAGATGTTCACGAGCTGATCGAGTTAGGCAGTTGCGTAGGATGCAGCCGATGCGAGCGACACGATCCTGCCCTTACCCTTCGTGAGCTTCGCAGTCACGTTGCGCGTATCGACGACGACTCCCGCGAGATCAACGACCCGCTGATAGTCGACAGACGAATGGTCGGTGACGATCACGACGGCGTCGGCGCGCTCGATCTCCTCATCGGTGAGAGCAACGCTCGCGTGGTCGTGCCCCTCCTCGCTGAATTTCGGCACGTAGGGATCGTGATACATCACATCCGCGCCCTGCGCCTCGAGGAGCCGGATGACATCGAGCGCTGGGCTCTCCCGCACGTCATCTATATCCTTCTTGTACGCGACGCCCAGCACCAGCACTCGGCTTCCATTGACCGCCTTCTTCTCTTCGTTGAGCGCCTGCGCGACTTTCCGCACCACTACCGCCGGCATCTCGCTGTTGATCTCGCCGGCCAGGTCGATGAATCGCGTCTTGTAGTTCAGAGTTCTCATCTTCCAGGCGAGGTAGTGCGGATCGAGCGGGATGCAGTGGCCGCCGATGCCGGGCCCGGGCGTGAACTTCATGAAACCGAACGGCTTCGTCGCAGCGGCGTCGATTACCTCCCAGATATTCACGCCGAGCTTGTCGCACACGATCGCCATCTCGTTCACGAGTCCGATATTGACCGACCGGAACGTGTTCTCGAGGAGCTTCACCAGCTCCGCCGTCTCCGGACTGGACACCGGAACGATCGTATCGAGACATGTGGCGTAGAGGGCGGACGCGATCTCGGTGCAGGCCGACGTTATTCCGCCGACGATCTTCGGAGTGTTCTTCGTATTCCAGATTGGGTTGCCGGGATCGACGCGCTCGGGGCTGAATGCCAGGAAGACGTCCTCTCCGACCGTAAGTCCGGCCTGCTCGAGCTTGGGCTGCATCAATTCCCGCGTCGTACCGGGATAAGTCGTGCTCTCCAGAATCACCACGACGCCGGGCCGGCAATTGCGCCCGATTGCATCCGCTGCCGCGATCACGAATCCCATGTCGGGGTCGCGTGTCTTGGCGAGTGGAGTGGGGACGGCGATCGAGATCGCGTCCATGTCGTGCATCCTCGACTCGTCGGCCGTAGCCTCGAATTTCCCGGCCTTCACCAGTCGCGCCACTTCGTCGCTGGGGACATCCTGGATGTGCGACTTGCCGGCCATCAACGCCTTCACGACGCGCTCACTCACATCGTAGCCGATCACCTTGAAGCCGGCCCGCGCGAACTCCAGCGCAAGCGGGAGTCCAACGTAACCGAGACCGACCACGCCAACGCAGGCGGTCCGTTTGTCTATTTTTGCGAGGAGCTGATCCTTTAATCCCGCCATGGACTCTCTGTGGAGGTGGTTGTCAGCGGCCGTAAAAACCGCGTACGGCTTCGATTACTTCATCGAGCTGTGACTGTTGCAGCTCTGGATAGACGGGGAGCGATATGACTTCCCTTGTCGCCTTCTCGCTCTCCGGATACGCGCCGCGCTTGCAGCCGAGGTACTCGAAACACGGCTGCAGATGAAGCGAGAGCGGGTAATAAATCGCCGATCCGATTTCCTTCGCCTTGAGATGCGCCTGCAGATCCTCTCTGCGCGCAACGCGAAGCGTGTACTGATTGTAGATGGACTCGTTCGCCGGATCGATCGTCGGCGTTCGCACCCCTTCCACGTCGGCAAACGCGGCATTGTAGTACGCGGCGTTCTTCCGCCTTGCCGCGCTCCACGACGCCAGCATCGGAAGCTTGGCCGAGAGCACCGCCGCCTGCAGCGCGTCGAGCCTGCTGTTGTACCCGACTTCTTCGTGGTAGTACGTCTTCAGGCCACCGTGTGTGCGTAGCCTGCGCAGACGTGTCGCGAGATCGTCGCTCTGCGTCACCATCATCCCGCCGTCGCCGTAGCCACCGAGATTCTTCGACGGGAAGAAGCTGAACGTGCCGATCGTAGCTGCCTCACCGGCCATAACCCACTTATCGTTGACCTTCCGGCGCGCGCCGATCGACTGCGCGGCATCCTCGATCACTGGGACATCGCCTGCAGCATCCATGATCGCTTCGATCGGCGCCATCTGGCCGAACAGATCCACCGCGATGATCGCCCGCGTCGACGGCTTGACGGCCGCCGCAATCGTATCGCCGGAAAGATTGAACGTGTCGGGATCGATGTCCGCGAATACAGGTCGCGCCCCCACGTTGTGAACGGCGCCGGCTGTCGCGAAGAACGTGAATGGCGTCGTCAGCACTTCGTCGCCACGACCGACGTCGAGCGCGCGAAGCGCGAGGAGAAGTGCATCCGTTCCGTTGGCGCAGCCGATTGCGTGGGCCGTCTGCGAGAGCCTGGCGACTTCGCGCTCGAGGCGCTCGACGGGCTCGCCAAGAATGAATGCCTGGTCGTCGACGACCTTCATCATTGCATTCACGACCGAGTCGCGGATCGTGGCGTGTTGTGCTTTCAGATCGAGAAGTGGTACGGACATTTGTCTCAGTAGGAAATCGGAGCCGACAGAGCCTTTAAAGATACACGCGTCGGGCTCATACCTGGGCCCTGAGGGGCAGCGGAACTTCGCGCCCAGTCTTGGCCGATTCATAGATCCCAAGAATCAACTCCAGGGACTTCCGCCCCGCTCGACCGTCGGTGTCAGGCTTGGCCTCCCCCCTCAGCACCGCAAGGACATTTCTGTAGTAGCCCTGGTGCCCGAGCCCGTAGACGTTGGGAGGATTGGTGTTCGCGCCCTCCACGAGCTTGTCGTCATCATCGTAGTCTGCGAATTCCCAGTGCTCGATCTTGTTCACCGCCGTTCCGCCAATTTTGGCGGATCCCTTTTCCCCGAGAATAGTGATCGAGCCCTCCAGATTTCGTGGATACGCAAGCATGGTGACTTCGATCGTTCCGAGCGCGCCCGAGCGAAATTTGAGAATTGCGATCCCGGAGTCCTCGGTCTCAATGCGTCTGGCGAGGGTCGCAGTCTTCGCCATCACGCTTTCGACAGGTCCCATCAACCACTGAACGAGATCGACGTAGTGCGATGCCTGATTCATGAAGGCGCCGCCGTCGAATTCCCAGGTGCCCCGCCACGGAGCCTGATCGTAGTACTCCTGTGGACGCGCCCAGTGCACGGTGCAGTTTGCCATGTAGATGCGGCCAAAACGATTGCGATCGACAGCCCGCCTCAACAATTGAATCGGCGGATTCAGCCTATTCTGCTTCACCACGAACAGCTGAACCCCGGCCTTGTCACACGCGTGAACCAGTGCGTCCGCTCCGGTAAGGGAGATCGCCATTGGCTTTTCCATCACGACGTGCTTTCCGGCTTGTGCGGCCGCTACTCCCTGTTCCGCATGCAGCCCGGAAGGTGTGGCAATCGTCACCACGTCCGCCCTGGTCTCCGCCAGCATTCGCTCGTACGACGTGAAGTGAGGAACGTTCCATTCCGTTCCCGCCTGCTTCGCGCGATCCGCGTCGGTGTCCGAAACGGCGACGAGCTCGAGCCCGTCGATCTGGTCGATCGCCTCGAAGTGGTTCTTGCTGATGCGGCCACACCCTGTGAGCGCAACCCTGAACGATTTCTCGGAGCTCAATTACGCAATTCTCCTCAGCTCCTCGCCATCGAGCCGATATTTGGTGCCGCACACCTTGCAGCTTGTTGGGTTATTGTCGGGCAACCGCTCGCCACACTGGCACATCCAGCCAATCCTGCGCGCGGGAACTCCCGCCATCAACGCGTAAGCGGGAACGTCGCGCGTGATAACGCTTCCGGCGCCCACAAAAGCGTATTCGCCCAGCGTCACACCGCAGATTATCGTCGCATTCGCGCCGATCGTCGCACCACGTCCGACAGGTGTCTTTTTGTATTCGTTCTTGCGCGACACGTGACTGCGTGGATTGATGACGTTGGTGAAAACGATCGACGGCCCGCAGAACACGTCGTCGGACAGCTCCACGCCCTCGTACACCGAGACGTTGTTCTGAATCTTGACGTTGTTTCCGATCCTCACGCCGTTCATCACCACGACGTTCTGGCCGAGCGAACAGCGCTCTCCGATCACCGCACCACCGAGCACGTGGCAGAAGTGCCAGACTTTTGTGTCGGCGCCAATCTGCGCGCCGTCGTCCACGTAGGCGGACTCGTGAATGAAAGGCTTTGCCATCAGACGCCGGCTTCCCTCAGGATTCTGGCGTGCCACTCCTGCAGCGAAAGAACCGACGGCGACCTCGACCGGAGGGAGAGAATTGCATCACAGGCCGCGCTCGCGGCAGACAACGTCGTCGTGTACGCAACCCGGTTCGCGATCGCAGCCTGGCGCATGGAGTAATCATCCCGCTGAGATTCCTTCCCGAGCGGGGTGTTGATGAGCAGCTGGATATCGCCGTTGAGCATCATGTCCATCCCGTTCGGCCGGCCCTCATGGAGCTTGAGGACGGTGTCCACCGGAATTCCACGGCCGCGCAGATGCTTCGCCGTTCCACTCGTGGCGAAGAGCTTGAACCCCATCTCCTGGAATCGCCTCGCGATCGGCGTCACAGAATTCTTGTCCGAATTGTTGACGGTGATGAAGATCGCGCCTTCGCTGGGGAGCACGTTGTCAGCCGCCAGCTGCGCCTTACCGAACGCGCTTCCGAACGAGTCGGAGATGCCCATCACTTCTCCCGTCGATCTCATCTCGGGACCAAGGATCGGATCGAACTCCCGGAACTTGTTGAACGGGAACACGGCTTCCTTCACCGAGATGTAGGTAGGCGCGACTTCCTCGGTGAACCCGATATCGTCCAGCGTCTCTCCGAGCATTACGCGCGCCGCGATGGACGCGAGCGGAACACCAATCGCCTTCGAGACGAAGGGAACAGTTCGGCTGCCGCGCGGATTTACCTCGAGCACGTAGACCTGTCCCTCCTTGAGGGCGTACTGGACGTTGATCAACCCGACGACCTTCAATGCCTTGGCGAGCGCGACGGTGTGCTGGCGCATCTCCTCGATGTGTTCTTCGTCGATCAGATACGGAGGAAGGACGCACGCCGAATCACCCGAGTGGATGCCGGCGTCCTCGATGTGCTGCATCACGCCTCCGATCACGACGCGCTGCCCGTCCGAGATCGCATCGACATCGGCCTCGAATGCGTCCTCCAGGAACCGGTCGATCAGAACCGGCTTGTCCTCGGAGACCACTGCGGCCCGCGCGAAATACTCGGCGAGAGATTTCTCGTCGTACACGATCTCCATCGCGCGGCCACCGAGCACGTACGAGGGACGCACCAGCACCGGGTAGCCGATTCTTCGGGCCGCCGCCACCGCCTCGTCGAGCGTTGTCGCAGTTCCGTTCTCCGGCTGCTTGATTCCAAGCTGACGCGCGATCGTATCGAAGCGGCGGCGATCCTCGGCAATGTCGATCGCGTCGGGCTGGGTGCCAAGGATCCGCACGCCGGCCTTTGCCAGCCCGTTCGTGAGCTTGAGCGGAGTTTGTCCGCCGAGCTGGACGATCACTCCCAGAGGCTGTTCGCGCTCGACAATGTCCAGGACGTGCTCGAGAGTGAGTGGCTCGAAGTAGAGCTTGTCCGAAATGTCGAAATCGGTCGAGACGGTCTCGGGATTCGAGTTGATCATGATCGTCTCGTATCCCTGCTCGCGAAGGGCGAGTGCAGCGCGCACACAGCAGTAGTCGAATTCGACGCCCTGACCAATTCGATTCGGTCCGCTGCCAAGAATCACGACTGATTGCTTTTCCGTCCGCGGCGCTTCGCTCTCCTCGTCGTAGCTGCTGTACAGATACGGCGTCGCCGACGGGAATTCGCCCGCGCAGGTGTCGACCATCTTGTACGCTGGCACTATGCCGAGCGTGATTCGTCTCGCTCGGACCGCCTGCTCCGATTCGCCGCGCAAATCACCGAGCTGCCGGTCGGAGAATCCCATCCGCTTCATCTGACGCAGAACATCGTTGTCGACAGCCGGAAGCTTTGCGTACGCCCGCTCGGCGTCGATGAGCTCCACGAGCTGCGAGAGGAACCAGCAATCGATGCCGGTGAGCTCGTTGACTTCGTTCGCATCGAGTCCGGATTCCAGTGCCCGCTTGACCTGGAAAATGCGCTCCGGCGTCGGCTGCCTCAGCGCGCCGCGCAGCGCGTCGAGCGTGTCCGCCTCGAGACGGTCGTCCGCCAGGGTCGAAGCGGTAACCCAACCGGCTCGGCCGATCTCGAGAGCGCGGAGCGCCTTCTGGAACGCTTCCTTGAACGTGCGCCCGATCGCCATCGACTCACCGACGGATTTCATTTGCGTCGTCAGGCGTGGGTTGGCGGCGCGGAATTTCTCGAAGGCAAAACGCGGGCATTTCACCACCACGTAGTCGAGCACGGGCTCGAAGGAGGCGGGCGTCGTTCCAGTGATGTCGTTCGGGATCTCGTCGAGTCGGTAGCCAACCGCGAGCTTGGTACCGATGCGCGCGATCGGAAATCCGGTGGCCTTCGATGCGAGCGCCGACGACCGCGAGACCCGCGGGTTCATCTCGATCACCAGCATCTCGCCGTCGCGCGGATTGATGGCAAACTGAATGTTGCATCCCCCCGCCTCGACGCCGATCTCCCGGATGACGGCAACCGCGGCGTCTCGCATCAGCTGGTACTCGCGGTCCGTCAGCGTCATCGCTGGTGCAACGGTGATCGAGTCGCCGGTATGAACACCCATCGGATCGATGTTCTCGATGGAGCACACGATCACCACGTTGTCGGCGCCGTCACGCATCACCTCGAGCTCGAATTCCTTCCAGCCGATGACGCTCCGTTCGATCAGCACCTGAGTGACGGGAGAGAGATCGAGCCCCCGTCGGACGATCTCCTCGAGCTCCTGCCGGTTGTAGGCGATCCCTCCGCCGGTGCCACCTAGTGTGAAGGCCGGGCGTACGATCGCGGGAAACGCGGTCCTCTCGACGATCTCGAGGGCCTCGTCCAGCGTGTTCGCCGTATCGCCCTGCGGAACCGCCAGGCCAATCCGTCGCATCGCTTCGCCGAACAGCTTTCGGTCCTCCGCCATCGCGATCGCGCGGGCGTCGGCACCGATCAGCTCGACCCCGTACTTCTCGAGCACGCCGTTCTCCGCGAGTTTCATCGCGACGTTGAGCGCGGTCTGGCCGCCCATTGTCGGCAGCAGAGCGTCAGGCCGTTCCTTCGCGATCACGAGCTCGACGTACTCGGGGGTCACCGGCTCGATGTACGTCCGATCCGCGATCTCCGGGTCGGTCATGATCGTCGCCGGGTTGGAGTTGACGAGGATGACCTCGAATCCTTCTTCCCGGAGAGCCTTTGCCGCCTGGGTGCCTGAATAGTCGAACTCCGCGCCCTGCCCGATGATGATCGGGCCGGAGCCGATCAGAAGGATGCGGTGGATGTCAGTTCGTTTGGGCATTCAGAGTTCGGCGAGTCACTGGACCAAAGTTAGCGAACAGGTTCAACTGCGGTACACTCTTCCCGACTGACCTGAACGAGGCGTCAGGTTTCAACTGAACTGAACACGGTGGGAGGTGCCAGCGACCAAAGGTGCCTGGCGCCGGGTTACCACGACCAGACTTTACTATTGGCAGTCTGAGCGCACTCAGGTGCCAGCCACCTGGTGACTGTCCTGGACCTGGCACCGCGGTGTTCTGACCACCTCACTCCGCTATCACGCCAGTAGTGAAGTCTGGGTGTAGGCACCCGGTGCCAGGCACCTACGCCACTGACACCCCCCACCGTGTTCAGTTCAGTTGGAGCCTGAGACCCGTTCTGTTGCAGTTGACAGTCAAGAAAAAGGGAGCCCGACGGGCTCCCTTTTTCTGTACGAGTGATCATCAGGTTACGCAGCGGCCCCACCCCGTGGCGCGCGCTGAATCTTGCCAGCGTGGAGGCAACGAGTGCACACCTTGATCTTGGTGATCTTGCCCTCGATAACTATCCGCGCGACCTGAAGGTTCGGCTTCCAGGTGCGACGCGTCTTGTTGTTCGCGTGCGAGACGTTGTTCCCGTAAGCGACGCCCTTGTCGCAGACGTAGCAACGGTTTCTCTTGATCTGCGCCATCGATTAACCCTCGGTCCCGACCAGCTCGATGCGCGCCATCTCGGCGCCATCTCCCTTGCGGTGACCAGTTTTGAGAATACGGGTGTAGCCGCCCTTCCGCGTCGCGAACCGAGGCCCGACTTCCTGGAAAAGCTTGTCGGCCGTCGCGCGGTGCGGAACCTTGGTGCCAGCGAGCCGGCGGTTGTGGAGCGTACCGGTCTTCGCCTTTGTGATCAGCTTCTCCACGAACGGACGCAGCTCCTTGGCCTTCGCCTCGGTGGTCTCGATTGCGCCACGCTCTATGAGCGCCTTTGCCAGGCTTTTCATCAGAGCCAGCTTCTGCTCGCTCGTGCGGCGAAGCTGTCTCCCAACTTTGCGGTGACGCATCCTTAGACTTCCTCTTCGTCGTCGGCGCCGACAGTGGCGACGTTACGGTTGGCCGGCGTGCCCTGATCCGTGATGCGGACGCCATCGGGAGTCTCCTCATACTTCATCCCGAAGTTGAGATTCTCTCTCTCGAGCAGGTCAGCGATCTCGTTCAGTGACTTCTTGCCGAAGTTCTTGACCTGGAGAATCTGGCTCTCGCTCTGGCGGACCAGATCGCCCAGGGTGCGGATGTTGGAATTCTTGAGCGAGTTCACGGAGCGAACCGAGAGCTCGAAATCTTCGATCGGTGTCTTCAGCACGTCGGCCAGCCGATGTGCGTCGCCGCCCGGCATGTCGGAGCCAGGCGTCAGCGGAGCAGAAGCGTGGGATCCGAAGCCGGCGAAATACTGGAAGTGCGTCTGCGCCAGCGCGGCGGCGTAGCTCACGGCCTCTTCCGGCGTCACGGTGCCATTCGTCTCGACGGTCAGCGTCAGGCGATCGTAGTCCGTGCGCTGTCCAACGCGCGTCTCGGCGACAGCAAAGTTGGCGCGGCGAACGGGATTGTAGATCGAATCGATGCGCACGACGTCTACTGGTAGCGTCTTGTCGACGACGTGCTGATCGGCTTCGACGTAGCCTCGACCGCGTCCGACGTACAGCTCGACGTTGATCTCGCGATCGCCTTGTAGCGTGAACAGGTGCTGGGTGCGATCGACGATCGTGACGCCGCCCTGTCCCTCGATGTCAGCCGCAGTCACGGGACCGGCGGCGTTCTTGGTGATACGGAGAACTGTGTTCTCTACGCCTTCGTCGAGCGAGAGCGTGAGCGTCTTGAGATTCCCGATTATCTGGTGGACATCCTCGACCACGCCCGGGATCGTCTGGTGCTCGTGCAGGACGCCGTCGATGCGGAATCCCCACACGGCAGAGCCGCGGAGCGAGGAGAGCAGGAGACGCCGCATGGCGTTCCCGAGAGTGTGTCCGAAGCCGCGCTCGAGCGGCTGGAGACGGAATTCTGCGACATTGGGATTGTCTTCGCGCTTCGTCGCCTCGACAAGCTGCGGACGGACAAGTCCCCTGAGATCAATTGCGGTTGCCATTTTTTTCGATTCCTTAGACGTGCCACCCCGCCCCTAACGCGCGGTGAGCCCGTAACGGGAGTTAGGGTCCCGGCTCACTTCGAACTACCACTGCGACCAACTGCACTGCGGACTGCTGACTAACTGCGGATTGGGAGACTAACTGCGGACTGCTGACCAACCGGTTCCCGCCTCCCGCTTCCCTTACTTCGAATACAGCTCGACTACCAATTGTTCCTGCGCAGCGATCGGGATGTTCGGTCTCGTCGGTCTCTCCAGCATTCTGCCGCTGAAGCTGTCGCGATCGACGGCAATCCACGATAACGGCGCGCCGCGTGACGACTGATCCATCGCTGCCATCACGCTCGCCTGTTCGCGCGACTTCATGCGGACGCGGATCTCCTGACCCGGCTGCACGAGAAAGCTGGGGATGTCGACCGACTTCTGGTTCACTTCGACGTGACGGTGGCGAACGAGCTGGCGAGCTGCCTTGCGGCTGCCGGCGAAGCCCATTCGATACACGACGTTGTCGAGGCGAGACTCCAGCGCCGCGAGGAGATTGTGTCCCGTGATTCCAGGGAGCGGTGCAACGCGCTCGAAGGTATTGCGGAACTGTCTCTCGCTCACGCCGTAGATGCGCTTGATCTTCTGCTTCTCACGGAGCTGCTTCGAGTACTCCGACACCTTGCGGCGGCGGGCGGTCGAAGCGCCGTGCTGTCCGGGCGGCGTTGGGCGACGCTCGACCGGGCACTTCTCGGTGAAACACTTCGTCGCCTTGAGGAACAGCTTGGTCCCCTCGCGGCGGCACTGTCTGCAGCTCGATCCCGTATAACGCATCGGTTAGACTCTCCC
>DATCPG010000161.1:0-6091 GCA_036570225.1 Gemmatimonadaceae bacterium | reverse complement strand
GGCGAGAAGCGCCGGCTGGCTCCGGTCCCCGAGGGATGGGATCGCGCCGACGACGAGACCATCGAGCAGTGGTGCTGCGTGGCGAAACCAGTGGTGCGCCGTCCGTCCGGATCGGTAGGCGGAGCCGAGAAGCGTCCTTAGCGCTCCGGCCCGCCCTTCTCATTCATCGTGGGATAGGAGGGCGACGGGTTCGGGCCGATTTTCGCGACGGTATATTCGCTCGCCCAGAAATCTGGCGGCCCATCGCTGTCCTTTACCCTGTTCTTCGACGGCTTCAACCCGTGCTTTAGATAAGCCGCGATTGCCCACAGGTCCTGATCGGGCATCTGACGCCATGCTGGCCAGGGCATCGGAATAGCGAGATAGTGCGGGTGCAACGGGAAATTGCCTTGTCCGGGCGCGGTCGATGTTATGTCGACGTCCGGAGTCTCCTCTGGCCGCAGTCCATAACGAAGCGAGTTGAAAATCTGACGCTCACTGAACCGGCCCGTTCCGGCAGTGTTGTCGGGCGTCAGGTTCTTGGGACGGGTTATGAACGGTCCGATGTGGAACACGTCGTTGACCGTGTCCCGCACGCCATCGAGCCAGCCGATGGCCGCGGGATTCGACCCGCCGCCGTGACAGCCGCCGCAATCGTGCGCGATGACCAGGAATCGGCCACGCGCTACCTGGTCAAGCGCTGCCTGGCCTGACTGCATGTTGCTTCCGCTGGTGTACGACGGTGAGGGGGCCGCACATGCGGCTGCGACGAAGAGGATTGGCATTAACGAGCGTGGAAAAAGCGAGCACTTCGTCGACCGTCGGATCACATTTGCTCCTCGTTGAGTGGTGCCTATTTGACTTCGAGAACTCCCATCATGCCGTGGTCTTCGTGATCGAGGATGTGGCAGTGGAACATCCACTTCCCCGGATAGTCGTCGTAGCGAACGATGATGCGCGCCGACGAGTGCTTGGGGATGTTGAGCATGTCCTTCCAGGCGCGGTACGGCTCGGGCACGCCGTCGCGATCGAGTACCTGGAACTGGAAGCCGTGCAGATGAAATGGGTGATCCATCCCGACGATGTTCTCGATCTCCCAGATCTCGGTGGCGCCGACAGTCGTGCTCACGTCCACGCGCGACATGTCCATTGTCTTGCCGTTGATGAGACCTTGTGAAAACACGATCGTGCGCACCGCCGTGGATTTGGTCGTGTCGAGTGGGATGATCTTGCGAAGGGTGGCGGGAATCGCGACGGGAGTCACCGGCGGGTCATTCGTAGTCTGCAGCGTCAGCAGGTCGCGCGTCACATCCCAATCGGTTGGTCTCGTCTGCGGCGCATAGCGATCGTAGGGAAGATTCTCGAGAATGGCTTTGGCGCCGGGCGGGTCTGTTCCGCGCACCAGAACCTCTACCCGCTCTCCGGTCGTCAGCACAATGTCCTTGAGCTCGACAGGCTTCTCGAACAACCCGCCGTCGGTCCCCACCTGCAACAAGGAGTGCCCCGGAAGGGCGA
The DNA here is from genome assembly GCA_036570225.1 of Gemmatimonadaceae bacterium. GTDB lineage: Bacteria > Gemmatimonadota > Gemmatimonadetes > Gemmatimonadales > Gemmatimonadaceae > UBA4720. The sequence goes on along the minus strand of DATCPG010000161.1, from coordinate 4,597 downwards.
GGTGGTAGATTCGCCCGGCAGATCCGTTGACGATCCGCCACCGCTGTATCTCTCCGCTGCGGATCGAGATCACAGGCATTACGTGACCGTTGACGAACAGGACCGGTCCTTCGCGCCCGTTCTCCTCGTCGATCCCACCGTGGCTCGACATCGGATCCGGGAAGTCTATAGCTCCGTCCTTGAGGAATCGGTTGTCGGAGAGGATGATCAGCTTCTCCGGCATCGGCGGCAGCGGATCGTTCGCGGCGTGCACGACGATCGCGCCGAACAGTCCCTTTCCTATCGCGAACCCGGTGCGATGATCGGGATGCGGGTGATACCAATAGGTGCCCGCTGTGCCGGGGCGAACGGTGAATTCATAGTCGTGCGACTCGCCGGGCTTGAGTGGATGGAACGGACTTCCATCGGATTCGAATGGAAGATGAATTCCGTGCCAGTGAACGGTCGTAGGCTCGGGCAGATTGTTGCGGAAGTGCACGATGACGTGATCGCCTTCGCGCACGTCGAGCGTTGGGCCGGGAACGGTGCCGTTGTAGGCGAACACCTCGCTGGTGATTCCGGGCTGCAGCGAGAGCGTTGTGACAGCGGCGGTGATGTTCACCTCCACAGTCTTCGGCAGCTTCGAAATGTTTACGAGAACGGAAGGATTCGGGCTCTCACCCATGGGGGCCACGCTCGCTCGCGGAGCAATTGCGGATGCGTTGCGGCTACCTCGCTGGGGTGACTGCGCGAGGAGAGAGGTGGACAACGTCAGTAGCGCAAGCAGCGTACATCGGCCCGCCATTCATCGCCTCCGGTTCGCGACGCGCGGCCAATATCGGGACGACCGGAGAATGGGGCAAGAGAAACTTTGTCAGCCGTTCATTCTCTAGGAATCGTGACTAGTCATTGAAACGGCTTTGTTGACGCTAGGGCCACCATCTCTTATTGGAGTAGACACGACCGAACACCGCGTGCAACGGTTCGCGCGGATCGTCTGTCTTCACGACCAGGTTGAGCTTGTCGGCGATGGTCAGAACCTTCGAGAAATCGCGGTAGCGCCTGAAGCTGTGAAAGAAACCCCACGGTCCGCCGTGGACGAGTTTGCCCAGGACGATGTCGGGGACGAGCGCGATCTCGTAGGCATAAAAGGAGTTGAGCGTCTTGTTCGGCGGCAGATCGCTCAGGATGGTCCCCCTCGGCATCGACCCGTGCTTGCCCCACTGCACGTCAATCGCCGGCGGTCCTTTGTCCAGCCAGGAAGTATGCAGCACCGAGCCGTGCCAGTACGTCCAGATATCGGTCGGGGCATGGGTGTTCGGATCGTAGCCTACCCACGCCAGCTCTTCATCGGAGGGCTTGGCCCATGGAACCCACTGGCCATTTACGTCGTGTCGCCAGAGCAGGTGATACGCGATGATAGGCCGCGTCGGATGAACGACAGCGACGACGCGGTCCAATGGAAACGGCTCATCGCGCTGGAGGTAGAGCACTGGAGCAAGCGATCGCGCGAGCGCCCGGGTCGCGCTATCTGTTGGAAAGATGTCTGGCTGCGGAACCGGCGGCGCATACGCGCCGCGACTGCACGCGGCGACAGTCGTAAGCGCTACGACGAGGGCCGGATAGCGGATCATCTGTGAAAGGTAGCTGTAAGGGGTTGCAGTTTGCGTGTGCTTAACACTCTGACACACCGCCCGTCTACTTACTGAACCCCCCAACTCAGGAGTGGATATGCACAAGTCGTTTGCAACAATCGGAGTGACGCTCGCTGCCGCGGCTGTGGCGGTTGCAATGCCGGCACTCGCTGCATCGTCAGCGTCGGCTTCACCGGCGCCGGTAGCACAGCTCGCCGTTGCCCCGCAACAGGCCACGGCACCCATCAAACAATCTGCTGCTGCTCGGCGCGAACGGCATCCGGAGATCCGTAAGGCGATCGCGGCCCTCGAGCGGGCCAAGACCGACCTCCAGCGCGCGAATCACGATTTCGGCGGACACCGCGCGGACGCGCTCGCGGCGTGCGATAGAGCGATCGAGCAGCTGAAGCTCGCGCTTCAGTACGACAAGCGATAACGCGACGACGAAGCAGCATGTCCGCCAGTGATCGAGCTGGCGGACATGCTCGCTCTATCGCGTCACACGCGTGGGGTTGTTCCTCGACCCTTGAGGAAGTGCCAGATGATCGCGATGATGGCGATTATCAGCAGGATGTGAACGAGTCCTCCAGCGACCGGGAACACAAAGAAACCGAGTGCCCAGAGGACGATGAGCACAAGTGCAATGGTGAGAAACATGGCTACTCCGCGAGGTAGTGAGTGCGCGTGAACGTCTGATTGCCGCCCATATAAGTAAGCAAGCGTCGGGCCCGTCAGGCCGTTCTGGTTGCTGGAGACGGAATGCATCGTGCGTTAGGACGCGCATCCTCTCGCCCGGAACGCCACTTGGAAGCGACACAGGAAACAAGCCTCGCAAGACTGCTGAACAAGGTCCCCGAAGTCACTCTCGTATTCTGGATCCTCAAGATCCTGGCAACGACAGTGGGCGAGACCGCCGCGGACGTTCTGTCCACGACTTTCAAGCTTGGGACCGTGAACACTTCCTACGTGATGGGCGCCCTGCTTTTGATCTCACTCGTTTTCCAGTTCCGGGCCAAACGATACGTTCCCGCGATCTACTGGGTGGTGGTCGTGTTCATCAGCGTCGTCGGCACGCTCATCTCGGACAATCTGGTCGACAACCTGGGAGTACCTCTCAGCACGACGTCCATCATTTTTGCCGTCGCTCTCATCGCCGTTTTCGTGTTCTGGTACCTGACCGAGAGGACGCTGTCGGTCCACACGATATTCACTCGCAGGAGGGAGCTGTTTTACTGGGCCGCCATCCTCTTTACATTCTCGCTCGGAACCTCGGCGGGCGACCTTCTCTCAGAGCGTCTCGGTCTGGGATACGCTCTGTCAGGAGTCATGTTCGGCGCGGCAATCGCCATCATCTACGCCACGTACCGCTTCCGATGGATGAACGAGGTCCTGGCGTTCTGGCTTGCCTACATTCTGACTCGTCCCCTTGGAGCGTCGATGGGCGATCTCCTCACCGCGGCGAAAGATGAGGGCGGCCTCGGCATCGGCACCATCCCCGTTAGCGTGGTCTTTCTTCTGATTATTGTAGTGCTGGTGATATACCTGGACCGCGAGGAGAAAAAGAAGGTCCCCGTTTCCTAGCGGGCCGCCAGCATCTCGAGCCTCCGCTCGATCGCCTCCAGCCGCTGGATCAGTTCCGTGTGCTGCGTGTCTTCGTGCGTCGGTAGCCTGGGGACAAATGTCAACGCTCCCCCCGTCTCCAGCCGGCACTCCTCGATATCCGCGATCGACCTGATGCCCTGCCGCCGCGCCGCCGCCTCAAGCTCGGTTACGGTTATCATCTCTTCGTCGAGGCGGTCGCGCATGACCTTGCCGCCGGTGACCAGGACGTCCGGACTTCCTTCCATGGCGTCGAGTCTGCCCGATTTGAACAGATAGCGAACCAGGAAATGATTGGTGAGCAGCAGCACAGCCGCGCCCCACAACCCTCCGACTATTGAATTGTCGTTACCGATGATTGCGTTCTGCACGGTGTTCGAGAGCAGAAGCAGAACCACCAGATCGAAAGGGTTGAGCTGTGACAGCTCCCTCTTGCCGGCCAGTTTGAGACCGAGCAGGACCGCTACGTAAACGGCCAGCGTGCGGATCGTTTTTTCGAGCAGCGGAACGCCGGGGACGAACATGTCGTTCCAGACGGTCCAGAGGTAATGTGTCATTTGTCTTTTGGTCCAGAGAGAGTCGACAGAATTCTCACGCTCGTCGCTGGAGCCGCAAGCGTCAGTCCGCTGGACATGACGCAGACGTTACAGTCTCCCTCGCCGAGCGATGAGGTAGCTGATATGATGGTGAGCGCCAGTTTCGTGTAGCTCGCCACCCTCGATATCGCGGGAGCACCACCATGCCAGTTAACTCGATCCGCCGGGTAATCGCGGCAGCCGCCGCAGTCGCTGCTCTGTTCTCGAGCGGAGCGAGCGCTCAGTCGACATCAGCTGCGACCGACACAACGCGCTTCGTCATTCTGTTCTCGAATCGGCCGGCCGGGCATCTCAAGGTCTGGCGAGAAGGAAAGGAGATTGTCTCCGACTACGAATTCAACGACCGCGGCCGCGGACCGCACATTGTCGAGCGGATGACTGCGAATGAATCGGGATACCTCACGAACGCCCTGATTCGTGGACACAGCTACTTCAAGGACTCCGTCGACGAGCGCTTCAGCTACGCGAATGGGACGGCGTCGTGGAAGAATCACGTCGAGGGAGAATCATCGGCGGTTCGTGCGCTGCCGTTCTATATGAGTCTGGACGGGACTCCCGCGGAGAATGATCCGTTCCTCCAGGCGGTTTTCGCCGGAGGAGGCCGGCCTCTTCCGCTGTTCCCAACCGGAGAAGCGACAATCGAAAAGGTCCGCGACCTGGAAATCGCCGGACCGGGTTCCGCGAAGAAAACTGTCTCCCTGTACGCCATCTCCGGGCTCGGCTTCGCGCCCGTGTACCTGTGGCTCGACTCGGACAGACATTACTTCGCGAACGTGTCGTCATGGAGCC
>DATCPG010000160.1:0-4883 GCA_036570225.1 Gemmatimonadaceae bacterium | reverse complement strand
TTTCTGTTCGCGAGCCAGGAAGGGCGTTTCCTCTGGCACATAGACGAAGCACTTCGCCGCCTTTATCGCAATCCCGAGCAGTTCGGCAAATGCCACAACTGTGGGCGCGAGATAAGCTTCGAGCGTCTCGACGCACTGCCGCACGCCAGATATTGCATCGAGTGCAAGCAGCGCGAAGAAGATGGAAAGCGCCAAGCCTAATCCGCCCCTCTTCTGGGGCACGCTGATTACGGTTGTCGTGGTCGACCTCGTGACGAAGCTTATCGCCGCCGCGACGTTGTCGCCGCAGCACATTCCGCACGAGATCCTGGGAAATCATCTCCGGCTGACACTGGTCTACAACCCGGGCGCGGCGTTCGGGTTGAATCTGGGCGTCTACTCGCGCTGGATCTTCATGGCGCTAACCGCGGGAGCGCTGATCATCCTCGGCCGCCTGTACCAGGCGACGCGTCAAGGTGATTTCCTGCGCGCGCTTGCCCTCGGACTGGTGTGCGGCGGAGCGGTGGGCAATCTCATCGACCGCGTTCGGTCGGCGACAGGCGTCGTCGATTTCATCGACGTCGGTGTAGGTGACATCCGCTGGCCGACATTCAACGTCGCGGACATGGCGGTCAGCATTGGAGCCTTTCTTCTTGCGTGGGTGCTATGGGGAGAAGAGCGATCGCCGGCGCATGTGGTCGCACCGGCCCCGGTCTCGGATACGCCGACGGAGATTTAGGTCTGAGCGAAATCAAAGAGTTTCCGGTCGAGGCGGACAGCGATGTCCGCCTCGATCTCTTTATTGCCCAGAGGGCGGAGCTCTCGCGCACGCAGGCGGCGACCCTGATCGCTCAGGGGCATGTCCTCGTGAACGGGGGGCGGCAAAAGGCGAGTTATCGCACGGCGGCGGGCGACGTGGTGCGAGTCGAGGTCCCGCAGGTGGAGAAGCGCGCGATAACCGGAGAGGACATTCCAGTCTCGATCGTCTACGAGGACGACTCCTTGCTCGTTGTGGACAAGCCCGCCGGAATGGTCGTCCACCCGGCCCCGGGCAACTGGAGTGGAACCCTCGTAAACGCCTTGTTGGGCCGGGGCGGCGCACTATCGAGTGAAGGGGAGCCCGAGCGGGCCGGAATGGTGCACCGTCTCGACAAGGAGACCTTCGGGCTCCTGGTGGTCGCAAAAACCGATCGTGCCCACCGGATTCTGAGCGCGGCGATAGCCGCGCGCCGGGTGGTCCGCCGCTACGCGGTGATGACGTGGGGCCACATCACCAGCGACGCCCTCACGATCGACAAGCCGATCGCCCGGGATCCGCGAGACCGGAAGCGCATGGCAATCGTCAATAAGGGTCGGCCGGCCAAGACCGACCTCATACGCCTTGCCCGGTTCGACGCGGGGGACCTTCTTCGTGCGCATCTCCATTCCGGACGGACTCACCAAATCCGCGTTCATCTCGCGTCTATCGGCCATCCTGTCATGGGCGACGACGTGTATGGCGGGGGCGGAGGACGTCGTGTGGCCGGACTTCCTCCCAAGCGGCACTTCCTCCATGCGGCGTGGCTCGCGTTCAATCACCCCGTGACCGGCGAGCCTCTCGATTTCCGCTCCCCGCTGCCCGAGGATCTAGCGCACGCGCTCGCCGTGATGTCCGGCGAGCACGCGCTTCCTCCCGGCCAGGACCCACTTACGTCGTTCCGATTCTATGAGTGAGTCGATAGCGATCCCGCCCGAGCAGGTGGAGGAGGAAGCTCCACGGATTCCGACCCGCCGGCTGCTGGCATTCGAGGTTGGCGGGAGCGTGTTCGCCTGCGACATGGAGTCGTTCCGGGAGATCGTCCCTACGCAGCGGACGACGAGGCTGCCTGGCGCGCCTGACACGGTGTGCGGTCTTATAAACCTGCGTGGCACGATCGTCACCGTGATCGATGGGGGGGTCGTGCTCGGGAAGCCGCCGTGCGCGCGGACAAGCGGGCTGATCGTGCTCGCCGATTACTTCGAGCGGCTCGTTGGCATCGCCGTCGACGACGTGCGGGACATCCACGACGTCCCGATCGATCAATTCGCTGGCGCGAGCGCGCCGGAAGGCATCGAGGAAGGTATAGTCACTGGAGCCGTGGAGATCGATGGGAAAAGAGTGATGGTGCTGGATGTCGAGGCGCTGGTTCAGAAAGTCATCGGACAAGGGAGGTAGGGTGAGCAGCACTGTGCTGGTTTGTGACGACGCGGTGTTCATGCGGACGATGGTCAGCGATATTCTCTCGCAGGCCGGGTTCACGGTCGTCGGCGAAGCCGAGAATGGAAAACAGGCAGTCGAGAAGTATCAGCAGCTCAAGCCGGATCTGGTGACGATGGACATCATCATGCCCGAGATGGGCGGCATCGAGGCTGTGAAGCAGATCACCCAGCTGGATCCATCGGCGCGAATTCTCATGTGCAGTGCGATGGGACAGCAGGCTCTCGTCCAGGAAGCGCTGCAGGCGGGAGCGCGAGACTTCGTCGTGAAGCCATTCCAGCCGAGCCGGGTGCTCGAAGCAGTTCAGCGGGTGCTCGCCTGATGGACACAGGCCGCTACGCCAAGCTCTTTCTTTCCGAGAGTCGTGAAAATCTTTCGGAGATAAACAACGCACTCGTCGACCTCGAGCGTGGCGGAAGCATCGCGGCCATCGACCGCCTCTTTCGGGCGGTGCACACGATGAAGGGTATGGGCGGGGCGATGGGCTATACCTCGGTCAGTGAGCTTTCCCACGAGCTGGAAACACTGCTCGATCGCCTGCGAACCGGCTCGTTGAACGTCACGGCGGTGATCATGGATACCCTGTTCGCCGGCGTCGATGCCCTGGAGGAGGCGGTTGCTCTTGCTACCGCGGCGACTCCCACGCAACACGACGTGACGGAGATCATGGCGCGCATCAAGGCCGCATCGAGCGAGGAGATTCCGCAGACCTTCACCACCGAGTTCGCGATCATGGCGGTCGCGAAGAACGACGAAGAGGCGAAGGCACCAGTGTCGAAAGCGGCCCGCCACATTCGCATCGACGCCCGCCGGCTCGACGCCCTGATGAATCTGATGGGTGAGCTCGTGATCGCCCGCGACCGAATCGCGCAGATCGCGGAACGCGTCGGCGACGAAGCGCTCACCGAAGCCACTCTGCGTGCCTCCCAGATCGTGGCGACGCTGCAGAACGAGATCATGAATAGCCGGATGGTGCCCGTCTGGCAGGTGTTCGACCGTTTTCCCCGCGTCGTGCGCGACACTGCGCGCTCACTCGGCAAGGAAGTCGAGTTCAAGATCGAAGGAAAGGAGATCGAGCTCGACCGCTCCATGCTCGATGAAATGGGAGAGCCAGTGCTGCACCTGCTGCGCAATTCGCTCGATCACGGGATCGAAACCCCGGCCGAGCGAAAGAAAGCGGGGAAGCCGCCGACAGCGACGCTTACGCTCACCGCCGAGCGGGATCGCGCGACCGTGCTCATTCGCGTCACCGACGACGGACGAGGCATCGATCAGTCGAAGGTGCTACCGCGCGCGAAAAAGCTTGGCCTTGTTGCTGCTGGCGCAACCAAGCTGACGGAAGACGAGCTGGTGCGCATCATATCGCGGCCTGGATTCTCGACTGCCGACAAGATCACGGACATCTCAGGCCGGGGTGTTGGCTTCGACATCGTCGCCAACAAGGTGCGCGCTCTGGGCGGCTCACTCGAGGTGCACACCGACTCGGGTCTTGGCACAAACGTGAGCATGCGCCTGCCGCTGACGCTGGCGATCACTCGCGCGCTCATCGCCCGTGTGGATCAGGAAGTCTACGCGATCCCGCTGACGCACGTTCTCGAGACCTTCACGTTGTCGCAGCCGATGCTGCAGGAGATCAAGGGAAAGGAAGTCGTCGCCATCCGCGACGATGTGTTTCCGGCGATCTGGCTTCGCGAGAAGGTTGGCCTTCCCCCCTCGAACAAGGCGGGCGGACAGGTCGTCCTGGTGGAGCTGGCGGATCGCCGTGCCGCGCTCATCGTCGATGAGTTCACCGGACAGCAGGAAATCGTCGTGAAGCAGTTCGATGGTGCGAATGGCAGCAGAACACTCTTCAGTGGTGCCACCATTCTTGGCGATGGTGCACCCGCCCTCATAGTCGACGCCTCCACTCTCCTTTGAAATGACAATTCGCCGCGATACACAACCGACCGATGGTGGCACGACGCTGATGAGCAGCGCGCGCTTGGATGCGCTGCGGGAGGTTGCGAACATAGGCGCAGGCCACGCCGCCACGGCTCTGTCGACGCTCACGGGCACTCGCATCATGATCAGCGTGCCGATGGTCAACATCGTGCCGCCGGGCGATTTCGTACCCGAGATCGCACCAGACGTCGAGATCGTCGCCGTCCAGATGACAATGTCGGGCGACATCGGTGGCCAGACTGTATTTCTGCTCGCGACGCCAGCGGGGCTTCGGCTCGCGGAGCGGATGCTGCGCCGCAAGCGCGGAACGTCGGAGAGTCTCGGAACGCTCGAGCAGTCGGCCCTCAAGGAGGCTGGCAACATCCTGGCGGGCGCGTACCTGACGGCACTGAGCGAGTTTCTGAAAATGGCCCTCATGCTTTCTCCTCCGACGCTGACGACCGGCGACCCGGCCCATGCGCTCCATGCGCTGGGCGATCACGCGCCCCAGACCGATTCTCCCATCCTTTGCGTGGAGACCGAGTTCTTCCTGGAGGAGCCGGTGGAAAGCCTGCACGGATTCTTCCTGCTTGTCCCCGACCAGAGCGCTTTCGACGCAATCTTCCGCGCGGTGCGCGTAGACTGACCCGATGACCCCGGCGGCTACTGCCCGCGCACCGGCAGCCGCGAACGGCGGTGAGACCGACATCCTGCGGTCGTTCGCGCGCCGAATCGATCCGTCCGACGC
>DATCPG010000159.1:0-2792 GCA_036570225.1 Gemmatimonadaceae bacterium | reverse complement strand
CCCCAGTCCCCGGCCTGCTTTTCACCGCCTCATTAGATTCCGCGCATGGCACAACAAGCTTCCTTCGACGTGACGACAGGTGTTGACCTCCAGGAGGTCGATAACGCCGTCAATCAGGCGCAGAAAGAGATCGCGCAGCGGTACGATTTCAAAGGATCGCCCGCCACGATAGAGCTCAAGCGCGCCGAAGGGAAGATCGCACTCACGGCCGAGAACGATTACAAGATGCAGGCGCTCTGGGACGTGCTGCAGACCAAGCTGATCAAGCGCGCGGTTCCGGTGAAGAACCTCGATCCTGGCGAGATAACTCAAGCCGGAGGGGACACAGTCCGTCGAGAGATTGCCCTCAAAATGGCTCTCGACGGCGATACCGCGAAAAAAGTTGCCGCGGCGATCAAGGAAGCGAAGCTCAAGAAAGTCCAGGCCGCCATTCAAGGCGATCAGGTGCGTGTCACTTCACCGTCGCGTGACGACCTCCAGGAAGCGATCACGCTCCTGCGGACCAAGGATTTCGGCGTCGAGCTCAAGTTCGGCAACTACCGGTGACAGCGATCACGATCGCTTCGCGCCCCAACGAAACACCTAGGTGAAAGTCGGCGTCATAACGCTAGGCTGCGACAAGAACACTGTCGACAGCGAGCGGTACCTCGCGCAGCTTTCGGAATTTTCCGCGGAATACACGCCGGATCTTGCCGTTGCGGAAGTGATCATCGTGAACACCTGCGGGTTCATCGATGCGGCGAAGAAAGAATCCATCGATGCGATGGTCGAGGCGGCCGGATACAAAACCACGGGCCGTTGTCAGGCAGTTGTTGCAGTCGGCTGTATGATCGAGCGCCACAAGGACGAGCTCGTCGATGCGATGCCAGAAGTCGATCTCTTCCTCGGCTCGTCCGAGATGCAGCGGCTCGTTCCGGAGCTGAGCGAGCGCGGACTTCTCGGCGCCGCGAGCGAGGACCTTCATCCGGGAGTCCGGCTGTATACGGGCGATCTACCGCATGTCCGCTACATGAAGATTAGCGAAGGGTGCGATCACGGCTGCGCGTTCTGCGCAATTCCCTTGATGCGCGGCAAGCACCGCTCGTTCGGGCTGGACGAGATCGTGCGCGAGGCACAGCTGCTCGAGCTTCAGGGAGCCCGTGAGCTGAATCTCGTCGCCCAGGATCTCGCGCACTACGGTCGGGACACGCGCGACGGCAACAAGCTCCCGGAGCTGCTCGAAGCGCTGGTCGCAGAAACGTCGATTCCGTGGATACGCATGCTCTACCTGTATTCCGCCGGGATCACAGACAGGCTCCTCGAAGTCGTGGCGCGGGAGCCGAGGATCCTACCTTACCTCGACATGCCGATCCAGCATGGATCGGACCTGGTTCTGGGGCGGATGCGTCGACCGGAGCGGAAGCGCACGATCCGCGATCGCGTCGCCAAATTCCGAGCTGCAGTTTCGGAGGTTGCGATCCGCACGACATGCATAGTGGGCTTCCCGGGAGAAACCGAAGAGCAGTTCGAGGAGCTGCTCGAGTTTCTTCAGGAGATACAGTTCGAGCGCGTTGGCGCGTTCACCTACTCTCCGCAGGAAGGCACGCGCGCCGCACAGTATGTGGACGATGTCCATGAGACCGTCAAGCGCGAGCGTCTCGAGAGATTGACGGAGCTTCAGCGGTCCATCACTGCCGAGCGATACGAATCACGCGTGGGGCGGACAGCGCTCGCACTGGTCGATCGAACCGATCTGGAGCGCGGAACATCGCAGGCGCGGCTTCCCTGGCAGGCCGATGACATCGATGGAATAACCCAGATCGATGAAGCCCTCGCCCCGGGTACCTTTGCCGAAGTAGCAGTCGAAGAAGTGGTCGACGACTACGATTTCCAGGCGTCGGTGATCCGCGTGGCACTGCCGGCGATTGTCCCTGACCAGCGGCGATTGACGCGCGAGCTGCCGATCACCCAGACGATTGGAAGTTACGGGCGCTAGATGCGTCCGCCCACAATTCCCGCTGGAAGTGTCGAAGCCGGCGTGCGCTCGGCGGCGGTTATGGCGCGTGCGCGTGAGCTGTTTCCAGGCGGCGTGAATTCTCCAGTCCGAGCATTCCATGGTGTCGGCGGCGAACCAATCGTTGCTGAGCGAGGCGAGGGAGCGCGCATCTGGGACGCCGACGGCAGGGAATACATCGACTTCGTCCTGTCCTGGGGACCTCTCGTACTCGGGCACGCATCTCCGATCGTGCTGGAGGCGCTCGAGCGGACAATGGCAAACGGCACGAGCTTCGGAATGCCAACCGAGCTCGAAGTACAGCTGGGCGAGCTGATTCGCGCGCGTATGCCGCACGTGGAGATGATGCGGTTCGTGTCGAGCGGTACCGAAGCGACGATGAGCGCGGTTCGCCTCGCACGCGCATTTACGCGGCGCGACGCTATTCTGAAGTTCGAGGGCTGCTATCACGGCCACGCCGATTCCTTTCTCGTGCGCGCTGGATCCGGCGTTGCCACGCTCGGTTTGCCGGACTCGCCAGGCGTTCCCGCGGAGCTTGCGTCGCTGACGCTGACGGCTCCCTTCAACGATCTGGAAGCGGCGGCAGATCGTGTGCGGGCAACCAGCTCCGGGTTGGCCGCGATCATCGTAGAGCCGATCATCGGCAATGCGGGCTTCATCCCTCCCGATCGCGGGTTTCTCGAGGGTTTACGCTCGCTCGCCGATAACGCCGGCGCGCTTCTGATCTTCGACGAAGTGATGACCGGCTTCAGGATAGCGCCCGGTGGAGCCAAGGAACAATTTGGAGTCACTGCCGATC
>DATCPG010000158.1:0-6148 GCA_036570225.1 Gemmatimonadaceae bacterium | reverse complement strand
CCTCTCCGCCCTCGTAGTACCGCTCGATGCGTATCCACGCCATCTCGCGGCTGCGAAGGATGTTCGCGCCAAATCCTGTCCTGTCCGGTAGCACCTTTCCGGTCTGCCAGTCCGCGCCCACGGTCGGAATGTTGTTCTCGGCGTAACACGCGCTCACGCAGGCAGCGCATCCGGTACAGCGCGCGAGATCGACAGTCATCGCCCACCGCCGCTTGGCCATGCCGCTCCAGTGATTCGGATCGTACATGCCCTTGTCCTTCGAGTTCGGATCGCCCTGCTCGCCCTGGGCATCGTTCGCGACGGGAGACCGGAGACCCGGCAGGAATTGGTGCGACGCATCGCCGGGCATCTCTTCGCCGGCCGCGGGATGCTCCCCGCCTCCTTCCGTTCCAGCGCCTTGCGCAACTTCCGCTACGTTGGATGCTCCGGTGTCCTCGCCACGGCGTCCCGCCCGGAGATCAGCGATCGCGATCGCCTGCCCGATTCCGCGCCCGTGCTGCCGCGCCGAGCCTTCGGTCGTAACTATCTGTGCGTAGCCATCCGCCTTCGACACGCTTGCCTTCGTCGAGACGAACGCGACACCTCCAGCTCGATCTTCCCCCAATGGAAGAATCTCGAGCGGATTGAATCCCGACTTCGCGTATCTGCCGGCGTGCGTGTGTCCCCTGCCTGTGGCGATCGCGACGGTGTCGCGCTGCATGCCCGGGTATCGCAACACCGGAAGCGTCAGGCTTCCCGCCGACGTCTGCACCGTGACAAAATCGCCGTTCGAAAGATCCATTTTCTCCGCGGTAGCAGGATTCATCTCCGCGACCGTCTGCCAGCAGATCTTCGTAACGGGGTCGGGAATCTCCTGCAGCCACGGCTTGTTCGCGCCGCGTCCGTCACCGATGAACGGGTGCGAATAAACCACGAGGTACATGTTTCCGCTCGACTGCTCGATCGGCGCAGCGGCACGGACCGCCGGAACCGGACGCGCTGTCGTCGCCTCACCGAGCGAGCCGGATGCGATCCCGCGCGGCAGCGCACTCGCGAGTCCCGCGGCGCCTCCCGGGAACCGGCTGATCAGCCAGGAGCGATAATCGGCCATCGGGTAGCGAGAGGCATTTGCCGGATCCTTCTTCGCCACAGCGATCAACACGTCGGAAGTCGCGCGCGTGTCGAACACGGGATCCATCGCCGGCTGCTGGAGCGAGATCGTTCCGCGAACCGGCTCAGCGTCTCCCCATTGCTCGAGCGAGTGATGGTCGGGCAGAACGAGATCCGCCAGCTCCGACGTTTCGTCCGGATAACTGGAGAAGCTCACCTTGAACGGCACCTTCGCCATCGCCGCGGCAAACCCAGCGGATTTCGGAAGCGTGAACGCGGGGTTGGCTCCGCGCACCATCAGCAGAGAAACTGCGCCTGAGTTCATCCGGTCCGCGAGCGCTCGCAGCTCGGCGGGCGAAGCCATGCGATCGAAGCCGAGGTAGCCTTCGTTCGGCTTGATGGTTGCGCCGACATTTCCCTGCGACTGATTGAGTGCGTTCGCCGCGAGCGCTACTTCCAATCCGTCCGCGCCGCCGCCGCCAGCGAGCACCATGCTCGGCTTGGTCGCAGCAAATTCGCGCGCGAACCCTGCAAGAGTAGTCGCGGCAACACCTGTAGCCTGAGCAGCCTGCTCGGGTGTCTGCTGACCGCCAAGCATGCGCACGATCGACATCTCGCTACCAGGCCGGCAGTCGATCCACTGATCAGCGTTGAGACCGGTGAGCGAGCGGCGGGGGCCGACGTAGATGAGTCTGGGCGCTCTCTCGTGATCCGCGCGCGCGTCCGCGAAATCGAGCTGCTGCGGCACCATCGCGCCCCAGCTGTCGAGGAAATCCGCTCCAATCGAGACAATGAGCCGGGCAGCGCGGAAATCGAGCCGTGGCCACGCGACGCCGTAGCTCTGGCGGTTGGCGGCGATGGCGGCGTGATCCGCACCTGCGTCGTAGCTCAGATGGGCCGGCATTCCCAGCCCTGCGAGCCATGCATCGAGGAAGCCGGGGAAGCTTCCCGATTCGTGCTGATTGATGAACACGGCGCCGGCGGCTCCGCGGCTGCGCGTCTCACCGAGCTTCTGCGCGAAAATCTGGAGCGCGTCGTCCCAGGTGGTGCTCTGGAGTTGTCCGTTGCGCCGGACCATTGGGACGCGATAGCGATCGGGATTGTAAAGACCTTGCAGGGCGGCCTGACCGCGGGCGCAGAGAGCGCCACGATTTACGGGATGGTCCGGATTGCCTTCGAGCTTGATGGTACGTCCATCACGGGTCTCCGCGACGACGCCGCATGCGATGGAGCATTCGCGACAAGTCGTCGCGTAATAGGTCGATACTCCCGGCACCGTCTGGTCCGGGGAAACGAGATACGGAATGAGCTTCTCGACTTTCTCGGAGGCGCATCCCAGCATCGTCGTCGCGGCCGTGCCAACGCCGAGCACCTTGAGAAACTCGCGGCGCTTCACGCCATTCGGTGCGTTGCTCGCGCCGGCTGAATCCTGTTGCTGAGTGCTCATTCTTTTAGTAGTGACACGAGCTGCAGTCGTATCGCGCGCGGAAGGGCGGGTTCGACTGTCCGATGTGACAGTTGATGCACCAGCCCATGTTGAGCGATGACGCCTGGTAAACCTGTTTCATGTTCTGGATCTGGCCGTGACACGTCTGGCAGGTCACGCCAGCATTCACGTGACGCATGTGGGGAAAGTGGACGTACTCCGGCAGCTTGTGGATGCGAATCCACGGCACCGGCTGCTTGTTGTTCCAGAACGACGTGAGCTTCTTGATTTCCGGTTTGTCCGTTGCGACGACGGTGTGGCAACCCATGCAGGTGCCCACCGCGGGGAGACCCGGATCGAACGACTTGTTCGCGGAGAAGTGACAATAGAGGCAGTTCATCTTCAGAGTGTCCACGTGAATCGTGTGGCGGAACGCGACCGGTTGCACCGGACTCGTCCCTTCCTCTGAGGAAGCACCGCTGTATGCCGAGAGCATGGTGGCCAGCGCCGCGATAAATACAAACCCGGGCACTGCAAACCATCTGCTTCGCAAGTTCATCCGCGATTATTCGTGTAAAGGCGAGTTAATCAATCGGCTTTGTGAAGAATTTCACAAGCCGATCAACAGGCGGAAAAATGTCCGGACACGTATAGCGGCGCAAGGTGCGACGTCACTGCTGCAAACCTCCTGCCTTTCCGCTCTTGATGCGGTCGATTGTCCGAATCACCTCTATGAAGATCGCGCGCAGCAGGGCAAGCTCACGCGAGTCGGGCGCGGCTCGGTAAAAAAGCGTTCGCACGCTGCGCATGATGTGCTCGTGAAACCGCGTCTTGAAAAACTCAATGGCGTAGAGCGCTCGCTCGCTGTCTGCGAAAAGTTTCTCGTACTCTTCCGCCGTGGCCGGCGGCGCATCCTTGCGCGGCGGGGCGAGCGTGCGAGTCGCGTCTGCCGCAGCGAGATGCAGCTCGTACAGCGCGATCAGCACCGCTTGCGCGAGGTTGAGCGAAGCGTGGTCCGTTGTCGGAATGGTGACGACTATGTGCGCGCGATCGAGTATCTCGTTCGGCAGGCCCTTGTCTTCCCTTCCGAAGAGGATTGCGACTGGTCCCTCGCTGGCAAAGTCGAGCAGCTCCACACTGGCTGCCCGCGGAGTGGTCACGTCTCGCTTGGCAGCTCTTCGTCTCGCGGTAAACCCGGCCACCCGCACGCAGCCGTCGAGAGCCTCTTCGATCGAATCGCAGTTCCTGATGCGCTCGATGATGTCGCCCGTGTCGTGGGCGATCCCTTCCAGCCGCCAGGGATCGTACTCGACCGACCGGACGAGATAGAGATCCGAGCAGCCCATGTTCTTCATCGCGCGTATCGTCGCCGCGATGTTGACCGGGTCCTGTGGCTCGTAGAGCACGACGCGCACCGAGGACAAGACAGTGGTCGGGATCGACACTGCCGCGCCGGGCGCGCGTTTAGCCGTACGCGTCATTTGAGCGGATGTAACAATGCTGCCCTCTCCCTTTTCGTCAGAATGAAAGAAGAGGGCAGCACAGCGCCGGGGCAACAGTGTCGCCCGGCGGATGAATCGCTAAACGACTGGTCGACCGGTGATCAGGCGATAAACGATCACGATCACTGCGATAACCAACAGAATGTGGATCAGTCCGCCACCCACGTGCACGACGAAGAAGCCGAGCACCCACAGGATGAGCAGAATTACCGCAATAGTCCAAAGCATGATGGCATCCTCGTAAGAAGTGAGCAACGCGGAGCAAGATGGCAACGTCCATGCCTGAGCTCTAAAGTCGTCCCGGTTCGAACAATTCACTTTGCGGGGCGGCGTCGTATCGTACGCGTCCTGCGTCAATTCGCCCAAAGGACGTGAGACGATGCGGCACGCTAGCGGCGTCGAGGATATGCAGCACCGAACAATCGGCGGCTACCGCCGCGTCCGAGATCAGGAATCGGTGACACCGCCACGGCACCGCCTCGGCGCACATGATCACGGTTGGCTCGAGCCTCGCCATCGCCAGAAGCTCTTCCAGCGCCTCGTGGAACTCGCGCGTCTCCATGTAGTCGGCGTACGCCCGGAAGCTGGCGTTCCTCCACTGGGTGTTGTGCGAATCGCGCCGGCCGCGCCGCCTGCCCCCGAGCGACGGCATGTGGGTGTATCTCAAGCCGGCATCGACCAGTGATCTCTGGAAGTTCGGCTGCGAGAAGTGCGGGTACCGCGCCGATGTGGGGAAGGCGCGCACATCTACCAGATGTGTCGCGCCTTCTCTTGAAAGCAATCCCAGAAACTGCTCGAGCGACCGGGTCGAGTGCCCGATCGTGAAAAGCCTAGCGGGGTCCACGCTCCACGAAGCTGCCACCCTCTACCCTCGGACTTCCAGAAGGAGGAGTGAGTCCCGTCGCTCCGGTTTGATGGAGCGCCTGGCGGCCGAGGAGAATTCTGGTCGCCCGCACGTCGTGCCCCATGTCGATGAGAAGCAGCGCGAGGTCTCCACTGCCCCAGAGCAGACCGGCCAGAACGACCAGGCGGCTCATTTCGCCGAGCAGCGTCGGGATCGACGTGGTGCCCTGGGTGACGAGGCCGGTGATGATCTCCGAGACGAGCAGGAGCAGCAGGATGATCGCCATGAGCTTGAACAGCTTCGACAGGTAGCCCAGGCCCACGTACGGCTCCAGATCCGCCAGTCTCACCGGCATCGCCGGATCGCGCTTCGGGTTCGAAGGTGCGTGCCGGTGGTCTTCGGCGGGGGTCGTCGGGCTACCGGTGCTTGTCGTATCCATTAGCTATCTCCTGTTCCGATCCAGCGAGCGGGGTAGCCTCGCGTGTCTATATGGGTGAATGGCCCGTGCGCGGACGTGCCAGAATATATCCCGCACCCGCCTATCAGCGAAGGGTGTGCCCGCTCGACGCGGTTGACGGCATCCTGAATGACCTTGGCATCTGCAATATTCACGCGCCCGTCGTGATTCAGGTCGTCCATCTGTCCGTTGCCGTCGTTATCGATGAAGATATCGTTGGCGTCACCGTACATATGGCGGCTTAGCGCCGCCCGGCCACGTGGGTCGCCTCCACCAGCATTGTACTGGGGAGTCCGGAAGCCGCTCATGACACGGACACCGGCAGGATTGATCCCGTGCTCCTTGAGATCCTCGAGGACGAGCTCGTCCTTGTCGATCATCTTCATGTCGACGACGATGTATTTCGGCCAGACATTCTGCTGATCATGCGGCAGGAAGTCCTTGAGCTTGAAATGCTCGGAAAGCTGCGTGTTCTGGTTCTCCGGGGTGACTTCGATGAATCCGCTCGGCGGATCGTAGCTGACGCCCGGCCTGCCCTTCCTCGCTGCCGGCCAATTGCCGATGTAATAGAGGCCGAGCCTCGCGCCTTTCTTCTCGGCTGCGGGGCGAACCGTGATGACACTGAAATCAGCAAGCGGCTTGATGGCGTTCCCGATCCTGAGGGCGAGATTCCATATTCCCGGCCGCTGCGGCGCCACGAATTTGGCGGTGGATTCCGCGGCGGCACCGGAAGAGAACTTTGCCACGGCGCCCGGCGGCAGCGTGTCTGCCAGCAGCGGGTTGATCGAGGTACCCGGCTGTTGTATGTGAACTCTCAGCTTGCCGCTTTC
>DATCPG010000157.1:0-1762 GCA_036570225.1 Gemmatimonadaceae bacterium | reverse complement strand
GACAGGCTCGCCCGGTGATCATCCGGAAGACATTCCAATGTGCGCCGAGGCGACGGCGGCGTTGGCGGGAGAGAAGAAGGTTGTCGTGAGCATCGCGGTCGGCACTTTGAAAAAAGGCGTATTCGGCAAGCCTGATCTGTTCTGGGCAATCGTGGAGCGGGACGGTGCGATACGAGACGCGAGGAAACTTTCCGATCTCGCAAAATTGCTGTGCGATCAATGATCGTCCGCTTGATCGAGGCACCGAATCGCTGCTTGGGGGGATGCATTCTGCGAAGTGATTGTCGCGGGCAAAACGTTTACGATTGAGGAGACGTGGGGCGACAACCGTCGGTACCCCTTCCGGTTGTACTCATCATCACCTGCGCCGTCCCCTTGATTGCAGCCATTTTCATTTCGTTGTCCAAGTGATGAGAAGGAGATCCCTTGCGGCTCTTCAACGGCGGTTCGCCGGACTTCCTGATGGGTTACGAGGAGATCCCGCCGGGAAAGGGCATCCCGCGGCATCCCCGCCACGACGAGATTCTCTTCGTGCATCGCGGAAGTGGCTTGGTGTCGCTCGGTTCACGCGAGGCCACGGTGTCCGAGGGAGCGACCATCTATATTCCGCCCAACACGTGCGTCAGCCTGAAGAACATGGCACTCAGCCTATGACGGTCGTCTTCTTCTTCGCTCAACCTTCAATGAGTGGTTTCTTTCGCGACATCTCCGTTCCCGAGGGAAAGAAAGCTGTACCGTTTTCGGCAGAGGAGTTCGCGGCGACTCGTGCGCGCCACCGGGCTGAGATAGTCTTCGAGGAGGCGCCGAGAAAGTGAACCTCGATCATCTCCTAGCGAACAATCGCGCGTGGGCGGCCGAGATGACTCGGCAGGATCCGACGTTCTTCAGTCGCTTGTCGCGGCAGCAGGCGCCTCAATATCTTTGGGTTGGCTGTTCCGACAGCCGAGTACCGGCGAATCAGATTGTTGGCCTGATGCCCGGGGACATGTTCGTCCATCGGAATGTGGCGAATGTCGTCGTTCATGCGGATCTGAACTGCCTGTCGTCAATTCAGTTCGCAGTTGATGTGCTGCACGTCAGTGATGTCATCGTATGCGGCCATTATGGCTGCGGGGGAGTATTGGCCGCTCTCCGCGACGACAAATTAGGATTGGTCGATAACTGGCTGCGGCATGTGCAAGACGTGCTGGCCAAACACCAGACAGAGATCGATGCGCTGCCGACAGAGAACCAGCAGCACGATCGGCTGTGCGAGCTGAACGTCGTCGAGCAGGTTTTGAACGTTAGCAACACCACGGTCGTACGCGACGCCTGGAGTCGTAGTGAACCGTTGGCTGTCCATGGGTGGATCTATGATGTTCGCGATGGCCTGCTGCGAGACCTTGGGATGACTCTCGCCTCGCCCCCGCAATGATCGTCCACTTGATCGACGGTACCTACGAGCTGTTTCGCCACTTCTACGGCGCGCGGCGGGCGCGGCAGGGCGAAGACACTCCATTTGGCGGAGTGCGCGGCGTGTTGCACGGAGTGCTCCAGATGTTCGAAACCGGTGGCACGCACATCGGTGTGGCGACCGATCACGTCATCGAGTCGTTTCGCAACCAACTTTGGCGCGGCTACAAGACGGGCGAGGGCATCGATCCCGTGCTCTGGAACCAATTCCGTCCGCTCGAGGATGGGTTGGCTGCGATGGGTGTTGCCATCTGGCCCATGGTGGAACTGGAAGCGGATGACGGGCTGGCTTCCGCGGCTGCACTGGCCA
>DATCPG010000156.1:0-6261 GCA_036570225.1 Gemmatimonadaceae bacterium | reverse complement strand
TGCTCGATGACCACGAGGAATATTCGGTGGTCTTTCCGCCGGAGAAGGTGATGCGCACTTCGGTGTCACTGTGCTTGACTTCGTATTGGCGCTTCGCATCCAGATCGATGACGACGCGGACGACGTTCGGACGGAACTGCGAGTAGCGAATGTTCGTGATGCCGCCGCGCGAGATCCTGTCGTAGCTGCGCTGCGTCATGGCCAGACTGGCTCCTTTCAGATCGACGACGACACGCGCTGGCGCCTCGAGCGTGAAGTTCTGCACGTCCACTGCGGCGTTGACGCCGATCACCACTTCAGTCTTCCCGGAAGAAGGGACTACACTGAGTGAGTGAACGGTTACTGCCGAAGAGGGCAGAAACAGGAGCGCTGCGGCTGGCAGCGCTTTTAGAAAGCTCATTGGCGGGGCCTCGTTTTGGTCGAATCGATCACAAACGGCAGGATTTCCTGACGGCTGTAGCCGAACTCTTCAATCGTGAAAATCACAGCTTTCTCCTGGATGGCGGCGACCCGCATTCTGCCGATCGTCTGGCCAACTCTCACCTTGTACTGGTCTTTAGACGTGACATCCCGCAAAACCGCAACAGAGTTTTGGCCCCGCGGATCGAACGCCACGGCCACCAGCTTCAGGTCCGTCAGGAGCGGACGCAGATCGGTCGTCGTGAGCAGCGAGACGAAAGGATCGCGACGCCCGTCGCCAGCGTATTGAAAAACCTCGCGGTTGATCAACACTTTCGGCGCCGTGTCGGTCGGGGCTGGTGTAGCGGCTTTGGCGGTCGTCGTGCCGGCTGGCTTCGCCACGTTGGTCGTGGTCGGCCTGGGCGCCGCCTGCGCGCGAGCCTGCGCTGACGCGCCGCTTGCCAATGCCGCGACAAGAACGAATGCGACTGATACTGAGCGCTTCATTATTTCACCGCCGCGGTCGGGACGTACGGCGTTGTCCTGGCGACGTAGGTCTGCACCTGGAACTCCGTGTCGATTAGCGATTCACCTTTTCTGACGCGCGCCTTTGTCTTGTCCGCGATTGGATGCAGCTTGATCGCCATCGTGACGGGCGCGATGATGCGACTCAGCGAGCCGACGTTGCTCAGGAACTGGCCCACCGGGTGATAGCCCCCGATGACCGCGAGCTTGTAGCGATAGGTATCGAATTGTTCGCCCGGCAGAACCGGCATCGGCTCCACAGTGGCCAGGTCGAGACCGACGCGGCGCGCAGCAGTAGAGATGTCCTCGAGCAGCGCTGGAACTTCATTACTCCGCGGCACCAGCTGCCGCATCACCTTGAGGCTCTGGTCATACTCGGCCGATTGGGCGCGCAGCTTCTGCAGGCTGCCCTGCGCGATGTCAGCCCGGGCTTCCTGATTTTTCTTGTCCAGCGAATCGACGTGAGCCTGCGTAACCGCGAGCTCCGCGGCTTTCGGCTTGTAGAGGAAATACCAGTAAGCACCGAGTAGCAGGACGGCGGCCAGTCCTAGCGCCGCGTACGTCTGCTCCTTCTTGGTCATGTTGGCGCCGATAGCCATGTTAGTGTACCGCCGAGACTACGAGTGGAACTGTCTTGATCGCGAATGCGGGAGGAGTTTGTGTCTCCGCCGCCAGCGTGAACTCCGTCACTTCCTTTCCTTCGGCCTGGACCAGATCGGACCTCGTGAGCTGCACGTTCTGAATGAACGGCGATGCTTCGAGCGATTTCATGAAGCGCGTGAGCGCCTGAATGTCCACCGTGTGTCCAACGATCTTGAACTTGACGTTCTTTGCTTCGTTAAGGAGCGAATCCGATCTCGCCCTCTTTGCCAGGTTCCGCGCCGCCGCTTGCTGCTTTAGCGATTTGGTAGTGTCGGCCGCGACCTTCTTCGTGCTGGTATCGGCGACCGCCACGCTCTGCGGCTGACTCGTCTGCGTGATCTCGGTGAGCCACGTGTATTGCGGGAGAGCGTTCGATATCTCGTACATCACATGCGACCACAGGTACCGCGAATCATCGATGGACTTGATGATGGCGATCTGCTGATAAAGCGAATCACGAGTTGCCTCGGCCCTTGATTTGGCGGTGAGAACGGCGCTGAACTGCGCGGAGTCGTTCACTGCCTTGGTCTCACGCTGTTCGAGCGATCTCGCCCGAGCCGTCTGGCCGATGAACATGAACGCGATGAGAAGACCGGAAGCCGCTGCAGCACCGATCGCACCGAGCAGGTACTTGTCGGTGATCTTCTCTGATATGGTGGCGAACCACTGCGACGGATGAAATTCGAACTTGACGCCGCCGCCGGTTTTCGCCCGTCGCTTCTTCTTGCCGTCCCCGGGAAGGAGATTGATCTCAATCATAGTATAGGTGCTCGGGGGGTCAGTTCTTACGGAGTGCGAGGCCAATCGAGAGCATCAGGAGCGGCGCGACCTCGTCGGTCACCAGCGACTCCAGAGCGCCTTCCCTGACCGACATCGTGGCCAGAGGATTCGCGAGCTCCACCGGCTTGCGCAGCCGTTGACCAAGTGATTCGGTCAGACCTGGCGTGCGTGACCCGCCGCCGCAGGTGTAAACCGCTTTCATCTGCCCATCGCCCTTCAGAGACGTCGCGAGGAACGCGATGGCCCGCTCGAGCCCGGTCGCGATCTCTTCGGTGCGCTGCGCGATGACTGAATCGAGCTGAGGAGAGCGGTCGTAGCCCCTGATGAGTGCTTCGGCGTCTGCCGCCGAAAGTCCGTGCTCGCGCTGAAGATCTTCGCGAATGCGGCGTGTGCCTATTGGAAGGTCGCGGGTAAGAATCGGGACGCCGTCGTCCAGAATGTTGATGTTGGTGACTTCGTGACCGATGTTCACCAGCCCAACGGCTCCGCTCATCGCGGCCGGATAATTGAGTTCGAATGCGTTGTGCAGCGCGAACGCGTCGACGTCCATCGAGCTCGGCGTTATGCCGGCCTCAGCGAGAATGCGGAGCTTGGCTTCCACCAGATCTCTTTTCGCAGCGACGAGGAGAACACTCATCTCGTCTCTCCCATCGCCGTCGTCATCGAGAATCTGGAAATCCAGCTCGACGGAGTCGACATCCGGGACGTGCTGCTCCGCTTCCCAGCGCATCAGCTCCCTTGCCTGCGCTTCCTTCACGCGCTCGGTCTTGATGCGCTTGATGATTACATCACGGCCGCCAACTGCGGCGACCACTGCTTTGGTATTGGCGCCGACAGCCTCGATCGTGGTCCGAATGACGTCCGAGACGAGGTGTGGATCCATCACTTCGCCGTCCACGATTGCATCGTCGGGCAGCGGTGTAATGGCGACCTTCACCAATTCTGGCGTGGACTTCGAGTGATCGACGACGGCGACCTTAACGAGGCCGGATCCGATATCGAGCCCTACGGTAGTCTTTTTCCGCCCAAATAACGCCATCGCGACCTTGGTGAATGAAAGAGAAGCGAGTTTTCCTCAGGTGCGCGCCGCTCTGTTAAGCGTGTTGAGGCGTGCTTTCCTAAGAACTCTGTTTGCTTGCATTGACGTGGAGACCAAACCGCCGGCGATAGCACCTGAAGGGTCGGTAACCAAGCGTTCGTGCTAAGACACGATTCAAATGACGAGAAAGTAACGATCGGGTGGCACGGTCCTAGAAAACCTCGAACCAGGCTCTTTCTGAAATGGGTACGATGCTTATCGAATGATCGTCGGCGATCGACGACCTTACCAGGACGCCGACTCGATGCGCACCACCACCACTCCCCGATTCCGGCACCGATTCGGCGAGTACCGAGTACGTCGTCGAGTCGAGCCGCGTGATATAGACGATTATCTCCGGCCCAGGTCCTCCAGCGGACTTGGAGATCGCGCCCTCGACCCCGATCGAGTCGGGCAGACGCAGCCCAGGGTCCGTGATGGTCAACGCGATTGCCGCCTCGCTCGCGTTCAATACGACCTCGCGGTCCGCGCCGGCCGCGCCCATTCTGGTTTCCTCCGTAGTAACGAACAACACTCCCCCGACGAGGGCGCCTATCAGGACGACGGCGAGCAACGCGGCGGCAAGCGCGAAGCCCTTTCGTTCGACCGATGGCTTCATTTCCTGATTGCCAGCGATGTCGTCGCCGAGTCGGCGAGCCGTCGCGCGAATGGTCCACCCGCGGGAAGCACGTGTCCGCTTTCGCTCCGCGCCGTGACGTCGACCCCGGCCAGGGCGAGCGGATCCGCGGCTACATCCAGCTGTTGTCCGGCCGCATCGAAGTACTCGAACAGCAGCCCCGTCACCCTCGGATCGCGACTGTACGGGCGATACGGCCCGCTGACCGGTTGGACGGTGCCGCAGGCGGCCGTCCCGATCGCATTGCAGCGGCGATAGCCAAGGTACCAATCGCCGTCGCTGGCGCGGTACAGGCTATACCGCTCGCGCCGGAGAAAGCGGACCACAGCGCCGGCGCTGACATCGTTTCCCAAAGGCGTGTTGAGCGTGAGGACAACCCCCGTCAGTCCGGCGTCGACATCAGACTGTTGAGACAATCGCGAGGTTGGAGGACAGCTGGAGGCCAGCGACCGATGCACGACACCGGAAATCCGACGTCGCTCCCAGCGCTCGCTTGTGCCGGCCGAATCAACGTAAACGAGTGCGAGGTCGCCGGTATCGGGCTCGGCGCGAAATGCCGTTAGCGAGTTTCCGGACGAGTGCGCCGAGGGCAGCCCGATCTCATTTCCGTTGATCTGACACACGACAGAAGCACCGATCGTGGCAAAAAGCTCGATCGCGGAATCGGCCGCCAGTCTCACAGTGTCGGCTACCGACGTCGCACGAACGTCGGCGGAGAGAACTTCCATTGCGTCCCGAACACCCTCGCGAACAGCCAGCAGCTCGGACGCGCCCCGATAAAACCGCTGTTGGCGGGTGATCGTCGTGAGGATCGTGCCGCCGACGATCCCGGCCAGCGCGATAACCACCACCAGCTCGGCGAGTGACACACCTTGCCTCTTGCAGCTCAACCCCGGCACCAGATCGTTGCCAGGTATGTAAGGCTGCGGGGACCGCGGGGGGATTCGTAGCTGACGGTTTCAGTTACGGCGACCCGCGACCGGTCAGAACGAGTGACCGACCAGGAGGATTGTATCTGTTGCAGCCTCTCGCTTCCGCTTGCAGCAATCCCGCATTCGGATTTGATCACTGCGATTCTGCTCGCCGCGACTCGTCCCCCACGCTCGCGCAGTGAATTCGTCGCCATCGTGCGAGCGACCATCGCACTCGAGGCGGTAAGCGCGAGAGCTCCCACCGTGAAAACGAGAAGCGCCACGATCACTTCGATCAGCGTGTAGCCCGCACTACGCTTCGGCGTTTCCATTCTCTATAGGGTAGCGAGCGGAGTTGCGCGAGCGTGATTGCCGTGCGACCGATGCAACCGATTCTCTTCCGATCGATCACTGCGGGGCGAGCGGACAAAAAAAAGCGGGGCGTCTCTCGACGCCCCGCTCTCTTTATACCGATCTAGTTACACGCAGGTGATCACACCAGCGGTGGTGACACCTGAATCGCAAAGCTTCGCCGAAAGAGCGTGTGTCGCGGTCGCGGTCCACGAAGGCGGCGGGCCAGTGACTGCGGTCGCCGTCACGGTAACGTCCTTCGACGGTCCGAAACCCTGCGTCAAGCCGTTGCCCGAGAAGTATGCGCCGTTGTTGTCAGCGGCGTACTGCTCTTCATATGTCGCGAGGTTACGAAGGTCAGACTTCATCGCGGCGACATACGCCTTGTCCTTCGTGTTCGCAAACTTCGGAATCGCAATCGCGGCGAGAATGCCGATGATCACGACAACGATCAAAAGTTCGATAAGTGTAAAACCCTTTTTGTTGCTGGACATCATTGCTCCTGAAGCAGTTGGATAAGGCGCCGAGTGGCTCGGCTTCCCATACTGGCATGACTCCATCTCTCGCCAGTACGCAACCGTTTACTTGGAAGCTGAGTCAACCTGGTCTGCCGCGCAGTCAACCCGTTGCGAGAGCGCACGTTAACGATTCAGCGGATTGCGAGGGCGAACTATGGGCTCCGCGTTTTGCGAATCGTCGGGCTAATTGCCCGGAAAAGAAAAACGGGGCGTCTCTCGACGCCCCGTTCTCCTTACACTGTTCTAATTAGACGCAGGTGATTACACCGGGTGTAGTCACGCCTGAGTCACACTTCTTAGCCGACAGCGCATGCACTGCGGTCGCCGTCACGGTAACGTCCTTGGAAGGCGTGAAGCCCTGCGCGGCACCGTTACCAGAGAAGTACGCGCCGTTGTTGTCAGCGGCATACTGCTCTTCAT
>DATCPG010000155.1:0-3247 GCA_036570225.1 Gemmatimonadaceae bacterium | reverse complement strand
GACAGATATGGGTCAATGATCTCACGATGGCGGAGCTGGAGAACGTTCTCTACTCGCGGTTGGGAAAAGTGTATTCGGGCGTCCGCCGCGGAGCGGGGGCGACTACTCACTTCTACATCACTCCGGCGAGGCTCTCTAGCAATCAGATTTACGTGACCGGCGACGTCCTTCGCCCGGGCAGCTACAGAGTCTCCAGCGCAGGTACAGCGCTGAGCGCGCTGTACGCCGCGCGCGGACCGTCGGACAACGGAAGCTTGCGGCAGGTTCTGGTTCGACGCGGCGGGACGGCGGTGGATACGCTCGACGTGTATGACTACCTGCTGAACGGCAATACCGCTCACGACGTGAGACTGAACAACAGCGATCTCGTGTTCGTCCCGATTCACGGACCTCGCGTTCGGATCGTCGGCGCTATCGCGCGTCCCGCGACCTATGAAATGCGCCCGACCGAAACACTCGCCGACGCGCTCCGCTACGCGGGCGGTTTTTCCGCGACCGCCTCTCGGCGCCGCGTACAGATCGAGCGGATCGTACCACCAGCGTTGCGAGCCCCCGGCGGACGCGATAGAACGGTGACGGAGGTTGTTTCCGATGAATTCCTCACTGGCACTGGCCCGTCGATTCCTGTTCTGGCAGGTGATGTAATTCGCGTGTTCACGGTTGCGTCGAGAGTGCGGAACAGAATCCTGGTGACGGGCGATGTCTGGTCGCCCGGGAACCTCGGTCTTGCGCCCGGCATGCGCCTGTCGGACGCGCTTCGTCTCGCTGGTGGCGTGAGACCCGATGTCTACCTTGGCCAGGTCCTCATATCCCGAACGCTCCCCGACTCATCGCACATACAGCTCCGCGCGTCGCTCCGGGACACGACCGGCGCTGTCATCAACGATGTTCCCCTCCAGGAAGACGATGAGATCCGGATCTTCTCGACGTCGGAGTTTCGTCCGACCAGGTATGTCGCCATCAACGGCGCCGTAAGGAAGAGCGGCCAGTTCCCGTACCGTGAAGGCATGACCGTCCGCGATCTCGTACTGCTCGCTGGCGGATTGGATCAGAGCGCCTATCTGAACGAGGCCGAAGTTGCGCGTCTTCCACAGAACCGAGCTAACGGAGTGACCGCAACTACTTTCCGTATTCCGCTCGACTCGAGCTACCTCTTCGAGCGCACGCCGGATGGGAAATACCTCGGGCCGCCGGGCCTGCCAGCGCCTGCCGGTCCGAATCCGGAAGTCGTCGTTATCCCTTATGACAACGTGCTGATTTTGCGTCAGCCCAACTGGGAGCTCCAGCGCACCGCAGTCATCGCCGGAGAGGTCCGCTACCCAGGGCGCTACACGCTTAAGACCAAATCTGAAAAGATCACCGATCTGATTACGCGAGCCGGCGGTCTCACGCCAGACGGGTACGCGAACGGAGTCACGTTCTACCGGACGCGAAACGGGGTCGGTCGCATCGGAATCGAGCTTCCCGACGTACTGAAGAATCCGAGGTCGCTGGACAATCTTCCGCTCCAGGACGGCGACTCGCTATACATCCCGCGTTTCAGCTCCGTCGTGGGCGTTCAGGGTGCTGTGAATTCGCCAGTCTCGGTGACTTACTCTCCAGGAAAAGCGCTCGACTATTACATCCGCGCGGCAGGCGGTCCCTCCAGAAAAGCAGACGTCGGACGGGCTTACGTGACCCAGCCCAATGGAAAGGTCGAAGCGCGTCAATCCAACTTTCTCCTTCCCGACGGGGTTCCGAAGCCTTTGGCCGGTAGCACCGTCTTCGTCCCGGAGCGCGACCCGGCCGACAAGCCATTCGACCTTCTCACCAGCGCCGGTGCAGTAGCGTCGATACTTGCAACGCTGGTTACGCTGGTAATCGCGTTGCGGCGGTAGCGAATGCCCATCGCTCTGACGCAGACGTCGGACGATCACCTCACGTTCTCCGGGTGGTTCGCCGACACTCTCGTCCGGTGGCGAACGATTGCAAGAGTAGTGGGACTGATGGTGGTCCTCGCCGTGCTGGCCGTGATCTTCATTCCGCCAGTGTACCGCAGCAGGGCGTCTTTCGTGGCCAACAGCTCGGCGAGCAGCAAGCTCGCCAGCGGCCTCGGCAGCGGAGCTGGTGCGCTCGGTGGTCTCGCGGCAACGCTGGGGATGGGCTCGAGCCTCGATCCATCGGAGTCCCCCAATTTCTACATCCAGCTGATCCAAAGCCGCGAGTTGCTCACGCGCCTTCTCAACTCACGGTTCGCGGACCCGCGCAGCGATCCCCCGAAGGACAGTGCGGTGCTCCTCGACTTGCTGCGCATCAGACAGAAAGACCCACAGCGAAAGCTGGAGTTGGGGATCAAGCAGATGGAGAAGGACATCGTTGGGGGCTTCGACTCCAAGACCAGCCTGGTGTGGATCGATGTGGACGCGGAATGGCCGCAGCTCAGCGCCGCCGTAGCCAACCGGACGATCGAGCTGGTCACAGCATTCAACAAGGAGCAGCGGACGTCCCGTGCGCGCACAAAACGGCTCTTTCTCGAAGGGCGTGTCAACCTCGCCCGCACCCAGCTCCAAGCGGTCGAAGCAAGGCACCGCAGTTTCCTGGACCAGAACCGCCAGTGGCGCTCGTCGCCGGAGCTCACCTTCGAGGAGAAGCAGATCCAGCGCGACGAGGATCAGGCTGGCGATCTCTATCTGACGTTGCAGCGTCAGTTCGAGGCGGCGCTGCTCGATGAGGTCAACGACGCGGCGCTGATCACCGTGGTGGATTCTGCTGTGCCTCCGCGCAAGGCGCAGTGGCCGCGGTATTTGCTGCTGCTCGCCAGCACGCTGATTGCCGGCCTCATACTCGGATTCCTTGTCGCCGGCGCGGGCGCAGTCCTCGACGACTGGCGCGCGCGCAATCCCGACTCGGCCGCGAATCTCGGCGGATCGCTCGGCCGGATCAGACGGGAGATTCGCGGCGCGTTTCGCCGCGCCAGCTGACGGCGCGCCAGTAAATGACGGGATCGGCGTTGACTCTGCCCCGGACCGCGAGCGTCCGGTTGCCGCGCGTCGCGCGCACGACGCTGATCCTCTTCATGTGGCTGCTTCCCTTTCACGCGCTGATCATCGCTCTCCTGTTCGGGTACTTCGGCGTGAGCATGGCCACGGTGCGCGCGGTGGCGGCGTGGAAGGAAGTTGCCATCGTGGTGCTCGTCTTGTGGGTCGCGCTCCGTTCGGTGACCAGCGCAGGGCCGCGCGCGCGCCTGATGGGGCCCGACATACCCGTC
>DATCPG010000154.1:0-1670 GCA_036570225.1 Gemmatimonadaceae bacterium | reverse complement strand
GGCACGTACGTGCCGGCTTGCATGGCGCGCCGCCTTGGGAGAGGATCGCGGCTTCCGTACCAATAGGAGGAGGCCGGCCATGAGGACGAAGTGCCTGTTTCTCGTTCTGATTCTCTTGACGTCAGTCGCGAGCGCTCAGCCAATTCACGTGACGGCGGATGCGTTTCAGAACATGACGATCACGCCTGATCCGAACACCTATGGGACGCTCAGCGAGACAAGCCTCACAGTGTCTAGTTTTGCGTTCGAGATCTCTTTCCAGGGAACCACGTGGGGAATGCTCGACTATATGCGGTATGTGAGCAATTCCTTCGGTTGTTGTCTGGTCGCGCCAGTCACTCTTCCGGGAGGGGCCTTGATCGTCGGTGTTGAGTTGGAGGCGTGCGACGATTCTGCAACCGGTGCGGTGATTGGAAATCTACTGCGGTGTCCCGTTCCTGGCGGTTCTTGTATTCTTACCGGACCGCAAGTGAGCACCGGAGACGCGAACGTTCCCGGCTGTGGGACTTTCCGCGCCAACATTTCGCCTGGGCAAACCGTCGATAATCTTGCGAACAGCTACATGGTCCAGGTTGGCAATAACGGCGATCTTTCCGGCAACGCCAGATTCCGATCGGTCCGGATCTACTACAAGCTGCAAGTGAGTCAGCCTCCGGGAAGCGCGACATTCACGGACGTGCCGACAACGCACCTGTTCTATCAGTACATCGAAGCGCTGGCGGCAGCAGGGATCACATCAGGCTGCGGGGGAGGGAACTACTGTCCCGACGCGCCAGTGACGCGCGGACAGATGGCGGTCTTCCTGGCCAAAGCTCTCGGACTCCACTGGGCACCGTAACGGAAAACTTAGGCTGGCCGGTCTAACCTTCTGGCGGTCTTTCTGGCTTGTGGGAGCGGCTTATTGGCGGGGCCGACGGGACTCGAACCCGCGACCTCCGGCGTGACAGGCCGGCGTTCTAACCAACTGAACTACGCCCCCGGGAACGCCGCAGTCTAGCTAGATCGAGGTCAGACCGAGTTGCCGCAGCAGGGTGACCGAGTCCGAGTAGACGTCCTTGCGCGCCACGAGGCCGTCGCGGATCGGGATCACGTCCATGCCGCGGTACTCGACCTTCTTGCCGGTCGGCGGCACCTCGACGCCGGAGCGCGTCATCGCGCCCTCCTGGGTGCCGCGCGCAGTCCACTCCTGGACGACCAGGTCGTCGCGGATGTAGGCGCGGCGTGTCTCGAACGAGAGGTCGGGAAAGACCGAGAAGATGCTCGCGATCGCCTTGCCGATCTCCTCGCGGCCCACATTCACGTCCCCGGTGACGTGGTTCTCGAAGACCGAGTCGTCGGTGTGCATCTCCACGATCGCGTCGACGTCGTGCGCGCCCCAGGCCGCGTTGTAGCGGTCGATGAACTCCTGCAGCTCTGCTCCGTCCATTACATCTAGCCTAAACCGGTCGTGACCGTCGTCGACTGGGTGGCGCTCGGCCTGGTGCTGCTCGCGGCGCTCGGCGGTGCGGTGCAGGGGCTCGTGTGGAGCGGTCTCTCGCTCGCCGGCCTGCTCGCCGGCGCGTTCCTCGGCGGACGGCTCGTCCCCGTCTTGCTCACGAACGGCTCGAGCTCGCGCTACGCGCCGGTCGTGGCGCTCGTTGCTGCGGTTGCGCTCGCGGTCGCGTTGGAGG
>DATCPG010000153.1:0-3914 GCA_036570225.1 Gemmatimonadaceae bacterium | reverse complement strand
GCCGCCACCGCCGCCGACCTGCCAGTACAATTCGAACATTCTGGCGAATGATCCGGCTTGCGTAGCTCCAGTAGTGGCAATGGTTGATACCACAGCTATCACCGCTCCGATCTACTTCGACTTCGACAAGTCGACGATCAGGTCAGATGCGGCCGCTACACTCGATCGCAAGGTTCCGTGGCTAACCGCTAACCCGGGGATGCGGATCCGTATCGAGGGTAACGCTGACGAGCGTGGCTCCGACGAGTACAACCTGGCCCTAGGCCAGCGCCGTGCGGCTTCCGCCAAGCGGTACCTCGTTGACCACGGCATTGCGGCAGATCGCTTCGACCTCGTGTCCTATGGCGAGGAGCGCCCGGTTTGCACCGAGCACAACGAAGCCTGCTGGCAGCAGAACCGTCGCGATGACTTCCGTATCGTGACGATCGGCAGCGACAGAATCATGGTCCCGCCGCAGGAGTAAGAACCTTCTCTGGCCGGGCCCCGAAAGGGGTCCGGTACCGGGACTAAAAGGCGGAGCGTCCGTAAGGGCGCTCCGCCTTTCTGCATCTCCTGAAGCCGAAACCACACCCGAAGCATAGTTGTGGTGTCTAATCCCCGTTAGCATTTTGCGTGTCAACGCTTCAACACATCTTCTACGTCTCCCATGTCCATCAACCGTCCGCTTCTCATTTCGCTCCTGGCGCTCGCCGTCCCCTGCTTCGCCGCTCGCGCACAGAGCCAGTCCTCTTCGACCGCTGTTCCGATTCCGGCGCGACTCAAGGTTTTCGACCCGGCCTACATCGACACGAGCGTTAACGCGTGTCAGGATTTCTTCGCCTTCGCCAACGGCGCGTGGATCAAGCACGACACGATTCCGGCGGCATTCTCGACGTCGGGCGTCAGCAAGGAGATGACCGACGCGAACGAGCTCGTCGTGCGATCAGTGCTCGACGACGCCATGTCGGCGCGACGGACGCAACCAGCAAGCAGCACTGAAGCCAAGCTCGGCCGGTATTACGCGAGCTGCATGGATTCCGCGCGAGCCGATCGCGAGGGCGTGTCGCCGGTGAAGGCCGATCTCGCGGCAATCAATGCGGTCACCACCCGCCCTCAGCTCATTCGTGAGATCGCTGAATTGCAAAGAGATGGAAGCAACGTGCTGTTCAATTTCTCGCCGAACGCCGACCCGAAGGACGCTGAGCACTACATCGTGTGGATATCACAGGGCGGACTCGGCATGCCCGACCGCGACTACTATACGAAGACGGATCCCGCGTCCGACTCCCTGCGCCAGAAATACATCGCGCACGTCACGAGGACACTGACACTCGCTGGAGAGCCCTCGGGCACCGCGGCCGGCGACGCGCGCCGGATCATGTCGCTCGAGACCGAGCTGGCGAAGGCGTCGATGACGCGCGTCGAGCGTCGCGATCCAAACGCGAGCTATCACAAGACTTCGCTCGCCGATCTCCAGCAAATGTCAGGGCCCTTCAGCTGGCCGGTGTACTTTCGCGCCGCTGGAATGACCGCTCCAATCCAGTACGTGAACGTCTCGCAGCCGGTCTTTATGAAGAGAGCCGGCGAGCTCGTTGCATCGGTTCCGCTCGAGGATTGGCGCGCGTATCTCCGTTATCACCTGCTGAGCTCGGCCGCGCCATGGCTCAGCTCGGATTTCGCAAAGGAAGACTTTGCCTATCGCTCTCTCTACAGCGGCGCCAAGGAGATGCTGCCGAGGTGGAAGCGGTGCCTCCGCATAACCGACAATCAGTTGGGAGAGGCGCTCGGAGAGGCTTACGTCGCGCGCACGTTCTCGCCACAGGCGAAAGCGCAGGCAAAGCAGGTGATCGACGACATTCGTGCATCGTTCCGCGACCGGCTGCAGGCGCTGTCCTGGATGTCAGACTCGACGAAACGCTACGCGCTCGGCAAGCTCGCGCGGATGAATGAGAAGGTTGGTTATCCCGATCGCTGGCGTGACTACAGCACGCTGCAGGTGGAGGATGGCGCCTTTGCGCCAAACGTGTTTCGGGCGAATGCATTCGAGTGGAGGCGGACAATCAATCGGCCGGGGCAGCCGGTCGACAAGACCGAATGGGGCATGACTGTCCCCACCGTAAACGCCTACTATGATCCGTCGGTCAACGAAATGGTCTTTCCCGCTGGTGCCTTGTTGCCGCAGACGTTCGATGCCTCCGGCGACATGGCCGCAAACTATGGGTCGCTCGGCGGGAGCTGGGCGGGTCACGAGCTCACGCACGGCTTCGACGATGAAGGGCGCCACTACGATGCAGAGGGCAACCTTGGGGACTGGTGGGCAGCGAGCGACTCAGTCGCCTTCAACGAACAGGCCCAACGCGTCGTCGACCAGTTCGCGGGGTACGTCCAGGTCGACACACTTCACGTCAACGGCAAGCTGACGCTCGGCGAGAACATCGCGGACTACGGCGGGCTCCTGACAGCATACGACGCGCTCGAGCGCGCGCTGGCGAGGACTGGTGACCGCTCGACAATTAGCGGGTACACGCCGGAGCAGCGCTTCTTCATCGCTTACGCGCAATCGTGGCGGGAGCACACGCGGCCCGAGCAGCTGAAGACGCGCGTCACGGTGGACCCGCACGCACCAGCAGTGTGGCGCACCAACGGACCTGTGTCGAACATGGCCGCCTTTGCGAAGGCGTTCAACTGCAAGCCGGGTGATCCGATGGTGCGCTCGTCTTCGGTGGTGCCACAGATCTGGTAGCACCCGCTGCGCGGCGCTGATACCGCGCGGCGCATAACGATTTCCCGCGACGGCGGCAGAGCATTAGCGTGACAAATGCTCGCCGCCGTTCGCTCAGCCGCGCTTGTCGGGATCGATGCGTATGACGTGATTGTGGAAGTCGATGCCGCACCGGGCCTTCCTCAGTGGACCATCGTTGGGTTGGCGGCGGGCGCGGTCAAGGAGAGTCGTGAGCGTGTGGGCGCGGCGCTCCTGAATTCCGGATTTGAAGTTCCACCGCGGCGCATCACGGTCAATCTCGCCCCCGCCGACATAAGAAAAGAAGGGACCGCATTCGACTTGCCGATTGCGCTGGGCATCCTCGCAGCGACGGGGCAGCTGGAGTCCGACGTTCTTCATTCGAGATTGTTCGTCGGTGAGCTGGGGCTCGACGGCGCGCTGCGCACAATGCGCGGAGCGCTTTCCGTCGCTCGGCACGCACTACGTGCGGGCGTTTCCACTCTGGTGCTCCCGCCGCCGAACGTTGGAGAAGCATCGCGTGTCAGTGCTCTTACTCTCTCAGCTCCACAATGTCTGCGCGAGCTCGTTCACGAGCTGCGTCAGGGCACGCTCGGACCCGCGCGAGCGGACTCGACAGATAATCCGACGGGGACGGATACTTCCGATTTCTCTGACGTTGTGGGACAGGCCGGCGCGAAGCGCGCGCTAGAGGTTGCTGCCGCTGGCGGGCACAACGTTTTGTTGGTGGGGCCGCCGGGCGCGGGGAAAACCATGCTCGCGCGTCGGATGCCCAGCGTTCTTCCGGCCCTCAGCGAGGAGGAAGCGCTCGAGGTCATCGCCATTCATTCCGTTGCCGGTGTTCTGGACCACACCAGCGTCGGTAAAGGGGTGAGACCGTTCCGAGCGCCGCACCACACCATCTCGAGCGCCGGATTGATTGGAGGTGGACCGATTCCGCGACCTGGAGAGGTGAGTCTCGCGCACAACGGAGTGTTGTTTCTGGACGAGATGCTGGAGTTCCCGCGCCACGTTCTCGATGGTTTGAGGCAGCCGATGGAGGACGCGAAAGTCGTGATCGCACGGGCAGCGCAGGCAGTGACGTATCCGGCCCGCTTCACGCTCATCGGTGCATCCAATCCCTGTCCATGTGGCAAGGCGGGAGATCCTTCTGGCTCGTGCAATTGTCCGCCCGGCGACGTGGATCGGTATGCGG
>DATCPG010000152.1:0-2206 GCA_036570225.1 Gemmatimonadaceae bacterium | reverse complement strand
GTGCTGGAGCAGCTCACGACGTGCGCGAACAGCCCGGCGCCTGCGAACGGCGCGGCGTCCGTTGGAGTCAACCTAGACTTTCCCCCACTCAGAACGCCAGGCGATTTCGACGCCTTCGTGAACAAATACTATTTGCAACCTCGCCCAGAACGCATCGCCTCGGCGATTGGGAGCCTCTCATCGAGTGGGGTCTTGCAAATTCCGGAGGCGGTCGAATCGATCACGGCGTTTTTCAGCGAAGTGTTTGCTATGAACCCCGCTCGGGTCGCTGAGTGGCAACAAATAATCGACAAACAGCCTCCTGTGACCACGCTCGCCCTTGGCCGGGCGTTGTCATGGAGCAGAACAGGTGGTGTGCTCCAGCTTGAGGGACGCTCTCCAGAGATGAACAACCGCTACTGGGGTGCGTTCTTCGCGAGTGGAAATTCATTGTACATAAAGAAACTCCTCGACTTGGTGCCGTTCGCTGAGGAGCGGAACGATTTCAACCTCTGGGCTACCGGGGCAATGGCCAAGTGGTCGCTGGCGATCAACGCCCGACAGCACGTACACGTTCAAGTGATTCTCGAGGAAGAGAAGAACAGGGCCGACAAGCGCACTCAGAAGTTGATTGACGAGCTGCTCACTCGCGATCCGGCGCGGATTGGACAGGAGATGGCCGATACCTACACCAAGCAAAAGGCGGCCGGGAAATGGAAATGACACGCCAACGGGCGCGGCATTCGTTTGATCAGCTTCTCAGCGCGCCAAGTACCGCCGGCAACGCCCCCACAACCCAGGTGATCGCGGCAGCGATATACGCCTGCTGCTTCGGAATCTTCCCGACCACGTGAAGTCCGATCGCCAGCAGCACCGTGATCCAGATCACGAACGGATCGACTCTGCTCGCCAGCGCCAGCACCACCGGTGATGCCTGATCCGGATCCATGAACCGCGCCGGACTGAATCCAACACTGTACATGGAAGTGAGCTTCTCCGGCGCCATGAAGAGTGCTTGAGCGGCGTTGACCAGAATCTGAATCAGCCGCGGCATTTCCGCATAGGTCGCGATCATGATCGCCGCCGCGACGGATTCCTTCGCATCGAAAAGTTTTCCAACCGCCCACAGCACCAAACCGGTGCCGAGCACGCTGATCGTGATCCCTATCGCGAAAAAGAGTGGGCCAAGTGTCTCGAAGAATCCGCGCCCGGACGCCAGCTGCTCCGCCGTCAGGTTCGGATTCTTCCGCAGCATGTCCGCGGTGCGCCGGGCAAACTCCGCATCCATCACTGGCTGCATCGCGTTCTTCGTCAGAAAGGCGAGGATGGCGCAAGCCACCGCCAGAAAGAGCAGAGCCATCCCGAATTTCCCGCCGGCCCTTCGCGCAAAGACTGAGGACGGTGTGTAGAAGATGTCCACGAAATCTTCCCACAAGCTCGTACTCGAAGGCGTGGGCTCTGCACCGGCTACACCAGCGTCACTGACCATTGACCGACCCTCGCGGAAGAAGTCCTCGGCACCAGCGCGTCAATTATGCTAGCGGCCCGTTGTCCCCGCCACTGTCGGTGATTGCAGAGGCGGCTTGTACCGCTCGACATCAGTGATGAGTCGCACGCCGGCCTGATACGTGAAGTACGCGTACGCCCACTCGATGAACACCACGATCCTGTTGCGGAACCCGACCAGATACATGATGTGAACGAACAGCCATAGAAACCACGCCAGTCTGCCCGCGAATCTCACGCGCCCGAAATCCGCGATCGCGCGCGATCTGCCAATCGTCGCCAGATCGCCCTTGTTGAAGTAGTGAAATTTCTTTCTTGGCTGTCGACGCGTATCCCGGATGATCGATTTGGCCGCGAACGCGCCCTCCTGATTCGCCGCCGGACAAACCCACGGGACCGGTCGTCCGTCCTGCTGAAAGGTGGCCAGGTCACCGATCGCGAAGATCTCGGGATGTCCCGGCACCGACAAGTCGTCGTTCACCTTCACCCTGCCCGCGCCGTCGAGCGGAGCGCCGAGAAATTTGCCGAGTGGCGATGCCTTGTTGCCGGCCGCCCAGAACGCTGTGCGCGCGCCGATCTTTTCACTTCCGATCCATACACCATCGCCCTCGACCTTGGTGACGAACGAGCTTACGCGAATCTCTACGCCGAGATCGGAGAGATCGCGCGCGGCGCGCTGCGCGAGATCCTCCGGGAAGGAAGGCAGAATTCTCGGACCCGC
>DATCPG010000151.1:0-3550 GCA_036570225.1 Gemmatimonadaceae bacterium | reverse complement strand
CGTCAGGACCCGCCGCACGAGTCCCAGCGGAACTGAGGACGAAGACGCGAGGAGCACCACACTATCCTGAGGCGCGGGGGCCAGCGCTATCGTAGCCGCGTCGGTCTCCACGACCACCGCCGTCCACGCGCCCAGCGACAGGAGGCGCATCGAACGCGACACTTCCCTGCTCACGCCACTCAGCGCCGCTCCGATCTCGCCCGAGATGTCGCGACCGCGATCGTCGACATAGCTACCGGCGAGCGGGACGCCGCCCGCATCGAGCAGCAATGCCGTTTGCTCGGCATCCCCGATCGCTGTCGCAAAGAGCGCCCGCGCCGGCTCAGCCACGGTCATCTCCGCCTTCCGCCGGCGTGATCTCGATGAGACCCGTGCTGAGCATCCCGTAGATGATCTTGGCGACTTCGAACTCCGGCAACACCAGGCGCTTTCCTATCTCGTGAAGATTCCTCTCTCCGTCGATCACCGAGAGCACTTCCCACTCGCGGGGCAGCAGATCGATGAACGATTCGGGACCGTCGTCGAGCGGCGCGAGACGCGGAAGGACCCGCGCGTCGGGGATCTTGTCGGCCATCCGCGACCATTCGTCGATCCGGCGCGCGCCTTCCATCAGCAGCGACTCGGTGCTCACGCGAACGGCGATGTCCTTGCGAATTGGCCGCGCCGGCTCTTCAGAGAAAGAGAAAAAACCCTCGGACCACGACATGAGGTCGAATACGACCGTCTCGATCTGCTGACGCATGAACCGGTCGATGTCCCGTGGAGTCACAATTCCGTGGGCGACGAGAATCTCGCCGACACGACGCTTGTCGCCCGCCCGCTGCATCGCCGTGGCTCGCGCCAGGTCTGCCGCGGTGGCCTTGCCCGATCGCTCGAGAATCGTTCCCAGAAGATGCGGATTGCTCTTCATGGTCGCCGCGACGATGGTGCCCGCGTCGAAGTAGACGCTCCCTTCGTTGTTTCGCTCGGGAGACGTTATGCGGAGCGTTCCCGTTTTCCTGCTCAGATCGAGAAGCTGGAAGACGTCGTGAATGCCGAGCTCGCGGAGAGGTCCTTCGATTGCCATTAGCGTCGCCCTCTCTGCATCAGCCGATAGTACCGCAGCGCTTCAGAGTGATTCGGATCGAACCGCAGCACGCGCTCGAACGCATTGAGCGCGTCGCTCTCGCGCGCCAGGTCGATCAGGATCTCTCCCAGCGCGATGAGAGCCGCGAAGTGGTAAACATCGCGGCGGACCAGCGCGACGACTCGCGGCAGTGCGCTGCGTGAGCGGCCCGTGCGCCGGTACGGCCCAACGAGCTCCACCACGGCAGCGTCGTGGTTCGGAGCGGTGACAAGCACCGATTCGAGCTCCCTGATGGCCCCGGTATCATCACCGGCCTTGGCGAGGAGTCTTCCGAGCGCAACGCGCGTGTCCACCTGCCGTTCATCGAGCGCCAGGCTGCCGCGATAAGCACCGATCGCCTCATTGGAATCACCCAGCGCAGCGTAAAGATCTCCGACCCGCTTGAGAACGTTCGCGTTCTTGCCCTGGTTCCTCTGCAGGGAGACAAGAATCTCGCGGGCACCCGGCTTGTCGAGGGATGCGACCCGCGCTTCAGCGGCGAGCAGAAGAAGGTTTACGTCGGTGCTGCCCGCTTCGACCAGAGCCTCCGCGTATGGACGTGCCTCCTCTGCGCGGCCGAGGGCGAGGAGCGAGCGAGCCGTCCCTTGCCTGGCGAAAGGATTGGTGGGTTCTGTCTCGAGCGCGCGCCGGTATCGCTCGAGCGCTTCTCCGTGAAGACCTTGGGCGGCGAACCCGTCGCCCGCCAGAACGAGCCCGACGATCTTGTCGCCGCCGCGCGCCAACACTCGGGCGATCTCCGCCTGAGCGCGGTCGTAGAGCCCCTTGGTGATGAAATCACGGGCGAGCGTGAAGCCAGCCGTCGGGTCTTCCGTCGTCGGCTCGGCGCGAACCGGCTTTACGGCGAATAGCTCCTCGAGAATCGCAGGATCGAAATGGAAATCGTCGACGTGGTCAACCGATTCATCGGTCTCGGTGATCGGTGGGGCAACCGTAAGACGGATTTCTTCGTGCGGAAGCTCGATGGCCAGCTCGAGCTTCTGCGGAGTGTACATCGGGTCCAGCGACAGAGCGCGCTTTGTTTCGCGGAGCGCCGAGCTGAAATCGCCGAGGTTCGAGAGAGTGAAGCTCAGGTTGTAGTGAGCTTCGGCGAAATCGGGATTCGCCTGAATGGCGCGCGCAAACGCGTTGCGCGCGTCGGAGTATTTCTCGAGCTCAACGAGTATCAATCCAATCCCGTTCCACGCCACTGGATGCTCGGGTGCCGTGCTCAGAACCTGCCGATACGCTTCGAGTCCCAGATCGATGTGTTTCCGTCGGAACAGGCCGAGCGCGAGATTCAGTCGCGCTTCGACCGGAGGCGAGGGCGCCTGCAGCGCGCGCCTGAACGCGTTGATCGCGTTCTTGGTGTCGCTCTTGTGCCAGATGAGAACGCCAATATTGTTGTGCGCGAAC
This sequence comes from Gemmatimonadaceae bacterium, assembly GCA_036570225.1. Lineage (GTDB taxonomy): Bacteria > Gemmatimonadota > Gemmatimonadetes > Gemmatimonadales > Gemmatimonadaceae > UBA4720. The sequence continues at coordinate 1,032 of DATCPG010000151.1, read as the reverse complement.
GGATAGCTGGAGTCGATCTCCAGCGCGCGATTGTAGCTCTCTTCCGCTTCGGTGTGCCGGCCCTCCAGCTGCAACGCTACGCCGCGACCGTTCCAGGTCTTTGCGGTGGGAGAAAATTCGCGGGCGAACCTGTCGGCTGTTGCGATCGCAGCGCCGGTGTCGCGCTGAAGGAGATAGAGCTCGAGCATCGCCTGCAGCACTTCTGCATTGGCTTCTCCGCCCTCGATGGCCTTCTCGTATTCCTTGAGCGCCTCCTGGAAGTATCCCTTCTGACGCAACGCGCGCCCGAGGGTGATGTGCGCGCCCGCCGGCGTTCTCCGCTGATGGCTGGGCGTGACTTCGTGGCGATACGTTTGCAGGGAGAGATTCGCCTGAGCGCGCACGAGCGTCGGATTCAGCATCACCGCGCGCCGGTTCGCCTCAGCGGCCTCTTCGCTGCGCCCGAGATCCCCGAGTATGAACCCGATCAGGTAAAGCGCATCGGGGTTCTCGGGATTCAGCTCGATGGAGCGACGCACGGAGCGCATCGCTTCCTCGTGCAGCCCGCGATTGTAGAGAGTCTCCGCGAGAAGAAAGTGCAGAACGGAGCTGTCCGTATCGAGGTCGATTGCCCTTTGAAAGAGCGTGTGAGCTCTTTCCAGCCTGCCGGCGGTCTTCTCCGCTATTCCACTCTGGACGAGTGCCTCGAGATCGTCCGGGTTGGCCCGCAGACGCTCCTCGAGGTCGTGCAGCCGGCGCTCGAGAATCCCGCTTTCCCCGTACGCGATCTCCAGATTTCTTCGCGCAACGCCCATCCGCTCGTCGAGCGCGAGCGCGCGCGAGAACGCGACGATCGCCTCGTCGGTCAGTCCCTTTCGGAAATAAAGGACTCCGAGGTTGTTGTACGCACCGGCGTCGGACGGATCGATTCGGCGCGCGAACGACCGCAGGATGTCGGTCTCACCGCCGTTCGCGGCTGCCGGTGCGCGGGCAGTAGCCGCCGGGGTCATCGGGTCAGTCTACGCGCACCGCGCGGAAGATTGCGTCGAAAGC
>DATCPG010000150.1:0-6962 GCA_036570225.1 Gemmatimonadaceae bacterium | reverse complement strand
GGTGTGGATGGGGTTGAGCGTTGCAGCGCGCCCCGCCGATGAAAACCACCCGTACGGGCACGGCAAGGCAGAATCGATAGCCGCAGCGGTCGTGTCACTCATGCTCCTCGGCGCGGCCGTTGGCATTGCAATCATGGCTATCCGGGAGATCAGGACCCCCCACCACCTGCCCGCTCCGTTCACGCTGTTCGTGGCCGCCGGCGTGATCATCATCAAGGAAGTTCTCTATCGGCGCGTTTCGCGTGTCGGCAAGGAGGTGGGGAGCACCGCCGTCACTGCCGACGCCTGGCACCACCGGGCGGATGCGATCAGCTCTCTCGCCGCGTTCATCGGCATTAGCATCGCACTCCTGGGCGGACGAGGCTGGGAAGCGGCGGACGATTGGGCGGCGCTCGTCGCATCTGTCGTCGTTGCGATCAACGGAGTTCGGACGCTGCGGCCCGCCATCGCGGGGCTGATGGATGAGGCGCCGGACCGCACAGTGAAAGAACGCGCGCTGGATGCGGCTGCGAGCGTGGCGGGAGTGCGAAGCGTCGAAAACCTGAACGTGCGCAGCTATGGATTGGGGTTCTACGTCGATCTGCACGTGAAAGCGGATGCCGCGATCTCACTGGAGGCGGCGCACGAGATCGCGGCGAAGGTGAAGTACGCTATTCTCGAGGCCGTCCCCAACGTCGTGAGCGTTTTGGTCCACATGGAGCCGTTTCGGGAGGGCAGGGGAGTGTCGAGCCCTTCAGTGCTCGTCTTGCCGCCGGTCTAGCCGCTCCCGCTATTCGCGCTTCCAGTCCCCGCTTTTGCCGCCGCTTTTTTCCGTCAGACGAATTCCGGAGATCTGCATGCCGCGGTCGAGCGCCTTGGCCATATCGTAGACGGTAAGCAGGGCAACGGTGACAGCCGTCAGCGCTTCCATCTCGACGCCCGTCGGTCCTCTCGACGAGGCCCACGCGGACACGCGCAGCCCAGGTAGCTCGCGGTCGATGTCGAGCTCGACGCCGACGTCGGTGAGCAGCAGCGGGTGGCAGAGTGGTATGAGCTCGTCGGTCTTCTTTGCCGCCATGATTCCGGCGATTCGGGCCGTCGCGATCACGTCACCTTTCGACACCGCGTTGCTCTCGATCGCGTCGAGACATTCGGGCGTCATTGTGATCTTCCCTTCCGCCCTCGCGGTACGGGCAGTGTCCGCTTTCGCAGTCACCGGGACCATGCGCGCGTGGCCCGCGGCGTCGGTGTGCGTGAGTTTTTTCATATCCGGGAATTCATTTCAGTGTCGTGGCAAGATCGCGAATCAGCTTCGCGGTGATGACCTGTGGGCTGACGTTGCCGTTCGCGTAGGTTTGTGCGCGTAGGACAGCGTCCACTGCCTTGCTCGCTGAAGCAGCGGCGCCGTCGTCCTTTCGGTGCAACGCATCGCGGACCCGCTCACCCAGCAGATCAACGAGCGCGTCGAGCGTATCCGTGAACGCACCGCGAGCGCCCGCTGCTCCCTGACCGAGAGCGACGGAGTAGTGCAACGCGCGTCGACGGCTCGTCGCCGCGTCGATTATCCTGCGTGCACTGATCGTTGCTTTCGCGTCGTCACCGCCGGTGAGGAGTCGTCCGGGAGCGCCCGCCGCCGTGCGAACTCGTTCGGCGGTGCTGGTCTTCGATTCCTTGTCGAGAATTTTCTTTACAGCCGGGTTTTCCGCGAACGCACGGACGGCGCTGTCCGGCACGAGAGGGACCCGGACTGAAACCACTCGCGAGCGAATGGTCGGCAGCAGCGCACCAGGCTCGCTCGAGGTGAGAATGATCGTGGTGTCGGCGGGCGGTTCCTCGAGAAGCTTGAGAAACGCATTCGCAGCCATGTCAGCTCCTTCCTGCGGCACCATGCGCTCCGCATCGCCCACGATGTAGACTTTCCGGCGTCCCATGGCGGGCGACATTGCCGCACTGCGAACGAGGGATCGCACAGTCGCGACATATATCCCCTCGCTGCCTGACGGGGATGCGTAAAGGCCAAGGTTTTCCACGCGCTCCGCGATCGCTTCAGCATAGTCGTCGCGCACCTGGTCCTGATCGGGATCGGCATCCTTGAGTCGTGGGCGAGGAAAAACCCAGTGTAGATCAGGGTGCGTTATCTCCCGAGCGTATCGGCACGCCGTGCACGTGCCGCATGGCGCGTTCTCCTGCGTGCAAAGGAGGAGCTCCGCGAGCCAGAGAGCGAGCCGCTGCTTTCCGACCCCGCGCGGGCCCTGAAACAACAAGCTCGAAGGAAGAGTTCCGGCGCGGGCGCTTTCCGAGAGGCGCTCGCGCAGGGTCTCGTGGCCGTACAGGTCGATTATTGGCACATTCGAAATATGGTCGTGGCGGGAAGGGCGGGAAGCGGGACCGGGGAAGGAAGGCGTGTGCAGGGTGGCATATTTTCTGACTCATATATTTTCAAGATCACCAGTTCGTCCCGCTGGATCAGGAGGTACCCATGTCCACTCAGCTGAAAGGGCGCAAAGTCGTCTTCCTCGCCACCGATGGCGTCGAACAGGTGGAGTTCACGGCGCCGTGGAACGCCCTCAAACAGGCCGGCGCCAATGTGACACTCCTCTCGGACAAGACCGGTGAGATTCAGGCGATGAACCACGACCAGAAGGGCGACCGTTTTCCGGTCGACGGCCTGGTAGCGGGTGCGAGCGCCCGAGACTTCGACGCCCTGGTGCTGCCGGGCGGCGTTGCGAACCCGGACAAGCTTCGCACCAACCCCGACGCGGTGAAGCTCGTGCGCGACTTCATGGAGGCCGACAAGCCGGTGGCCGCGATCTGTCACGGTCCGTGGCTACTGGTCGAGGCGGATTCTGTACGCGGACGAACAATTACATCGTGGCCAAGCCTCCAGACGGATGTGAAGAACGCCGGCGGAGCGTGGGTGGACAAGTCGGTCCAGCTCGATCAGAAGCTCCTGACGAGCAGGAAGCCGGACGATTTACCCGGATTTTGCGCGAAGCTGGTGGAGCTCCTGAGCGATGGGATCGAGGAGCGGCGGCTGGACAAAATGGTCGAGCAGACCTTCCCGGCCAGCGACCCACTACCCGGTCCATGATTGTGGGGTAGTAACGGTCAGGGCCGGCTGCAAAGGTCCCCAGCTTTGCATTGCAAAGTACTTGACAGTCTTCGGCGCAATCCCTAGTTTCCCATCATGGCCTCTGTAACACCGCTGCATCGCGCACCCACACCAGAGCCGCCCGCGCTCCACGCGCGAGCGATGGATAATCTCGCCTTCATTCGCGATACGATGGAGGCCGCGGGCTCGTTCACGGCCGTATCGGGATGGGCGATGGTCGCCGTGGGTGTCATCGCCACCATTGCCGCGATGATCGCGTCCGCGCAGCACTCGGTGTTGTACTCGTTGTATGTCTGGATCGCCGCGGCGGTCCTCGCTCTGGTTGTGATGTTGTCGGGCATAGTTCGCAAGGCGCGCAGAGCGCGAATGCCGCTCTTGTCCGGTCCCGGCCGAAAATTCGTTTTGAGCTTCTCCCCTCCGATTTTCGTCGGTGCGCTCCTCACCATCGTGCTTTTTCGCGCTGGTCTCGTGGGCGCGATCCCAGGCGTGTGGCTTCTTCTCTATGGTACAGCGGTCGTCGCCGGCGGCGCGTTTTCCGTCAAGATCGTGCCTGTGATGGGAATCTGCTTCATGCTCGCGGGTACGCTCGCCCTCTTTACACCCTCGGCGTGGAACGACTGGATCATGGCGGCTGCGTTCGGCGGTCTGCACATCGGGTTTGGAATTCCTATCGCCCGGAGGCACGGTGGCTAAGCACGGAACAGCGCGCGATGACCGCCGTCCTAACGTGAGCAATCTGCGAACAGTGCGGGGCAAGCCCGACGGAGCCTCGGCGTCCACCTCTCGCGCGGACGCGCTCGACAGGCTCATTCACGAGCGTCTGCGCCTCGGCATCGTGAGCGCGCTGGCTGTCAACGATTCTCTCAGCTTCAGCGATCTCAAGAAGCTGATGAATACGACCGACGGCAACCTCAGCGTCCATGCGCGCAAGCTCGAGGAAGCCGAGTACATCGCCTGCACGAAATCTTTTGAAGGAAGAATGCCAAAGACGCAGTATCGCCTCACTTCAGCCGGCCGGCGCGCGCTCGAGCGCTACCTCGATCATATGGAAGCGCTCATCCGCGCCACGCGGGAGCGCTGAAGTGTCCAATAGTCGCGCCACAGTGAGCCACTCGCGTTCGCACGTCGCCGAGCCGACCGCGGCGCAGTCAGGGATCCATGTCGCCGTCATCATGGACGGGAATGGGCGGTGGGCCAACGCGAGGGGCCGCCCGCGGACGGCAGGACACATCGCTGGCGCCCGTGTAGTCCGGAAAATCGTGGAAGCCGCGCCCGATTGCGGGGTCGGCATGCTCACACTCTACGCGTTCTCCGCGGACAACTGGGCCAGGCCTTCGCGCGAAGTCGCTCTTCTGATGAGGCTTTTCCGGCGCTATCTCGTAGCGGAGACCGATCGCTGCGTCACCAACGATGTCCGGATGCGGATAATCGGCCGCCGGGATCGCATCCCTTCTGAGCTCCTGCGCGCCATTCGTGTCGCGGAGGACGCAACCCGCCACGGAACGCGGCTCGACCTCAGGATCGCGGTCGACTATTCAGCGCGCGATGCGATGGTGAGGGCAATGGACCTCCTCCGCGGCGTCGATCAAATCACACGCGACGATCTCTCGCGCGCGATGTGCGACGTGGATCATTGGACGGGCGAGTGCCGGGATGTCGACCTGCTGATCCGCACCGGCGGCGAGCAGCGCTTGAGCGACTTCCTGCTCTGGGAGTGCGCCTATGCCGAGCTCTACTTCACCGACCGCCGCTGGCCTGACTTCACCGCGGGCGACCTCGAGCGGGCGGTCCAGGAGTTCCATTCCAGGGAGAGGCGGTTCGGGACCGTTCCGACGGCGGCTGCAGGGTAGGTATCGCGGGCCCCAGAACGCGCCTTAAGCCGGGCAGGACCTCGGCCTTAACAACATGTGTATCCAACCGTCTACCAGTTGAGCCGCAGCATTTCCGCGCGCGGCAACTAACAGTTGTGGAGGTTGGAAATGTCGACAGTTCGTACCCTGGCGCTTGGCGCCTTGATGCTTGTTGGAGTGGCGGGCGTTTCCGCAGCTCAGTCAACAGCAACCCCGCGCCGTCCGGAAGCCGGCTCCTATCGTCGTGGCCCCGGTGGTCGCGATGGTTTTGGACGCGATCTCAATCTGACCAACGCCCAGAAGGCGCAGATCAAGGCGATTCGCCAGAAGTATCAGCCGCAGAACGAGGCGCTCCGCACCCAGGCCAAGCCGTACATGGATGCAGCGAAGGCCGCCCGTCAGAAGGGTGACACCGCCGCCGCCCGCAGCAACATGGAAAAGGCTCGGCAGGTGATGCAGAACGCGTCGTACCGCACTCAGGAACAGGCGGAGATTCGCGCCGTTCTGACACCCGAGCAGCAGGCAAAGTTTGACGCTCAGGCAAAGGCTCGCGCTCAGGGCGGACACAAGGGTTGGGGACCCAAAGGGAAAGGCACCAAGCCCGCGACCAAGTAGCACGCAGTAAGAACTCGCAGAATCGAAGAGCCTCCGGCGCCCTGGCGCCGGAGGCTCTTTGCGTTTCCGCAAGACTACCCGCGCCTCCGCGCAAAAACTAACTTTGCGAGGACAGAGCTCGAACGACCCGGCTCACGCGCCCAGCGCGAGGTATCTGATCAATGGCATCTGAAGTCGTACAAATCACCCGCCGCGGCTTCGGTCAAACGATGCGCCGCGACGCCTGGTGGGTTCAGCCACTTATCGTCTTCATCATCCTCGGCAGCTTCCTCGTCTACGCGACGTGGGCCGCCTTTCAGAACCAGTTCTACACGTGGGGGAACTATCTCTCCCCGTTCTATTCGCCTCTCCTTTTTTCGGATTCCCCGCACGCCTGGATTCACGGCGCGCGCCCTTCCTGGCTGCCGGCGTTTCTTCCGTTCTCCCCCGCGCTCCTCATTCTGCCGTTTCCGGCCGGATTCAGACTCACCTGCTACTACTATAGGGGAGCGTACTACAAGAGCTTCTGGGCGGACCCGCCCAACTGTACCGTGGGTGAGCCGCGAAAGGGATATCGCGGGGAAAAAACCCTCCCGCTCGTCATTCAGAACATCCATCGCTACTTCCTGTACGCCGCTTTGGTATTCCTAGTGATCCTCGCCAGCGATGCCTGGAAGGCGATGTGGTTCTTCGATCGCGGCACCGGGCGCTATCACTTCGGGATCGGCGTCGGCACACTGGTTCTCATCATCAACGTGATCTTGCTCGGAGGTTACACACTCGGCTGCCACTCGCTCCGCCATCTCGTGGGCGGATACCTCGATCAGCTGTCACGCGCTCCGGTCCGGAGGAAGAGCTACGACTGCGTGAGCTGTCTCAATCGCGGGCACATGCGCTGGGCCTGGCTCAGTCTGTTCTGGGTGGCGTTCTCCGACATCTACATTCGACTCGTATCGATGGGCATCTGGCACGACGTGAGGCTCTTCTAGGTGCCGGAATACCAGCGGCACGAGCACGATGTGCTCGTGATCGGCGCCGGCGGCGCAGGATTGCGCGCGGCGATCGAGGCGGCTCATTCGGGAGCTTCGGTCGGCCTCATCTGTAAATCGTTGCTCGGCAAGGCGCACACGGTGATGGCGGAAGGAGGCGTCGCCGCTGCGCTGGCCAACGTCGACGATCGCGACAACTGGCAGGTGCACTTCGCCGATACGATGCGTGGCGGGCAGTACCTGAATAACTGGAGGATGGCCGAGCTGCACGCGAAAGAAGCACCGGACCGCGTGCGGGAGCTCGAGGCCTGGGGTGCCGTCTTCGATCGCACTCCCGATGGCCGCATCCTTCAGCGCAATTTCGGCGGACACAAATATCCCCGCCTCGCCCACGTCGGGGATCGCACGGGCCTGGAGATGATCCGCACGCTTCAGGAC
>DATCPG010000149.1:0-9983 GCA_036570225.1 Gemmatimonadaceae bacterium | reverse complement strand
GTAGGCGCTCTGCTCGAGCTCGCCCCACATAACCCTCCCGTGAACTCTTCCGATCCATATCGGAAGGGGAGAGCTGGTGCCGACGAAGGCGTGCGGAAATCCGGGCGCGTTTCCCCCGATTATGTAGGGGTAATTCTCCATGGGCCCCCAACCCATATTCGCGGTAGAAATGCCTGCGGCAAGTCCGAAGACATCGAGGCGGAGCGTGCTCTCTCCTGGATCGACCCGAGAATAACTGCCCGTTCCAAACCTCTGTGGTCGATCGATGCAGCAACCAACAAGTGGATCGGCAAGTGGCTGGGTCGTCGACCCGTTTGGCTGGATGGGAAAGGATCTATTTTGAGCACTGAATGCGATCGGGTTGAACGTTCCGGAAAGCGGACCGAGTCTGAACGCGAACCCGAGATCGAGCGCGGACGTCAAGCCACGTCCGGCCCACACCGCGCCATCGTTCGACCCGTAAGGAAATGTGCTGTTGTACCGCAGCACGGCATTCACCGGCAAGATCGAGAAAGACCGCCGCGACGGAGAATCCTCGTAGTCTCCCTTTCCCGACCATGGATGAGATCCTTGCTTGACCGCCATCCGTGCCAGCTCCGGCTGCGAAAACTCCCGCATAGACCACGGATAAAGCGCGGCGAGTCCAGCTATTTGCAGGTATCGGAGGTAGTCTTCGTCGCTCGAGCCGACCATCAAGTGGTGCGGAGCTTCGCGCGGTGCCGTCGTCTGTGCGGCCAGGAACACGGGGCAAAGTGCTGCAATGACTAGCGTTATACGCGGAGCAATCATCGCGTGAATCTACCCGGACGCACACTGACAGGCTAGAATTTTGCTATGGATCCGCTCGCTTGCATGATGACGACAGGATGACAATCCCCACAGCCAAATCCCAACTGCACGAGACCCGCGTTCTCACGTATCCCGGTCTCGAACGCCGGTCCGCGTTGCGCGACCGGCGGCCGCTGGCGCTTCGGCGTCACACGACTCGTGTCGCTACGCGGTTCACCGTGCTCCTCGGTGGAGATGTCATTGCCATCCTCCTCGCGCAGGTAATCGCGATCTGGCTGAACGCGGAAACGATCTGGGGGGCGCAGGCATTCGGGAGCGGCCAGACCTTCGGCGGATCCTCTCCGCTCGTGACCGGTGGCCGGCGCATGGTTTTCCTGGCGCTGATGACTCTGATCGCGATCTTCGGCACTGGTGGTCACAGCCGCCACCGCGCGCTCAATCAGCCGATCCGGCTTTTCGTCGCCGTCGCCGGGGCCTGCCTCATCAACTGGGCTGGGATGATTGCCCGGGGATATCTCCCAGATGTCACCCTTCCGCTCATCGCCACCGCCGCGACGGTCTGGATTTGCCTGCTGCTCGTCCGCCAGATCTCCGAATGGTTTCTCCAGCACATCTGGCCGAGGCAGAGAGGGGCAGCGGCAGCGCTGCTGGTGGGATCGCCGATCAAGGCTCGGAGATTCGAGCGCGCTATCGGCGCGGCGGGCGGTGACTACAGGGTTGTGGGCTACCTGGCGCCGGACGCCAGTAGCGACGATGGATATCTCGGAACCGTCGACGAGCTCTCGCGCTGCATCAGCGAGTATGACGCCGAAGCCGTGGTCGTGTGCTCCGAGCTGCCCGCGACGCGTATCGAACAGCTGATCGAGGAGTGCCTCCATTCGGGCTGCCAGATTCTCTATCCCGCCCGGGCGGTAAAAGTCTACGGACTCAGGCCGAGCCTGGTGTGGCACCACGATCAGCCGTTCTTTGAGCTGGGAAGTCCTGTCCTCAAGGCGCGCGCGCTCATCTCCAAGCGAATCGTCGACGTGCTGCTCAGTGCTGTGCTGCTGATCCTGCTGTCTCCAATCCTCCTTCTGATCGCCCTCGCCATCCGACTCGACTCTCCCGGCGGCCCTTTCTTCTTCCAGGAGCGCGCCGGACTCGGCGGCAAGCGCTTTCGGATGATCAAGTTCCGGACGATGCGCGAAGGAGCGGATTCCGAGAAGGAGCAGCTCGCCCACCTCAATCACACCGGCGACGCCCGCCTTTTCAAGATCCGCGACGACCCGCGCACCACTCGCCTCGGCGGATTCCTGCGCCGATGGAGCCTCGACGAGCTGCCCCAGCTGATGAACGTCTTCATCGGCGAGATGTCGCTCGTCGGCCCGCGACCCTTCTTCGAGGCCGACTTCCAGGAGTACGAGGACCACCACTTCCGGCGCCTGGACGCCAAGCCGGGCATCACGGGGCTCTGGCAGGTGAGCGGCAGGAGCGAAGTGCTGGATTTCGAGGACGTCGTATACCTCGATCGGCAGTACATCGAACAGTGGTCTTTCTGGCTGGACATGAGCATACTGTTCCGAACAGTCCCCGCCGTCCTGGGGCGGACCGGAGCGTTCTGAGCCTCCGGATTTTCTTTAACACGAACTGAATGAAAGTTTTTATCTCGGGTGTCGCTGGGTTCCTCGGCAGTCACCTCGCAGACGCATTCATACATCGCGGCCACGAGGTCGTCGGCTGCGACAACATGATCGGCGGTGATCTCCACAATCTTCCCGAAGGAATCCAGTTCGAGGAAGCTGATTGTGGCGACGTGGAGAGAATGAAGCGCCTGCTCACCGATGTTGATCTCGTTTATCACTGCGGCGCCATCGCCACCGAGGGGTTGAGCGTGTTTTCTCCGGCGATCATAGCCAAGCACGTCTACGAGAACACCGCCGGCCTCCTTGCAGCGTCGGCGAGCAAACGCGTGAAGCGTTTTGTCTACTGCTCGAGCATGGCTCGCTACGGACGCGGCAAGCCACCATTCCGCGAGAATCAGCCCGCGGCGCCCGTCGATCCGTACGGAATCGCGAAATACGCCGGCGAGCTGCTCGTGCAGAATGTCTGCGACACGCACGGCATGGAGTACGTGATCGCGGTGCCGCACAACATCATCGGGCCGAAGCAGAAGTACGACGATCCGTTCCGCAATGTCGCGAGCATCATGATCAACAGGATGCTCCAGGGAAAACAGCCGATCATTTACGGCGATGGCGAACAGACTCGCAGCTTCTCATTCGTCCAGGACTGCGTCGATCCGCTGCTCGAGATGGGTTTCCAGAAGGGGTTGTCGCGCGAGATCATCAACATCGGTCCCGACGACGAGGTGACGACTATCAACGAATTGGCGCGCATCCTCGCCGAGCTCCTGTCATTCGACCTCCATCCGATCTACGTGCCCGATCGTCCGCAGGAAGTGCGCACTGCAATCTGCTCTGCGGACAAGGCCAGAAAGCTTCTCGGCTACGAGACGAAGGTCCCGCTCCGGGACGGTCTGCTCTCGATGGTCCGCTGGATTCGCGAGCACGGTCCCAAGCCGTTCGAGTACCACCTCCCCATCGAGATCGACTCTCCGCTTCTTCCGGACACCTGGAAATCGCGTCTGATCTAGATTCGTCACATGGGTGAAAGCGGCTTGGTCCGTTCCCGCGTCGCGCACAACACACTTCTCAATTTCCTTGGGCTCGCGGTGCCGCTTGCTCTGGCGTTCTTCGTCATGCCAGTTGCAGCGCGACACCTCGGCCCGGCGCGCTTCGGTTTGCTCGGCCTCGCCTGGGCGATCACGGAGTACCTCACGCTGTTCGATCTGGGCCTCGGCCGAGCGATAGTGAAGTTCGTGGCAGACGCGCTGCACCACGACTCCGCCGAGCTGAGTGAGATCGTGTCCGTTTCTCTGATGGCGCAGCTTGCAGCCGGGATCGTCGGAGGCGCGGCCTTCGCGGTTGCTGCTCCTGCTCTCGTGCATTCGGTCTTCCGTCTGCCACCCGAAACGGCGAACGAGGCGATCGGAGTGTTCCGAGTGGTCGGGCTCAGCCTGCCAGCTGTACTCCTGATCTCCGCGCAGCGAGGTATTCTCGAAGGCGCGCAGCGTTTCGATCTGAGCACCACCATCAAGATGCTGAGCAGCGTTGCCTCGCTCTCGATCCCTGCGATCGGAGCGGTGCGCGGAGCATCGCTGCCCTCGATCCTCCTCGTGGTGCTGGCTTCGCGCCTCCTTATCTGCGCGCTGTACGCATTCGCGATTCGCCGGGCGCTGCCCGCAATTCGATGGGTCAGGTCCCGTGGAACCGTGCAGCTGCGGCGAGTGCTGTCGTTCGGCGGGTGGGTGCTCGTTTCCAACAGCATCACGCCGCTGTTGCTCTACTTCGATCGATTTGCGCTGGGAACCATTGCAGGCCTCGCAGCCGTGGGATTCTACACCGCGCCGTACGAGGGCGTGACCAGGATGCTGCTCGTCCCGGTAAGCCTGATTGGCAGCCTGCTTCCCGCGCTCAGCTCGCTCGAAGCTCGAGCCGAGCGGGAGAGATTTGGCGATCTGACGTCGACGTCGATGCGCGCGCTGATGGTGATAATGGCAGCCCCGCTCGCAGTCGTGTTCGTCTTTGCCCCCGAGCTGCTTCGAGTTTGGCTCGGCGCCGATTACGCCGAACATTCGGCAACTGCGCTTCGCATCCTTGCGCTCGGCGTGTTCACCAACGCGCTCGCGCATCCGCTCTTCATCTCGCTGTACGCGAAGAATCGTCCGGACCTCCCCGCCAAATTTCATTTGATCGAGCTGGCAATCCACGTCCCGCTCACCATCGCGCTGATAAGGACATTCGGCATCGCCGGCGCAGCGGCGGCGTGGACCACACGCGTGACGCTCGACACCTGCTTACTGCTCTGGGCGACCTCACGTGTGGCGGAGTCACCGGCGCTGACGATTGCTGGGGGAAGAGTCGGGCGCACGCTGTCGGCCGTCGTCCTCCTCCTCGTGGCGCTGTTTGCCAGCAAGTCTCTCGCTGACGTGTCGGTCGTCGTCGCCGTCGCAGGGGTCATCATGGCGACGACCGCGTTCTCGATTGCGAGCTGGTCGTGGATTCTTCGCGACGCCGAGCGGATGGCTATCGCGCGAACGCTCGGCACTTATCGGCGAGGGCTGCTCCCTTTATCATGATGTCCTATGCTTAGCGGTCTCAAGACGGCGGCGCGGGCGATCTACAATCTCTATCCCGTCGCGACGAAGCCAGGTGAGTTTCTCCGCGAGCCGATGCCCGCCGCACTCCGCCGCTACCAGGCGCAGGGCGAGCCGAACCTCGAGCGCATCGGATGGCAGCTCGTGACCTCCGCCCAGATGGAGGAGCCACGCTACGAGAAGTGGTGCGCGGCTATCCGCGATCGGCGCGTCAGGCACCGCAAGGTGTGGGAATGGGTCTACATCCTCGAAGTGCTGAAGCAGCAGGGAATGCTTGCGGAGGGGAAGCGCGGGCTGGGATTTGGATGCGGGACGGAGCCGCTCTCGGCGTTGATGGCGAGCATGGGGTGCGAGATTCTCGCGACGGATCTCGACACCGAGACGGCGGTGAAGCAGGGGTGGTGGACGAAAACCCATCAGCACGCAGGCGGTCTGGCGCAGCTCAATGAAGCGGGCATCTGCGATCCCGATCTCTTCGCCAGAAAAGTGAGCTACAGATCATGCGACATGACTGCGATTCCCAGCGAGCTACGCGGTTTTGATTTCGTGTGGTCGTCGTGCTCGCTGGAGCACCTCGGCTCGCTCGAGAAGGGACTCGAGTTCATCGAGAGATCGATGGAATGCCTGAAACCGGGAGGGGTAGCCGTTCACACAACCGAGTTCAATCTCGGATCCAACGACAGGACGCTCGAGACGAACGCCGTAGTCGCTTACAGGAAAAAGGACATAGAGGCTCTCGCCCTTCGACTGATAGCGAAGGGTTACAGGATTCCATTGATAAACTTTTCGGCTGGCGACCGGATGCTCGACCGGGTCGTTGATCGGCCGCCTTACCGGCATTCGCACCTCAAGCTGTTATATGCTCGGCATCTTCTGACGAGCATTGGATTGTACGTTGTTAAGTAACATCGGGGGAACTGCAACTACGCTGCTGCCCGCGATTCGCTGATGGCTGAAAGACGCTATCCGCTAAAAGCGTCGGGACAGCCCGTAGTGGCGTAAGGCCACAGGCAGTTGATTGCGCCCTGACCAGCGAACGTGCTGTCCCGGCGTGGTTCAGCGAAAACCTGACAGCGATCAGCGGGCAGCGGGCGGTAGCGTAGTTGCAGTTTTGTAGTCGCAGACCGGGTTGTCCGTCCAGTCCTAGTCGCGCAATGCGGCCGGACTCAGTACTCCGACCAGCATTCCTGAAAGCACTGCCCACGCGGACCGTGGGCGGCCTTTCGCGAGTTCCAGCAGGGCGCGGCAGGGCTTGGTCACGGCGAGGTAGGTGATTCCCGCGGCGCGGCGCCACCCTTTGAAATTTCGTCGCAGGGCGAATCCGCGGTTTCGATTCATCGCGTAGACGATACGCGGCGATTGGTTCACGCGGCCGAGGCTGCCGCCTACCTTGTGGTAGAGAACGGCGTTGCGCGCGACCATCAGCGGGAATCCGGCCGCGCGGGCGCGCAGGGAGTAGTCGACGTCCTCGACGTAGATCGGCTGAAAACATTCCGCCAGCAATCCGATCTGCTCGAGCACCGGGCGCGCGATCAGCATCGAGCAGCCGGACACGAAGCCCGTCTCGGTGGGCGCATCCGTCACTGGCAGCGCCGACGTGTGCGACGCGAGCGCGCGGAGCGGATTGTAGTAAGCGCCCCCGTACGAGACCGTCGAGCGATCCCACTCGTAGATCAATCCGGTCAGCAGTCCAATGTCGGGAGCCTGTTCGAGCGCCTTCTCCAGCTCACCGAAATAGGTCGGAGCGATCTCCGTGTCGTTGTTGAGGAGCAGCACGTAGGGCGACGTCGTGAAGTCGCGCACGTAGCGGAGGCCGGCGTTGCACACCTGGACGAATCCGGAATTTGTCTCCATCACGGCGATCGTCAGCCAGCGGCGGGGTGTCTCACCGCGCCGGAGCATGTTGGCGGACACCACCTGATGATCGATTCCGTTTTTCTCCGCCCAGCGCTCGATCTCGGCGACTGCATCTTCGGTGGACGCATCGTCGACTAACAGAATTCTGCCCGGGCGAGGAGTCGCGTTCCAGAGAGAGCCGAGGCAGGTGATGGTGTCGTCGGCATGGTTGAAGCTCGGCACGACTACCGCCCAGGTGTCGATCATTGTCGGTAAAATGTAATGTGCACGCTGTATATTATGCGGACTCACGCCCAGCCAACGCCCGCGAGGATTGTCAGATCCGCATCAGAACATCCAGCTTCTCAATGCTAGTTGCGTGCGCGTTCGTTTTGACGCCGCTCTCGCTCCGTCCCCAGGCCGCAACCGACACGCTGTTCGTCAACAGTACAAGCCTCATCAATCCGTTCCAGCTCGAGAGAGCTCGGCTCGGCGAGCTCGCGGGCGATCCGGAAGTCATCCCGATGAACCTTCGCTCGGTAAGCGCGACGATCACGCGGCTCGAGCCGGCCACGCGCACGTTCGGACTATTCCGCCCGGAAATCCTCATCGTCAAGAACACCGCGTTACCGTATTCGATCAACGATGGCGACATGTGGGCCGGGCGAGGCAGGAACACAATGCTCGCCGGCGGATTCTTCAAACGCATCGGCCGCGTGCAGATCGTTTTCGCACCGCAGATCGTATCGGAGGAAAACCGGTACTTCCAGCTCCACGTGCCCGACGTCGATCGGCCGACAATTCCGCCCGACCGTAGTCCGTGGCAATTCGAGTGGTACGCCAACGGGCCGTACAGCATCGACATGCCGACTCGATTCGGCGACAAGCCGATACATCGACTCTCCGCCGGACAGTCTTCGATCCTGGTGGGCATCAGGAATGTGCAGATCGGGTTATCGAACGAGAACGAGTGGTGGGGTCCCGGGATCGGCAACGCGCTGGTGTTGAGCAACAATGCACCGGGCTTTCCGCATTATTTCCTTCGCACGGCCAAGCCGATCAGCACAAGGTTCGGAGATGTCGACGCGCGCTGGCTCGTCGGCGGGCTTACGGAATCCGGATTCTTCGACACTGTCTCGACCAACAATCTTAGATCGATCACCGCGGCCGCGGTCGCGCTTCATTTGCGAAATCCGTCGGGTCTGACCGTTGGCCTCACAAGGAGTGTGTGGGAGACGGCGACTAGCTGGGGCCAGGTTCCCGTGCGGTGGCTCGAGATTTTTCATCCGACCGGCTGGCCGAACCGCGTTCCGCGGAGCGATTCGCTCCTCTCACCCGGCGGACGCGACCAGATCTTCTCTCTGTTCGCGCGGTGGGTGATGCCCGAGTCGGGATTCGAGCTGTACACGGAGTGGGGGAGAACTGAGTTTCCGCCCTCGCTACGCAACTTTCTGATCGCGCCGAACCACACGCAGGCGTACACCGTCGGCTTCCAGTGGCGACGGCCCGGACTCAAGCCGAACGATTTCTGGCGGATTCAGGCGGAGAACACCTCTGTCGAGCAGAGCGCAACGTTCCGCGACAGGCCGCTCGGAGTCTGGTACACGAGCCGGAAGGTGATTCAGGGCTACACGAACCGCGGCCAGCCCCTCGGCGCATCCGTCGGGCCGGGGTCGTCCGGACAGAATCTCAACATCGATTACATGAAACCGCTCTGGTCGCTTGGTTTGAAAGCGGGACGGATGCGGCTCAACGAGGATGTGCGAAGCATCTACTATGGCGGGCACCCGGAGTTCTACTACAAGGCGTGGTGCTCGCACGACATCGATCTTTACTGGGGCGCACGCGCCAGTGGCCAATCGCGGTTCGGGTTTGCCGCCCTTGATTTGACTTTAGGTAACAGGATCCAGCCTTGGTTCCAGACGATTACGGGTTGTCCGTCGGGGCCGAAGATGGTCGATATTCGGAATAAGACTGTTAGCGTCACTTTCGTTCCGTTCGGGCGAAACTGAAGGAGTTGTCAGGTACCAACTGAACTGAACGGGGTGGGAGGCGTCAGTGGCATAGGTGCGTGGTGCCGGGTTAGCACACCCAGACTTTACTGTTGGCGTTCTGAGCGCATTCAGGTGCGAGTGTTGTGAAGTGATGTCGCTGGGCCCCCATTACGGCGCTTTGCTTGGGCATGAGTGATTACAAGAAGCTCATCGTTTGGCGCAAGGCGCACGCATTGGCTCTCAATGTCCATCGTGTCGCCGTCCGACTGAAAGGATCTGAGTATGCGTCGCTACGCAGTCAGATGATGCGCGCCTCGATGTCGATCCCGACGAACATCGTAGAAGGGGTTGGCCAGGAGAGCAGGAAAGACTTCGGTCGGTTCATCCGCTTCGCTTTGAATTCGAGCTCAGAGCTCGAGTACCACATTACGGTGGCCCGTGACACTGAAGCGATCGATGCGACCGATTTCGAATCCCTGATCGCCCAGACAATCGAAGTCCGGAAGATGCTTCATGGCCTGCTGAAGAGCGTGATATCCGACACCGGGACCCGCAGACGCCCTGCGCGTAATCAGCCGGCACCTGGAACCTGAATGCGCTCAGAACGCCACTAGTAAAGTCTGGGTGTGGTAATCCGGAACCAGGTACCTACGCCACTGGCGCCTCCCACCCCGTTCAGTTCAGTTGGAACCTGAAAACTGCAGCTCGCAGCTATACCAACTCGCGGTAGACCTCGGCAGTCATCGCGGCCGTCCGCTGCCAAGTAAAATCGGCTACCCTCTTCCGCCCCAACTCGACGAGCGCGTCGTGTTCGCCAATCGCCCGCTCGAGTCCATCCGCGATGGACAGTGGATCGTACGGATCAACGAGCACCGCCGCGCCCCCGGTCACATCGGGCAGCGCCGCAACGTTGGCAGCAACGACCGCAGTCCCAGCCGCCATTGCCTCCATAGCGGGAAGCCCGAACCCCTCATGCAAGGACGGTATCGCCAGGCAAGCCGAATGAGCGTAGAGGCTGACGAGCTGGTCGTCGCTCACGTTCCCCATCCGCCGAAGAAAGCTCTCCCCGATGTCGACCCGCCCCCACGCATCGGCGCCCGCGGTGACAAGCACGTGCGGGTACCCGCGCGCGCGCAGAAGGACCATGGCCTGCTCGAGCCGCTCCAGAT
>DATCPG010000148.1:0-5627 GCA_036570225.1 Gemmatimonadaceae bacterium | reverse complement strand
GCGGCTTCACACCTGGGCATCAGGCCCGTCCCACGGGGAGTGTCAGAATAAACGTGCTTCCCTTCCCCATCCTGCTCTCCACCCGGACATCGCCACCTACCAGCCGAGCCAGTGTGCGGCTCACGCTCAGGCCGAGGCCTGTCCCGCCAACCTTTCGCGTGGAGCGTTGCTCCACCTGCCAGAACGGATCGAAGATTCTCTCGAGATTGTCGCCAGCGATCCCAATGCCTGTGTCCACGACAGACACCTGTACGCTCTCTCCGTCCAGGCGCGAACGAATCACGATTTCACCATCGTCGCTGAACTTCACCGCGTTCGAGAGGAGATTCAGCAGAATCTGACGAACCTTGCTGCCGTCGGTGAACAGCTCAGCTTCGTCCCCCTCCGCTCGAACTGAGAGTCCCTTGATGCCGGCCAGGGGTGCGACCATCGTGATCGCCTCGTTGATGATCGACCGGAGCGATATGTCTTCTCTCTGCACGACTTCCTTCCCCGCCTCAACGCGGCTGAATGTCAGGACTTCGTCGATGAGTCCGAGAAGGTGATCGGCGCTCGCGCGTATTCGGTTCAATTGGGCGATCTGGGATTTGTTGAGTGATCCGTCGATCCCTTCCTTGAGCAGTGACTGGTAACCGATGATCGCGTTGAGCGGGGTCCTCAGCTCGTGGCTCATCGTCGCGAGAAATGCGGATTTCGCTTCGCTCGCGGCGAGCGCGCTTCGGTAGAGCTGCGCGTTGTCGATTGCCAGAGCTGCCCGGGTGCCGATCTCGGTGGCAAGAATGACATCGTCGTCTCCGTAGCGGCGACCCTTGTCCGTGCTGACCAGAGTCATGGCACCAAGTGTCCGGCCGCGCGCGATCATCGGCACGACGATGGCGGACTTGAACCGGAGCTCACGCATCAGCCCGAGATGATCCTCGTCGCGCGCCGACGCGACGAGCATCTCGTCCGTGATATCGGTATAGACCTCTGGCAGCCCGGTCCTGATTACATGGCCGACGCCCGTTGGACCGCCATAGTCAGGTGGGTAGCGCTTGTTCAGCTCCCTCGCCCACTTGATCCTGGCTTCATCGACGTGCGCGACCACAACTTGTCTTATTGCTCCGTCTGAATCGACGAGGTCCACGGCGCACCAGTCGCACATGGCACCGACAGCCAGTCGCGCGACCGCATCCAGAGTCTTCTCGTAATCGAGCGTGGACTGAAGGACGCGACTCGCGTCGCTGAGGAGTTTCGCTCCCTGTTCCTCCCGCCTTCTCCGGGTGACTTCGCGGCTGAAAGTCATCACCGACCCCTCGACGGGGACGATGGTGTTCTCCAGCCATGCATCTATCTCGGGCAGATACTCTTCGTACTCTTCGACGCGCCCTTCATTCCTGGCGCGGAACGTCTCGGACTCGAATCTCGTGCCCTTTAGTTGTGGGATAGTCTCCCAGAGAACCTTTCCTTTCACGCTTTCGCCGTTGACGCCGAGACGCGCGATAATTCGCTTGGCGGGCGCATTGATGTAGGTCCACCGCCACTCGGAATCGAAGACACTGGCCGCATCGGGGAGGTTCTCCAAAACCTGCTCGAGCTGCCGTCGCGCGTGCTCGGCCGCGTCCCGCGACTCTTCGGCAGTTTGAGTGGTTCGGCTGAGCGCGTCATTCGTCGAGCGAAGATCCTCACTGGTGGCCTCGAGCTCGGCGGCCTGCGATTCCATTTCCACCGCTTGCATCTCCAGCTGCTCGGACTGGCGCTCTAGATCCTCGTTGACGCGTTGAAGCTCGACGTTTGCCTTGCTCTGGTCGTCGAGGGCGCGCGACATTGCGATGCTGATGAGCGCGCTCAGGAGCAGCGCGACGAGTGCGGCAATGATTATCAGGATCGTGGCAGTCGTGACCCCGCGCTCCTCCGCGGTACGGCGCTCCGTCAGCTGGGATCTCTCCCCGGACTGGAGCGCGGCTACAGCGCCGCGAAGCTGATCCATCTTTTCCTTGCCGCGGAGCTGCGAAACCGAATCCATCGCTGAATTGAGGCGCCCGGCTCGTCGCTGCGCGATAGAAGAATCCAGCAGAGCGAAGCGATCGTTGACTAGCTGTTTTATCCTGTTCACCCTCGCCATCTGCGAGGGATCGTCGTGTACCAGCAGCTGCAGTGCGGAGGACAACCGCCCTATATCGGTACGTGACCCGCTGTATGGCTCGAGAAATTTCTCGTCGCCGATGAGCAGATACGCGCGCTGGCCGGTCTCGGCGTCGATGGCACGCGTAAGGAGAGCGGCCGACGCTTCGAGTGTCTCATGGCTTCGCTCAACCTCCCGTACATCAGCGACGACGAGCCGGGAACGCTCGTACGTGAGAGCGCCGATGAGAACTACCAGAACTACCGGAACGAGCGCGAGTAAGCGACGCTGCGCCGCACCGGGAAGGCTAATACGCAAGTAGAGCTCTCCATGGGTGTGGAGGCACGCGATGGTCGGACCGATTTATCCTGCGCCCGTCATTTGGCGACTTTCGGGCCAGAGCGTCGCGCTCGATGTTGGAAGGCCTTTTTCTTGCCCTATCGGGCGCATGATCTCAACGGATGCGGGGAGGAGCGAATGCGACTGACTCCGACGCGGATTGCCGCGTGCCTGACGATTCTGTCTGTGCTGACAGCCTGCGGCACCCAGACCCGGATCGTGGCAACCAATCCGGCGCTGTCGCTCGCTCCAACGTGCACCGACGCGGTCGCCGCTTACGCAGACCGGGACCACGTGCCGTACGATTACTATGAAGTAGCGCTCGTAACGTCGAAGGCAAACTCGGTATATAACGGCAACGGCGACCTGCTAAAGGCAATGCGCAGCAAGGCCGCGTCAGTGGGCGCGAACGGTCTGGTAGTCAATTCGCTCGGAGCGACCCACGCGACAGTCAAAGTCATCGGTGCCGCAGTCGGCAGCAGCGTCGCCGACAGGAAGGGACAGGCGATCGCCATCTGGATGCCCAGCGATACCGCGCGAGTTCGCGAGGCGTGCGGCAAGTGACGATGTTGGGGCTCGCTGCATAGCGAAACTTCGCTCGGCTCTCTGTGTAGCCGTCGTTGTGGCATCACTAGCGCTTGCGGCGTGCAAAGACAGCGCGTGGACCCCAATGGGCAGCGCCGAAGTCGTTCTCTCCCAGATCAAGCTTGGCGGCGTCGCAGGCGTCGCCCGAAGAGTCGACGCCGACGAATCCTTTGGCCGGTCCGTGATGAACGGCATTGCAACAGGAGACAGTCTCTGGCTCGAGGTGGCTTCCAAATTACGCCCAGGGTCCGCAACGGCGGAGGCGAGTCTTTCCATGGCGTTGGCATCCGCGCTGCCGCGATCTCCTGCCAGAGTCCTGGCGCTGCTCGGGGACACGTATCCGGTCGAAGAGGTTTGCGGAATTCCTTTTTTCCACGCCGATTCGAATTTGGTGACGACGTACTACGACAATGCGACCGCCGCTCTGGGGCAGGTGCGCGACACGCGGTTGACAAGGAACCGTGATGCCTGCAAAGCCGCGCTCGATGCCGCAAAGAGCGAGAAGCTGGCGCGCGTCAGCCCCTCCTATATCGTCAAGAACAAACCGGCGGCACCTCCTCCGCGGCCGAAGAGGCGTCCCGCCAAGCAAGCTCAGCCGGTGACCCCGCGTGACGCTGGCTCGTCCGGATGACGCATCCACAAACAAGGAGTTGCTTTGAACCGTAATTTTTTTGCAGCAGCCCTGGCTGGAATCGCGCTGGTCTCGTTCGATGCGCGCGCGCAGACGGCGTTACACTTTGGCGTTGCCGCTGGCGCGGCCATCCCCGTGAGCGACATGAGAGATTTTCTCAACACGGGGTTCAACGGTACCGTCACCGTTGGATTGAATCCGACGCTGATTCCGCTCGGTATTCGCATTGACGGCGCGTACAATCAATTCGGCTTCAAGAGTAGCATTGGCGGAGGCAACCTCCATTACACGAGCGTGACGGGCAACCTCGTGTACAAGATTCCTGGAGCGAGTTTCTCTCCGTACGCAATCGGCGGCGCCGGCTGGTACAACGGCGGAGCTAGCGGCGGCGGGGGTTCCTCTAACGACTTCGGGTTCAACATC
Organism: Gemmatimonadaceae bacterium; assembly: GCA_036570225.1. GTDB lineage: Bacteria > Gemmatimonadota > Gemmatimonadetes > Gemmatimonadales > Gemmatimonadaceae > UBA4720. Next base: position 1,545 of record DATCPG010000148.1, on the reverse strand, counting down.
GGAGGCGGAATCTCGATGGCACTCAGCGGGTTCGACACTTTCGTCGAAGCGCGTTTCAACCAGGTGCAAACCGCTGGCTCACCGGCCAGGTACGTTCCGATCACCTTCGGAGTGATGTTCTAGACTCCGCGCTTGCCAGCTGTACGGGCGGGAGAGAGCATGGCTCTCTCCCGCCCTTTTTTTGTGCTCTTTACGACTGTGAACTCGTCCTTGAGGCATACCCGATAACGGCAAGCCCACCGCACATCGCCCCAGTGATGACACCAGAGATGCAATGCGACTGCTCGTAGTCGACGATGACAGCGCGATCCTCAAGCTCATTTCCCGTGTGCTGCGGGACGAATCGTACGCGATCGATGTTGCGTCGACGGGCGAAGAGGCACGCATGCTCGCGCTCGTCAACGAATACGACGGGATAATCCTGGACTTGCAGCTGGGCGACCGCCATGGCTTCGAGATCCTGCAGGAGCTGCGGCGGAACGGCCGGCGGACACCAGTGCTCCTTTATTCCGGACTCAGCGACACCGAGACGATCGTGCGCGGGCTCGACGCCGGCGCGGACGACTACGTGGTCAAACCCGTGTCGAACGAAGAGCTGAGAGCACGGGTGCGAACACTCGTTCGGAGGGGATCGGCAAATCGCGTGTCGGAGCAGGTGACCGCAGGCAACCTCACGCTGAATCGCCTGACCAGACGAGTCACCTGCGGAAAGGTGGAGGTCGGCCTGACCTCGATGGAGTTGAAGCTGCTGGAGCACCTGATGCTGCGCACCGGCGAGACGGTCTCGCGGAGCGAGCTGCACGACAGGGTCTGGGACATGCATTTCGATCCCAGCTCCAACGTCATCGACGCCCACGTGGCTCGGCTTCGCAAGAAGCTGGACAAGGCCGGTGCGTCGGCCGTCATCGCGACAAGGCGCGGGATAGGCTTCGTCCTCGAGCCCGTATCTCCCTCAGCAGCAACGAGTTAGCGCGAAAGGCAAACTGTGATCAACGCGTCATAATCGCTTCATAAAGGCGTCACAGAGCGAGGTACATATTGTGCCTCACCCAAAAATCAGACTATCGCTTGCCTGTGCTGGCGATACCTGGAGGCTCTGTAGATGCTCAAGCTCCGTCCCTCATTGCTGGCAATCGTAATCGGAAGCGCGATGATCTCGCGCGGAGCCGCTGCGCAACCCGGATCCTCGAGCAGCCTCACCCATATCGTCTCGGTTACCGTACCTTCGCGCGTGAAAGTACGCGTTGCGTCGTTCGCTCCAACGTTCGTTTCGGCTGTCGACGCCGGCAGCCTTGCCCCGTCGACGCAGGGTCTTTCGCTGAACGTGACGGCGACGCAGGCCTGGGTGCTTTCAATCAGCTCCAATCCTTCCTCGGCTCAGAACTCGAACCTGCGGTGGTCGCTCCAGTCAGGCAAAGGATTCTCACGGCTCACATCGTCGCACGTCAGAATCGCGTCCGGCACACTTGCCGGCAACCCGAGAGCGGCGAACGTATTCTTCCGCAACGTGGTCGACAGTGGCTCGTCGGATCAGCAGGACGAGAG
>DATCPG010000147.1:0-5932 GCA_036570225.1 Gemmatimonadaceae bacterium | reverse complement strand
GTATATATACATTCCTCGTGCATAATTTCCCAGTTTCTTCCGGGTCCGCGCTCAGCCTCGCGCGGACGAAATCATCCTCGCCGCCAGCGACGGTGCGTCACGCGTTGCGCGCGGATGCCGCACAGATCCTGGAGCTGGTCTCGCAGTACGCCGCTCAGGGTTTGATGCTGCCGCGGACGCTGGAGGAAATCTCCGCGCGCATCGACAGCTACGTCGTCGCGACCGATGAGAGCCGCCGCGTAATCGCGTGCGCCGCACTGGAGGAATACTCTCCTTCGCTGGCGGAGGTCTCGTCCGTTGCCGTGGCTCCGGACCACCAGGGAGAGGGGCTCGGAAGTCAGGTCGTGCTGGGTATCGAGCGTCTGGCGCGGGCGAGGGACATCGAAGAGCTGTTCGCGCTCAGCCTCACCGACAACTTCTTTCTTTCGCTCTCCTACAAGCCGACCACCATCTCGCGCTACCCGGAGAAGCTGGCCCGCTATGAGACGCTGGCCAAGTCAGGCGTCGAGATCGTCCCCAAGCGTTGCTTCCAAAAGGCGCTTAGGAGGTCCTGGCCGGCACCGAGACTAGTCGAGCAGGTCGTGAAGGTCAGGCAGCGCGCGGGTTAGCGGCCAGGATCGCGGCGCGGACGGACATCCACAAAACTGAAGCATGGAGCTCTGAGCCTCGCAGCCAAGGCTCAGAGCTTTGCCCTACCGCTCTACAATGTCCTGCAATGCTTGCCGAGTGGCGGGATCACTGCTGCGCGACAGGACCGATATTGCTCGCCGCTTGATGGCGGGATTCTGCTCGTTCTTCGCGATCCACACCAGCTTGTCCGTTGCTGCCTTGTCCGAGATGCGCGAGTAGACACCGATCAGCGCCTCGCGCAGCTGCGGGTCGGGTGTCGGATCATAGAGCGCCAGAAGCACCGGGGTAGTAGCGCCCGCTCTGCTGAGATACTGAAGTGCGCGGCGGCGTGACTCCGGAGTAGCCTTATCGTCGCGGACGATTCCCGTCAGCCACTGCACGTTTTCGGAGCCGCCCAGTTCGGCGAGGGAGCTGAGGACGGCATCCTGGGAGCGCTGGCCGGTGAGACGCGGATAGATCGAGCGCAGCAGGCTCGCGTCCTGACCCGTGACATAGTTGCGTCCGAGTCCACGGATCGCTACTGCCAGCACTTCATCAGTCAGATCGGTGCGCTGAACGGTCGAGCGGAGGAACTGTCGCGCGCGCGGATCGCCTGAACGCGCGAGCACGGTCATGCTCTCCTTGCCGACCCACGAAGTCATGTTGCCACTCGCCAGCTGCACGAGAGGCTGAATGCCGGCTCCGTGATCCAGTCGGGACAGAACGGAGAGCGCCGTTGTGCGAACTCCCTGAGCGTCGCTCTCGTTTGTCGCGATCTGGACGAGCGCGGCACCTATTCGGTCGAGCTGCGCCGCGTCGCTGCGACCCAGACCCGACAACGCGGCGCGCCGCGTCTCGAGCGGGCGATTCTGATCGCGCCCGATGTCGAGGAGTCTGGAGGACAGATCGACACCATCGGCGAGGACGGCGGCGAAGATGGCGTCTCGCCCTACTCTCCCGTCGGCGCGCGCTGCGACGCCCAGCAGATAGTCGGCGGCGTCGGCGGCGGCGACCGTGCCGAGGTCCGCAACGCCTGGATCCACGATCGCGTTCGCTCCGCCGACATAGGTGCGCATAGCGATCACGTTCTTGTCAGCAAGATCTGCCACCACCCGGACCGGGCCAGCCATGCACTGGTCGGACCCATTCGTCGAGTATGACCCGTAGAAGCTTCCAGAGCCCGTAGAGATGTAGGTGCGTCCGTCGCCGCAAACGCCGGGTCGCGCGGGATAGCTGAATTGAACCGAGCGGCTCGATGAGGAGGCCACGCGATTCGCGAGTGATTGCGCGTCGGCGAGCGATGCGGTCGCGCCTATCGCGACAAGGGACGCGATCGCGAGTCCCGGAAAGAGCTTCGTCATTTGTCGATGATCTCCAGTAGGATCTGCTTGGTCCTCGGATCGTTCTTGCGGGCCAGGGCCGAGATCGCCATGCGCCTCATGTCGGGGTCGGTGCCGGTCCTGGCTACCGCCAGGAGCTTGTCGGTTGCCTCTGGATCCGGGCGTTGAGCGTACAGGCTGATAAGCTGCTCGCGCAGCGGCCGGTCACCGGTGACGTCGTACATGCGGACCAGGTCGGCGATCGGAATCGAAGAGCGTCCGGCGTAGCGGAGCGCCATCGCCCGCACGTCGACCGGCTCGTTTGAGTTGCGTACAACCGACAGCAGCCATTGATCGTTGTCGTTCCCGCCGACGCGCGCGAGTGCGCGGATGGCCGAAGCCTTGAGTCTCGGCGTGTCGAGACGGGGATAGATCGAGCGTATGTACGCCCCGTTGTCGCTGCTGTGATCGGCGTCGACGCTGGAGAGCGCGGCGACGCGCAAGCTCTCACTCAGATCAGTGCGCTCGATGATGCTCCGAATGCTCTGACGTGCGCGTGGGCTCTCGCTTCGCCCGAGTGCGGAGACGGCCGCGCGCTGCAGCTCTTCGTTCCCCGGAGTGCGCGCGATCTCCTCGATCGTGGCGATCGCCTGATCACCGGGCATCGCGGCAAGGAAACGCAGCGCGTCCGCTCGAACTCGTATATCGGGATCGCTGCGCGCGGCGCTCATTACAAGGGCGGTCGCGTCTGCGTCGGTCCGTCTGCCAAGAAGCCAGAGCGCGGCTCGGCGGAGACCGGCGGAACAATTGTCGCGGCGCGCCAGGACGCGGCGCAGAATCGGAGTAGTCGTTGCCGGATCTGTTTGTCCGAGCGAGTTGAGTGCTTCGATGCGCACCGCCAGATCTTCGCGATCGCACGCCTGCCCGGTGTCAGACGCGGCGCGTCCAACCAATTCCCTAGCGCGCGGATCTCCCTGCACAGCAAGAGCGCCGCGGATGCGCGCGGCAAGCGTCGCGGCGTCGGCGCGCAGTGAGGCGTGACGATACGACAGTGTGTCCTGGAGCGAAGTCAGCGCGTCGCGCAGATCGCTCGTGCCTCCGATTCGGTAGAGCGCGAACGCGCGCCAGTATCGCGCATCGGCGGCATACGCCGAGCTAGGGAACCGCTGGTTGATGTCTCCGAACAACTGTGCCGCGCGGCGATACTCGCCGTGGTTCAGCGCTTCCCGCGCGAGACGATAAAGCGAATCGGCGGGATCTGCCGCCGCCCACGACTTGGGCGGCTCGTTGGCGATTCCTCCGAACTGGCGCTCGAAGGGGGACAACCCACCTACGCGTGCGATGGTGGCGTACGCTCTGTCGGCCGCAGCAGCCACAGCTGGAGACAAAGCTGGCGTTGGCATCCTTGTCCATGAGTCGAGGGACATCCTGGCAACCGGCGCCATCGGTGGTATCGGAGGCATCGGAGTCATGGGGGACATCTCGATGTCGGGCATCTCGATGTCCATGTCCGGCATCGGAGCGAGATGGAAATCCATGTGCATGTCCTGAAGCCCGCGAAGCCGAACCTCCAGGTCGTGAAAATCCGGCAGGTCAGTCATGTCCGGCATCTCCATCATGTACGGCATGTCGGGCATGTCGGGCATGTCGGGCATGTCCGGCATATCAGGCAAATCCAGCATGTCCGGCATGTCGGGCATGTCGGGCATGTCAGGCAGATCCGGCATGTCGGGCAGATCAGGAAGATCTGGAGAGTCCCACCGAATGGCCGGTGGGGTGATTGCCCTGGGGGTCGCCGGCATCACTGGCTGGCTCACAGTCGGGGGGACTGGAGGCGCGGGGTTTTGCGCGCCGCTCGCCGCAGAACAAACGCAGACAGCGGCTGCAATGAGAGTTGCTCTGATCATCCTTTCCTTCATTCTGAGGATTGATTGGTGACTACGGCGGAATTGAGACGTGAGAGCACGTCTCCCTGCTCCACTGCCTGGTGGATGAGATCGAGATCGCCCTTGTTTCTTTCGCCACGCAGCCGCGCAATCTGCACGAGCACGAGCTCGAGATCGTCGAGCAGCGAACGCAGCTTGGGATCCTGTGCTGCTGGCGAATCCATCAGCAACCGCGTGGTGACGAGAAGGTCGGCGGCTTTACCCGCGAAGGCGGCGTCGGCTTTCCCGCTCGCGTCCTTTGCCGGGAGAGAAATGAGGAGCGCGGCCGCCTGGCCCAGATAGTGGCTCGTCTGATCGCGATAGGCGTCGACGACAGCGGAGGTGTCGCTCGCCGGTTGCCTGGTCGATGCCGCCACCGTTGTTGGCGTCTGACTGCCCGTCATACTGGCCGATCTCGGGACGTAGCGCCCGATTCCGATTCCGATCACGAGCGTGGCGGCCGCAGCGAGCCATGGTGCGCGCCAGATCACTCCTCGGCGCGAAGAGACGGAAGCTGGCGCATTGAAGTGCGCATCCTCGATCACCGCCCACATGTCGTCCAGCGGTGGCTGGTTCGGAGGGTTGAAGCTCCGCGGAAGATCCCGGAGCACTTCGTCGAAGCGTTTCTCGTCCATCATGCTACTCCTTGAATGCAGCGAGCTCTTGCCGGAGCTGCGCTCGTGCCGCGGACAGCCTGCTCTTGGAAGTCCCTTCCGGGACACCCAGGATTCCAGAGATCTCCGCGTGCGTATATCCCTCGATGTCGTGCATTATCAAAGTCGTCCTGTATGCTTCCGAAAGATTCTCCACCGCCCGGGCAATGCACTCCTTAAGATCGGGCTCCGCTTCGGCAGCGGCGGCCTCGATCAGATCTGCTTCGTCCAGCGCCACCTCACGTGCGAACCGCACCTCGCTTCTTCTCGCGTTCGAGATCACCGACACCACGATCCGATGCAGCCAGGTCGAGAACGCCGCATCCCCCCGGAACTGGGAGAGGCGCGCGAACGCGCGGATGAAAGTGTCCTGCGTGAACTCCCGGGCTTTCTCCGGGTCACCGCTCATCCGGTAAGCGAGCGAGTAGACGCGTGGAGCGTGCGTGTCGTACAGCGCACGCCCGGCCAGTCGATCTCCCGCGATGACCCGGGCGATGAGCTGTGACTCGTTCACGCGGTGATCATATCTACCGCTGTTCTCCGTCGCGACATTTGCTGTAAGGTTCGACACAGGCATCGGCTGAATAGTTCGGTCGGGAACGGCGGACTGAGGACTGCGGACTAACGGCACTGCGGACTGCTGACTAACTGCGGATTGGGGGACTAACTGCGGACTACGTCCCCGGTCTGGAGTTAGGTTCGCGGGGAGTCCGCAATGCGCAGTTAGTCCTCCAATCCGCAGTTAGTCCCGATCGGTAGTTAGTCTGCCCGATCGCGAAGGTGACGAACCCGATCGCCGAGCGCGCTTGGCGAATTACTGCCGGGCGCTCAAGGTCGAGCGCGCTCCCGTTCCGCGAACTCGGCGACGATCGCAACTGTAATCGTGTCGGCCAGGTTGGCACCCGGCAAACGGTCGCTGACGAATTCCGCCCAGCGGCTCACCGGCACTTTTCTGCCAAGTGCTTCTTCAATGCGAAAGATGAGGTCGAGATAATCGATTGACTCTGCGCCGAGATCGTAGAGCCGCGTCTCCGGCTGCACTTTCGCTGATGGAACCATCAGCACTTGCGAGACAATTCCCTGTACGGTTGCCAGGATGTCCGGCGTCACCAGCGTCGAATCAGCAGACACGCGTTCTGTCCTCCAAAACCGAAAGAGTTGCTGAGGGCCGCATCAATGCGCCCGGCTCGCGACACGTTGGGCACACAATCGAAATCACAAGCCGGGTCGGGCACGTCGAAGTTGATGGTCGGCGGAAAAAAACCGCCGGCCATTCCCAAAATCGTCGCCGCCAACTCGACGGCACCGGCGGCCGCGAGGAGATGGCCGATCATGGACTTCGTAGAGCTCATTGGCGGAATAGTCCGACCCAACGCAGTCCGTACCGCTGCCGTCTCGGTGACGTCGTTCATCTGGGTCCCAGTTC
>DATCPG010000146.1:0-20867 GCA_036570225.1 Gemmatimonadaceae bacterium | reverse complement strand
GAATGAACGCGGTGTGCGAGTCGTTGAGCTCGAGCGTCGCTTGCGCGACCGCGCCGAGGACCTGCTCGAGCCGTTCGGCGCGCTCGATGCGGGCGCGCGCTGTATCGTATACGGCCTTCAGGTCGACCCCACCGTAAGTGGAATCGAAGTAGTACTTCGCGATATCGTCTCTTGCCGCGTCGAGCATCGAAAACCCTCGGCTGCGCTCGAGGCGCGTGATCTGCTGGGCGGCGACGGACGGGGCGACGATGACGAGCGCCGCAACCAGCCGGCTCGCAATTGTTAAGTGGTTTGTTGCTCTCATCTCTGATCGAACGTGGAACGATCGACGATGTCCGTCAAGGTTTTTCGTCCTTGCGCTCTGTCCCCGAGCGCAGGCGCTCGACCAGCGATTGCATGTCGGTAGACGGCTCGATCTGATATTCGTCCGCGATGTGCCGCGCAAATTTGTCGTACGCGTGCAGCGCGCCGATACGATCGCCCGCTTTGCCCTGCAACGTTATCAGCTTGTGAACACCACGCTCGTCGGTGTCGGCAAGCTCGAGATGTCGCCGAGTCCAGGTCAGAGCAGCTTCGACATTTCCGCTGGCCTCGCACTGGTCGGATAGAGTGAGTGCGGCCCGGGCGGCTGCCATCCGGAGCCGGGTTCGCTGTGACTGGAGCCAATCCTCGAACTCTTTGGTATCGTCGATAAAAAACCCGGGCAGCAGGTCGCCCCGGTAGATCTCTAGTGCTTCCTCCAGCCTGCTCGCCTTGAGCGTGGAGTCGAGCAATGCAGCATCGCAGAAGATCTGCTTGAAATCGACCGCGATCTCTTCGTTGCCGCGCGCGACGATCGTCTCGGCGCCCAGAGCCTGCCGCAGCGCGTGAAGAGCCTTCCTCAGCGAGCCACGCGCGCGCTCCTGATCGGAATTCGGCCAGAACAATCCGGTGAGCTTGTCGCGACGATGGAATCCGCGCGGCTGGGCGATGCAGAGATAGGCGAGCAGGGCAATCCGCTTCGGCTGGGCAAGCAACGCGGAAAGCTCTTGTCCGTCGCTGGTCCGGAGCTCGAGGGTGCCGAGCGTAAGGAATTCAATCATTGGTACGCCTGGACCCCCTGCATGATCGAGACAGCTGCCACACCCGCTGTCCCGATTCACGCTCAGGTAACGGTCAGGGAACTGGGCGCTGTCATCTTGAACACTCGAGACACGTCGATTCAGCGACGCACTTCGTGAATGTCGCTACAGGCGCGGGCAGGAGCAAGGATTTGTCTCGGCGAGCCTGGCCGGATTTCGCCCTCATCAAAGGAGATCAGCATGCAACCGTTCGCGCTGCATTCAGAGCTGGCCGACTACTCGTCTCCATCTGCAATGAAATCGAGTTGGATGGCGAGGATCTCATGCGGGCTGTGGGGCCACCACGTCGACAATCATGTTTTTCTCGAAACCGCGAATCCGTCCCAACGGACGTGCAGGTGCGGGGCGACTTATCTTGGCATGGATGGCTCATTGACGCGCGTCCGCCACACGCTGTCGTGTTTTCTCGGGCACCACACGTATCAGCACCTCGTCGATCGGGACAATCATCACGAGTACGTTTGCGTTCAATGCGGTCATCCATTGCTCTTTGCGGTTGACAGCGATCCGTACGCCAGCTCCGGGCTGTTCGACAAGAAGGTGCGATACCTCTGCGGAATATTCGGGCATCGCGTGTCGTGCGTGACGACTCGGGACGGTTTCGCGGAGTACGCGTGCCGGTGCGGCCACACTTTCCTGCGGCCGGAATCGAAAGTCGAGATGGTCAAGCATCCAATGCGCTGCGTCCTGGCGGGACATTGGATCAGCTTCCTGACGGCGCGGGCCGGTTACGCGGAATACTTGTGCGTTCACTGCGGCCATCCCTTTTGCTTTGCCGCACCTGAGATGAATCAGAGAGTCGCGAAAGAGGCATGACGTGGGATCGTGACGGCCAGGGAGCTCAGTGGCTCGCGCTTGCCCTCGCGTACGCGCTCTTCCTCTGGATGTTCTTGTCGGTCGCCGATGTCGACGTGACGGGAGCCAATCTCCTGGCCACCGGGCATCCCGCGCTGGGCCACGCCGTTCAGGTATTTGCCGCCGATTGGCGCCATGGCCTGAACGGCCATTCTCCGTTTTTCATGCCTGGTTTTTTCGTGTTGACGCCCGCTGTCTGGTACTGGACCAGGCAGCAGTCCATCGCGGAGTTAATACGCGGTGGCGCGCTCGCACTTTTCGCAGGATTCTTTCTGGCGTTATTGGTCGCGCCGTTTGGAAGAGCCGCCGCCGCTCGAGCGTTCTTCGACGAATTCCACTTCGCCGTTCAACCAGATTCGCCAGCCTCCTGGCAGGCTGCGGAGATCAGCGCCTTCACATCGGTCTGCTGGACCTGTCTCGTCGTCGCGATTCGGAGGGCGATAACTACCGGTGCTTTGCGCCCACTCGCGCTCGTTGTGGGTCTTTATGCGCTGCTGGGCGTCGCGCGAGATTGGTGGTCCGTCGAACACTTTAGAAAAGGGGACGACGTGGCCCGCTGGGAGACGCGCGCTGCGCAGGGAGATGCAGTCGCGATCGGGTCCCTGCTGGCTGTTCCGTTATTGGGGTTGGTCCTCGCCAGGACAATTGTGCGCGAAGGCTGCCCGGACACCAACACCGCCAAGCTGACTAAGATATAGGTTCTGCATATGTTGATTCCATTCCCGTTATTGCTGCTCTTGTTCATTGTCGCCGGCTGCTTCCACACCTCGCGCGAAGCGGCCATGTTGGCTCCGGTAGTCGCTCAGTTCACGCAGCAACCTTTCGATCAGAGCCAGCAACCCGAGTATCTGGTCTTCGCTGACGAACGCACGGCGGGTCTGTTCAAGGGTCTCGGCCGGAACCCTCACTATAGAATTCTGCCCAGAGGGAAAACTTTCGTCTGTCCGTCCGATGTAACTCCATGCCCGCAACCACACATGCTACGCGTAGGTATCGTTCAGACGATGGGAGACAGCGCGGTCGCCACAATCGATCGGACTTATTACGAGGGAGGGATGCCTATCCAGGAAAGCGAACAGATTCTCCTCATCCGTCGAAACGGCAGATGGGAAGTAGCAAGAGTCCTCGGGTATTCCAGGTCGGTGCTTGGGTGACAGTGGGTCGTTCGGGTCAGGGTCACGGGGAGTGAGATGAGTGCTTGACCGCTGAATCAACCGGCGGTACCCGGCTGGTGTGCGTTGCCACCATCAACCAACGCCTACGTTCGGGTATGGTAGCAGCGGCACGTTCGATGCTCCGATAAACGACCATGATCGAAGAGAATCTCGAGATCCGGACACCCGACGGGACCGTCGACGCATTGCTCACGCGTCCGCCGTCCGACGCGCCCCTTCCCCCCGTCATCAATCTCACCGACGGGCTCGGCTTTCGTCAGGCGTTCGCGGACCAGTCGAAGCGCATCGCCGAGCACGGGTACGTGGTGCTGACCCCCAACATCTTCTACCGGGTCACCAAGCCGCCGGTGTTCGGCTTCGCGCCGGATTTCGGGGACGAGCGCACAAGACAGCGCTTCGCCGAGCTGAAGGCGCCGCTCACGCCCGACGCGATGTCGCGCGACGGGTCGGCGTACGTGGATTTCCTCGCGGCGCAGCCATTCGTGTCGAGTGGCCCGATGGCCGTCATCGGGTTCTGCTTTGCCGGCCAGTTCGCGCTGCGCGTGGCGGCGGCGCGTCCGGATCGCATCGCGGCAGCCGCGTCATTCCACGGGGGCGGACTCTTCACCGACATAGAGGACTCTCCGCACCTCCTGCTACCGCGCGTAAAAGGCCGGCTTTACTTCGGTCACGCGTCCAACGATCAGAGCATGCCCGCCGCGGCGATCGTGAAATTCGAGAAGGCGCTCGAGGATTGGGGTGGAAATTACGAGAGCGAAACGTACCCCGCGCGACACGGTTGGATGATCCCCGGCCGTGAGATATCCGATCCGAAGGAGTCGGCGCGCGGTTTCGCCAAGCTGATGGAGCTGCTCGACGAAACCCTGCGCTCGTCCGTTACTGTCTGAGGCTTAGTTCGAAGTCCGTGTTGGTGACGCCGGTTTACGGCGTCAGATCCATGGCCTCGACGACACGTGTGTAGGGGATGTGCGCGGTGTCGTTCACCTGCTTGACGGTGTCGGCATTGTCGGCCTTGAACAGGCACATGCATTTGTCCTCGCCAGGCACGTACATGCTGCGGATGTACTCGACGGGCTTGCCCTTGGCGCTGAACTCCTTGCTCGTCGCGATTGCGGCCTTCTGCGCGTCGGCGAGCTGGCCCATGGAGATGCCGGGGAGCTCGCGCTCCACCATGAAAGTAGACATACCACCCTCCTCGTTGTGGCAATCGGGCCGAGCGGGCATACCGGCGGGCTCGGCTAGCCGACCCGAGCATAGAATCGGGGCGGAGCGGCGTCAAGGTTGGGATTGAGCCGAGTGAAGACTTCCCCCTGAGAGTCAGGCTTGGGCGCTCTCCAGCAGCTGGATCTTCTGCCAGATCCGGCCCGAAAGTGCGCTCGTGAGCGCCTCGATCTCGTTGACCTCGCTCATCACTTCCTGATCCTTGAAGCGCTGGACCAGGAGCGCCGCGAGCTTCCCGGTCAGAGAGAGAAGATCGGTGCAGTAGTCGAGGTAGCGGCCGAGCGACGGCGGGCTCATGGCTCCCTTCGGACTCTCGGTTATTTCCGGCTCGGGCAGTCTACGCCCCGCGGGATCCTTGCTCAGCTGATGCATGTCGACGACGTGAGCGAGACTTCGCAGCTCGTGCAGAACGCCGTGCGCGCGCCGGCGTTTGAGGTTCGTCTCCAGACGAAGCAGAAACAGCACCGCGACGCTGACGATCGCGATGATGTTCAGTCCGGCGGCGATCGACTGCACGTCCGAGAACTTGTGTGCGCCCTCGGGCAGATCTATCGGAGGGCTGGCCAGGTACAGCACCACGACCATCGCCGTGATCAACAATCCCGCGAAGATGCGTATCGGCCAGTTGGGTGCGTTGAGGTAGCCGGCACAATCGGCGACCTCGCTGCCGACGGCGATCATCTCGTCCGCGACTCGCCCCAGGCCGGAGTCAGGAAAGTTGTTATCGATGCGATCCCTCAACGCCGTGAGAGTCGCGATGATCTTCGGTTCGTCGAGTTGTCGGTAGCGCGAGGTTGTCATCCGTCAGTCACGATCGTCCGCGGGGAAAAAAGATCGCCAGTGCCCGGTGAAGAAATTACGCAACGCCCGCCACACCATGCGAACGAGCAGCGCCGTCAGAATGAGCAGCAGCACCGCGATCGTTAGCGCGGCAAGCGGGTGCTGCCAGATCAGATAACTCAAGCTGGCGATCACACCGAGCTCGGCGGTGTTCACGATCCCGTTCGACACGGGCTCGGGCGACGTATCGACGGCGACGCGTAGGCCAAGCTTGGTGACATGCGTTGCCAGACCGAGCCCACCTCCCAACAATCCGGCGACGAGCACCAGCGACGGGTCGGCGTGCCATGCCGTCGCGACCGCCAGAACCGCCGCAGCCGGCGGCCGGATGAATGTGTGAGCAGTCTCCCACAACGACGCTACGCCAGGGACGAGTGTCGCGACAAACTCGATCACAGCGAGGAGTGTGGCGACGGCGATGACGAAAGGATTTACGAATCCGCCGAGCACGCCAGGCAAAGGCCCGACCCATTCGAGCCGCGAAGCCAGGCCCAGGAACGCGACGGTCGCGTACAGGCTGATCCCCGACAGGTAGGCAAGTCCAAGCGATTCAGCGAGAGTGATCAGAGCAGGCATGAAAGTAGATTGCGCAATCGGTGTACCCGTCCCGCACTGTCCGCCGCTTCTGTTTTTTGAAACTACGCTGCCACCCGCGTTCCGCTGTTCGCTGAACGCTTTCCGCTAAAGGGACGAGACAGGATGTTGCGCTCTTCCTTGTGCTGAGGTTCTGTCCTAAGCTCCCAAATTGCACTGTCCCTCGGCTTGAGCGGTCAGCTAAAAACCTGGAAGCGGTGAGCGGGTGGCAGCGTAGTTAGGAAATTGCACAGTCGCTGCCGAATAGCGCGGTTGCAAGTATTGAAACGCTGACGTAACGTCTCGAATGAAGCACACCTCCTTCCCCCGCGACCTCGGCGCCGGCCGATACCTGGATCTTTTCATCGTTGGCGGAGTGTCCGCCGTGCTGGCGATCAGATTCATTCTCCGGATCACCGGCTATCCGAGTCTGGGCGGCGCGCGATTCCACATCGCCCACATGCTGTGGGGTGGGCTGTTGATGGCAGCGGCGCTTCTTGCCGCTCTCTCCTTCCTTGGCAATCCAACAAAACTGTGGGCGGCGTTCGTCGGCGGAATCGGATTCGGAACGTTCATCGACGAGATCGGCAAGTTCATCACGCGCGACAACGACTATTTCTTCCAGCCGTCGATCTCGCTGATCTACATCACGTTCGTCCTCATCTACCTCGCCTTTCGCGATCTGCAGATGCGGCGCGGGATCAGCAGGGAAGAGTATCTCGTCAACGCCATCGATGAGCTGGAGGAGGCCGTCATCAATGACCTCCAACCGGAAGAGCGCGAGAGGGCGCTTCGGTATCTCGCGGCGATAAGCGACAAGGACGAGCTGACGTCGAAGTTGGCCGCACTCATTGAGAACGCGAGCGTGCTGCCGCACACCGATGGATTGCTGCGACGCGCCCGCGGATACGTCGTCGCCGGATACGAGGCCGCTGTGGCCAGATCGGATCGCTTCGGCGGGCTCATCACGCTTTTCGTCCTGCAGCTCGCGATAAATGCTGGAGCGGTGGCATTGATCGTGGGCCGAGACATGGCGGCGCGGATCGCCGCGGATGTCTCGCCCCGAGGGGGAACCGTCGCGTTACTCACGACGTCGGACTGGCTTCTGCTGGTGTCGACGCTCATTCCTTCGATTTTCGTGGTCGTCGCCGTCCTCTGGATTCGTCGCTCGAGGATGACCGCACTGCGCTCGTTTCACCGGGCTGTGCTGCTGTCGATCTGCTTCACCGAGGTATTCATGTTCTACCGCAACCAGGCAGCGGCGCTGCTGGTTCTGGCGTTCAATCTCTTCGCCTGGGCGTGCGTCAACGTGGTGCTCACGCGCGAGACGCAGAATCGCGTGGATACAAGTCGCATTCAAACCCGACCGGCGGGAGCGTAGAGCATGTTCGGATTTGGCGAAGGTCTTCTTGCTTACCTGCTGTATCTGATGTCGCTGGCGGCCGCTTCTGCGACGCATGGGAAACCCTCCGCGCCGAGAGCTCACGTCGAAGGCGGTATAGTCGAAGGCAGTTACTTCGACGCTCGATCGACCGACGCGGTGTTTCATGGCATTCCCTTCGCCGCGCCTCCCGTCGGAGATCTCCGGTGGAAGCCACCAGCGCCGGTTACGCCGTGGAAGGGAATTCGGAACGCAAAGGAGTTCCCACCCATCTGCCCGCAGCGGCTCTACTCCCCCGAGTACTACGCCGGCATCTCGACGCGAGTGGGCGGTCGCGCTCCGCCGCAGAGACCGCTGACCACCAGCGAGGACTGTCTCTACCTCAGCATCTGGACGTCCAACTTCGGCGGCACTGAGCGCCGGCCGGTGATGGTGTGGATCCACGGCGGAGGAAACAACGGCGGTTGGGGAACGCAGGGGACCGACAACGGAGAATTTCTGGCGCGCAAAGGTGTCGTGCTCGTGATGATCGAGTACCGCGTCGGCGCGCTCGGCTTCATCGCCGATTCGGCGCTTACCGCGGAATCGCCCCACCACTCGTCGGGCAACTACGGCCTGCTCGATCAGATCGCGGCGCTTCGCTGGGTGCAGCGGAACATCGCTGCGTTCGGTGGCGACCCCGCAAGGGTGACGGCGTTCGGTCAGTCGTCGGGCGCCATGGACATCACCTGTCTGATGACGTCGCCGCTCGCGCGCGGATTGTTTCAGCGGGCGATCTCGGAGAGCGGCGCCTGTACCGGTCCGTTCGCCGAGCTCAAGAAGCCAGTCACCAGCTCCAGTGAACATCTCGCGGCGCAGGAGAGCGGCAGGCAACTCGCGAAGGCGCTTGGGGTGTCGAGCGCGCCCAACGTGCTCGCTGCCATGCGCGCCAAGAGCGCCGACGAGATTCTCGCTGCGATGTCGCGCGACCCGGGTATTGCGCACGAAGTAAACGTGGACGGCTGGGTAATTCCAGAACAGCCGGACATCGTCTTCGCAGAAGGTCGACAGCTGAGTGTGCCGTTCATCGTCGGCAGCAACAAGGACGAGTTCCGCGCGTTCGTGCGACACTTCCCTGTGCCATCGATGGCCGGCTACTCCGATGCGCTGCTCAGCTCATTGGGCAGCAGCGCTCCGTTGCGGGCGTTCGTTCCGCGTCTGCTCGAAGCTTATCCGGCGTCGGACACTGTCATCGCCGAGCAGAGGTTATTCGAGGCGAACACGGACGGATTTGGCGCGAGTGCGCGCTACGTCGCGCGGGCGATGGCGAGGGCGGGGCAGAGCAATGTGTACTTCTATTATTTCACCCACGTCATTCCCTCTCCCGGCGGCCGGACACTCGGCGCTTTTCACAGCGCTGAAATCCCATTCGTGTTCGGCAACGATCCGGGCTGGCCGAGGGGTCCGCGCACTCGGGAGCTGGTGAACACGATCAGCGGCTACTGGATTCGCTTCGCAGCGACAGGGAATCCGAATGGCCCCGGGCTTCCACGTTGGCCGAGGTACGAGCCCGTTTCAGATCGATATCTGGAGCTGGGCGACACGATCCGCGTCGGCAACCGGTTGCGCCAGCGGCAGTACGATTTGCTCGATGACGCTCAGACCGCGCTCGACGCGAGTGCCAGGCACTAGGTAAATCCGGAGCTGTATGAAGAGCTGGAAACGCGTACGTGCCAGCTGACGCTATCGGCGCAGAGATGCAGCGTCGTCTGGTACTGCTGACGGGGACGACCGGCTACATCGGGGGCCGACTCCTGCGCACGCTCCACGAGCGCGGGGAACGAATTCGCGCCATCGCTCGCCGCCCCGAGGAACTGGTAGGCCGGGTTCCCGACAGCGTCGACGTCGTCGGTGGAGACGTGCTCGACGAGACCTCACTCGCCGCCGCCTTCGAGGGAGTCGATACCGCATACTATCTCGTTCACGCCATGGCGTCTCGACACGACTTTCAGACCGAAGAGCGCGCCGGCGCCGGGAATTTTGCCCGGGCGGCGAAAGCCGCAGGCATACGGCGAATCATTTTCCTCGGAGGGCTCGGTGGCAAAGGCCTTTCGAAGCACCTCGCCAGCAGGCAGGATGTGGGACGAATTCTTCGGGACAGCGGGATTCCCACGCTCGAGTTCCGGGCTTCGATAATACTTGGCTCGGGCAGCATTTCGTTCGAGCTGGTGCGAGCGCTGGTGGAGCGGCTTCCGGTGCTGATCGTGCCGCGATGGGCGACCAAGCGGACGCAGCCAATCGCGATCGAGGACATGATCGAGTACCTCGCCGCCGGCCTCGACGTGGAGCTGGCCACCAGTCAGACAGTGGAGGTGGGCGGCACCGATCAAGTCTCCTATCTGGATCTCATGCGCGAGTACGCCAAGCAGCGCAAACTCGGCCGCCGCTTCATTCCGGTTCCCGTTCTCACTCCCTGGCTGTCCAGCAGATGGCTGGGTCTGGTAACGCCGGTGTATGCTCGAGTCGGGCGGAAGCTCATAGACAGTCTTCGCAACGAGACGGTCGTGACATCGCCTGGTGCGGCAACGCTCTTTCCGCACATCAGGCCGCGGGGATTTCGTGCGGCGATGTCGCGCGCGATTCTGAACGAGGATCGCGAGCTCGCCGAAACGCGGTGGTCGGATGCGTTCTCTTCCGTGGGCGCAAAAAAGTCTGGCGGAGGCGGAGGAGCCAACACCGGCTTGCGCATTCTCGATTCGAGAACCGCGACTGTACCGGGCTCACCAGGAAATGCGTTTCGTGCCATCGAGCGCATCGGAGGAGAAACGGGGTGGTACTACGGCAACTTCCTCTGGCGCGCCCGCGGGGCGATCGACTTATTGCTCGGAGGCGCGGGAATGCGTCGCGGCAGGCGCGATCCGCTCCGCGTCCGCCGGGGAGACGCACTCGATTTCTGGCGGGTGGAGGCGGTCGAGCCCGACCGAATGCTCCGATTGCGCGCCGAGATGAAGGTTCCCGGTCGCGCCTGGCTACAGTTCGAGGTCACCGGTGACGAGATGGGAAGTCTGATTCGACAGACTGCCATCTTCGAGCCCCGCGGTGTGGCGGGATTGTTGTACTGGTACGCGCTTTATCCGGTGCACCGATTGATCTTCAACGGAATGTTGCGGGGCATCGCGGGACATGCGCGGGTTAGGCGGGGAAAAATAACCGCCAGTGACCGGTAAAAAAGTTACGAAGTGCTCGCCACACCATGCGCACCAGGATCGCTGTACACAGCGTTTCAACTAATTATGGCCTTTACCTCCGGGAAGCCAAGTGGTAAAGTGGTCAACTCAATGAATCGCACGGACGTCTTCGCCGATGTGGGAGAAATGGCGGAGAGGTGTCGCACCTTTGATTGGGCCCGGACCTCCCTCGGGCCTGTCGATAGCTGGCCGCCGGGTCTTCGAACCGCCGTCGCGCTGGTTCTTCGATCCGGATTCCCGACGATTCTCGTCTGGGGTCCGGATCTCGTGCAGATCTACAACGATGCGTATTCGGCTCTTATTGGGAAAAAACACCCGCAAGCGCTCGGGATGCCGACGCATGAATGCTGGCCGGAGATCCGGCACATTCAGGAGCCGATTTTCGCCCGCGTCTTCGCCGGCGAGACGGTGAACCTCAAGGATGCGCACTACGCTCTCGACCGGATCGGCACCATCGAGGACGCGTACTTCGATGCCAGCTTCGTTCCCGTTCTCATCGATGATCGGATCGGCGGGTCGCTCAGCATCCTTTTCGAGACGACCGACAAAGTAAAGGCCCGCGCCGATGCTATACGGGGTGCCGCCGAGCTGGCGGCGGCGATCCGCAGTATTCCCGAAGCGGTCTACATCGGCAGTGCTGCGGAGCTCACGATGGTGAACGCCGCCGCGCTAGCGGAGACTCGCTCGGAGTCGATCGAGCAGCTCAATCGGAACAGGTTGGAGATCATGGCGGAGCTGCAGATGCGCGACGCCAGGACCGGAGCGCCAATGGATCCAGAGCAGCGGCCGTTCGCGCGCGCGCTTCGTGGTGAGATATGGATTCAGGACATGCTCATGCGCGATCGACGCACCCGCGAGGATCGAGTGGTGCGCTGCGCAGCCGGGCCGGTGTTTGTCGATGGAGCAGTCGTCGCGGCAGTGGCGGTCGACACGGACATCACAGATCACGTTGCCGCGGAGCGGGAGGCCAATGAGCGCGCGGCCCGCCTTGGACTCGCGATGGATTCGGCCTCACAGGGCGCGTGGAGCATCGACCTGGTTGCGCGCGTGCGGTGGCACGACGCCCGCGTCAACGAAATTTTTGGATTCGGGAAAAAAGAAGGAGTTCTTGGACTCAATGACTGGGAGCGCTCCATTCACCCGGCCGACCGACAGGACGTGAACGCCGCCCTCGAACAAGCTATATCCAGCGCTGGACGCTACGCCGTTGAATACCGCGTAGTATGGCCGGACGGGACCATTCGTTGGGTGGGTTCGTTGGGACAGGTGCTTCGGTCGCCCGATGGAATCGCGTCCCGTGTCGTCGGCGCGTTGCACGACATTACGCAGCGTCGAGACGCAACCGCTGAACGGGAACGTCTATTCCAGCTGGAGCAGCAAGCGCGACTAGAAGCCGAAGCGGCCAATCAGGCCAAGTCCGATTTCCTGGCGGTGATGAGCCACGAACTCCGCACTCCGCTCAACGCGATCGGTGGCTACGCGGAATTGATGGAGCTCGGCATCCGCGGCCCGGTGACGCCGGAACAGCGCGCGGATCTGGCGCGCATTCAGGCCGCGCAGCGTCACCTGCTCGGTCTGGTTACCGACGTACTGAACTTCGTGCGCGTCGATCGCGGTCGAATCGATTACGATCTCGCCGAGGTAGCGGTCGAAGACGTGTTGGCGAGCGTCGAGACCCTGGTGCGGACACAGTTTCAGGCCAAGGGAATCTCATACGCACCCAGCCCCTGTCCCGACGTTCGCGTCGTCGCTGATGGAGACAAGCTCGGCCAGATCCTGATCAACCTCCTCACCAATGCCATCAAGTTCACACCCGGCGGAGGCAATGTCGTGGTGAGTTGTGCGGTCTCTGGTAACAACGTCGAGATCCAGGTGAGTGACACCGGAATTGGAATTGACCCTGCAAAGGTGGAGGCGATCTTCGAGCCGTTCGTGCAGGTCGACCAACAGCTCACGCGCTCCAACAACGGAGTTGGGCTTGGGCTGGCCATCAGCCGCGAGCTGGCGCGCGGTATGGGCGGAGATCTCACCGCCACCAGCACCCAGGGCGTTGGGAGCACGTTCACCGTCACACTCCCGTCAAGCGCGGCGCGCTGAGGCGCGTCTCCTCTGCTTTGCGGCCCAGAAAAGAGAGACCGGCAAACATCGCCGGCCTCCCACCTACCGTCTACGGCGAGTAAGCCGGCAGGATTCTAGAACGTGTACCCGAGACTCGCGACGACCTGGAGATTGTTGGTCGTGCGACTCTTGCCGGCGTTGACTGTTCGCGTCGAGAAGATGATGAGATCCTTTGCTTCGCCGCGCAGCTGGAACCGGTTCAGGATCTGAGCCCTCAATCCTCCGCCGGGGGCCAGCGCAAATCGCGTCGACCCGCCAGTCGCAAGGCCCGTCCCCGTCCCGGCAACGTTGAGCCGGATCGCGCTTCCTCCCACCAGGATGTAGGGATCGAAGAATCCGATGAGCGGTCTGTCGGCAAAATGAATGTCGGCATCGGCGCCGTACTGGTGCAGCGTTACGCCGGAATTTCCCTGCGACGGTGTCATCAGCGCGAACAAACCCAGCGTGGTTTTGCCGATGACGTTGTTGGCGGGTCCGGAAAAGGGCGCGAGGTTGAGCCAGAGACGCCCACCGTATCCCTGCAACGAGCGGCGGTTTCCGCCGGAGCCGACATCGATACTCGTGTAAGCGTAAAGTGGCTCGAGGGCTCCGAACTGGCGGTGTGGCCCCAACGCCTGACCGCCTGCGACGTTGCCGCAGATACCGCCGAGCGCCGATATGAACGCGAACGTCATGAGTGATTTCATAGATGTTCTCCTGGGCGCGGGCAGCCGGGTTGATGTGAGTGTTTTCATGTGTGGCCTCCTAAGCCAGCGTCGCGATGAATGGAGCGACGATGTTCAGCACCTGGGCACTCGTCAGCGGCTCGTCGAATGCTTCCGACATGCTGTTGCCGTGGCCCGGCTGAGCCAGAATGAAATGGAATTTGTTGGCGTCGCCATTGTAGATCGGCTGCGTGATGCCCGGCAGATTACCACGGTAGTCTTCGGTGATCCAACCCTTTTGCTGCCGGATGCGCCGCACCTGTGCGGCGTGGCGCGCCTCGACCGAGTGGATCTGTAGCGCTGCCGTGAGCACTGTGTCGTTGCTGATGAGATTCGCGGCCTGGCCCTTGTATGCGCGGACGCCGGTGTCCTCGAACGCCTGCGCAACCGCGGCAAACGTCGCGGGATTGGAGAACACATCCGCGAATGGCCCCGTCTTTCGGCCCATTCCGCCTGTGTAGTCGAACGCCGGCTTGGATACAGCACGCGATCCAAGCACCTGGCGCAGAAACGCGACGTGGGCGACCTCGTGCTTCCGGATCTGGTCGAACTGATCTCTCACGGTCCCGGTCAGTAATCCGGAAGTTCCCAGGCCGGTCTGATAGAATTCCGCCTCGAGATACTCGAGCGTCAAGGCGAAGTTAAGGACGTCGACGATCCCAAACGGCAGGCCGCCCTGCGCCGACACGTCCGAGTCAAATAATGATTTTGGTTTCATTGGTTTCTCCTAGAGACCAGCGATGACGAGACGTGATTTGAAGAACGGCTGGACCATCGCCAGTACTTGCAGCGGCGCCAATGCGCGGTCGCGTCCCGTTTCGTCCACAACATCGTCGCCGGCAAAAGCGCGGGAGCCGGGATCGATCATGTCCCGAATGGTCGCGGCGTGCCGTGCTTCGACCGACACGATCTTGCCGGCGATGGTCAAAAACTCGGCGAGCTTGAGACGTTGGCCGGCGCCGTTGTAGCCGGCGACTCCCGTGTCTTCAAAGGCCTTCGCCTGCGCCAGCACGCTGGCGCGACGCGTGAAATCGATCGAGCTGAGATCGATCTCGGGAACCTTGATTCGAAGCACGCCGAGCGCGCGCTTGAAGAAGCGGCGGTGCTGCACCTCGTGAGCGCCGATGTCCCGCAGGATCTCGAATTCACCGGGCCGCAAGTCCGCTGGCGGCGACTTGACGATGGTCTCATAAAACTTTGCTTCGAGCGTCTCGAGAGCGTACGCGTAGTTGAGGACGCCGAAGTCGTCACCGAAATCGAGCTTGGGTTTTCCGACAGCGCCGAGCACGTGACATCCGGAAAGTGCCGAAGGTATCGCGAGGATTGCGACGCCAGCCGCCGTGCGCTGTAGAAACTGTCGGCGCGTCGAGGATGCTGCCAGCGTGCCGGCCCAGTCATTTGACTGAGTTTGTTTTTCCATTTCTCCTTTCTCCCTGTGTGTGCTGGCCGACCAATTCGATCGGCACGAACGCACATATCGAGACGCGGGCCATCGCATGCCGAATTGGACGCGAGCTGGTCATTTCGAGCAGCGGAATGCAGCAGACCGATTGTGATGCGCGGCGCTGCTGCACTACGGAGCGTGCAGCTACTCCTTGAACGCCTTCAGTAGAGCGTCCGCCGCCATCTGCTCCGCATCCTTTGCGCTATCGACCACCGCCGCCATCCCGAAGAATTCGTGGGTGACTCCCATGTACGTCTTCTGCGCGACCTGCACGCCTGCTCCTCTCAGCTTCTGCGCGAGCATTTCGCCGTCAGCGCGGAGGGGGTCGATCTGGGCGTTGATGATAGTCGTGGGCGGCAGTCCGTTGAGATCGGCGGCGACGAGATTGACGCGCGGGTCGGCGCGGTCCTGTGCGTTACGGAGGTACATGTCGAAGAACCAACTCATCATTGCCCGGTTGAGGGGCTTCGCCTTGGCATTCTCGACGTATGACGATGTCGTCGTGTCGGTTCCGGCGATCGGGTAGACCGATACGATCGCGAGCGGCATTTGTGCCTTTTTGTCGCGCGCCATGATTGCTGTTGCTACCGCGAGGCCTCCACCCGCGCTCTCGCCGGCGACCGCGATTCGCTTCGGATCACCGTTTATGGATGCCGCGTTCTTGAGGGTCCATTCGTAGGTGGCGAACGCGTCGTCGTGGGCGGCCGGAAATTTGTTCTCAGGCCCTTGTCGATAGTCCACCGATACTACGACGGCGTTCGCCAGCTTTGACAGCGCGCGAGCTCCGCCATCATACACATCCTTGTTGGCGATCACCCAGCCGCCCCCGTGATAGTAGACGACGACCGGAAACGGGCCGGAGCCGGATTTCGGCGTGTAGATTCGCACGGGTAGCGGGCCGCCGGGACCAGGGATAGTGCGATCGGTTGACGAAACCGCGGGATCCGGTGCGGTGGATTTGCCGCTTTTCGCCAGCAGACCTTTTACGGCGTCAGTAGGTGTGGGCTGCTTCCTCGCCTCAGGCGCGCTGAGTGTTTCGATCGGTTTGCCGCCAAGCGCGGAGAGCTGACCGAGAACCTGTTGCATTTGGGCGTTGGGAGCGGCCATTGCGTTGGGCGCATCAACGCGAACGGGCTCGCCGGATATCGTGGTGTCTTGCTTCATGGTGTCCTTGGAAGAGCATCCAGCAATGCTTGCAACGGCAAGTGCGGGAAGCAGGGAAGTGGTAACAGAGAGAAGTCGCATGGTATTTGCCTCGATCGCAGTCGCAGGGAGTCGCAGGGATGAGTTGCGACCGGGCGGTGCAGAACCGAGACCCCAGTCTGTCTATCAAGTCCCCGACCTTCGAATTACCGTGGAGATTGCAGCAGTTCCCATCTGCCGGAGTCCACTGCTGCATTATTGGGGAGCCTGAGGGGGGTCAGGCGCTCGGGCACTGGTCACGGCACGTCCCTTCCTATAGAGTGAGGCATGTCCGCACCCCGAAGGGCTTTCGTCGCCAGCACCCTCCAGCGGCGAATTGAACATTCTTTGCGCACTCGGGCCCTCGGTCCCGGCGATCGCCTGCCGAGCACGCGCGAAGTTGGGGGTGAGTTCGACGTCGATCCTCGAGTCGCACTCGCCGCTTACCAGACGCTGGCTGATGAAGGACTTGTCGTCCTGAAGCCGCGGTCCGGTGTGTTCGTCGCTCCCGCGATCTCACCAAAGGAGGAGCGGTCCCCACCGGCGGAGTTTCTCACCGACACACTAGTCGCCGGAGTCGTGCGAGGGTTCTCGCTCCTGCGCTTCACCGACGAATTGAGAATCGCCGCACTTGGACGACGGCTGCGTGCAGCCGTCATCGCCACAACGGCCGATCAAGCACTCGGCCTGTCACGCGAGCTGAGGGTCGACTATGGCTTTGACGCCACCGCGCTGTTACCCGAACAGGTGAAAGAGGGAAACGTCCTCAGCTCGGTCCTTCAACGTACCCACTTGTTGGTGACTACCAGATTGCTGGCGACGGAGGTGTCGTCGCTTGCGGTCACCGTTGGCAAACCGGTTGTTATCCTGGATGTTCGCCCGCCCTTTGTCGAAGAAGAGTGGAAGGCTCTGGTCCAGTCCGGACGGTCTTATATAGTCGCGACTGATCCACGGTTTCTGGAGCTCATCCGAAGTTACCTGCGCGGCCTGGTGGATCTAAAGAATATCAGGATGCTGCTGGTCGGTCGGGATGATCTGGCGACGATACCGCCTCACGCGCCGACGTACGTCACCGAGGCGGCCCGCCAAAAGCTGGGCAAATCGCGAATTCCCGGACGATTGATACCTCCGCCCAGGCTTCTGGCCGAAAACTCCGTGCGGACTCTCGTTGAATTCATCGTGAAGATGAACATGCAGCACGCAGCTTCGTAGAGGATGTCCGTGAGGTATAGTTGTTGCTTTTCTCACAGTGAGTCTCGCTCCCGGCTGAGACACCCACCTATTCGCAAATAGCTATGCGCGCCACCCAGAGCTCATCCAGCGTCGTTGAATCGCGGCCGAAACACACGACGCGCACCAGAAGGGCGGAGAGTGGAACCGCGAACGGAAACTCGCGCACAGCGGGGGTGATTTCCGAATCCGCGGCGACTCGCGAGAGCATCGCTCTTCACCGCATTGCCGCAACCACCGGCGAAGAGCCGTACGCAGTTCTTCAAGGTTTGCTTTCGGCGGCCGTGGAGTTGTGCGGCGGCGGTGCACATACGAGTACCGCGGGCGTGAGCATGATCGAACGGACACCGGACGGCGGTGAGCAGTTCCGGTGGGTTGCGCTTGCGGGATGTCTCGCCTCTCACGTCGGCGGAACCACTCCGCGCGGTTTCAGTCCTTGCGGTGAGTGCCTTGACAAGGGCGAATCGATCCTGATTTCGCGACCCGACCTGAAGTTTGACTACTTCCGGTCAGTCGGACTCGAGTTCACTGAGGGTCTCGTGGTGCCGTTCAGCACCGATCTCCAGCAGGCGCCGCTGGGAACGATCTGGGTGGTATCGCATCCGCCGAGCAGGCATCGCTTCGACGCCGAGGACGTGCGGGTGATGGAAAGTCTGGCCCACTTCGCGGCGTCGGCTTACTGTCTGGCGGTTGCGAGAGACAAGGCCGACGGGATGAACCGCGAGCATCAGGCTGCGCTGGCTGTAGCCAGTCATGAAATGAGAACGCCTCTGAACACGATTGCTGCCTCGGTCTATCTGCTTAATCTCGAGACCCAGGGGACCCTCACCGAGGGCCAGGTCGAGCACCTGGCCAGAATCCAGAAGGCGGTGAAGCTTCTGTTAGCTGGAGTGACTGGGTTGTCGGAGTCGGCGCAGTCAGACCGCCCGGTTGCCGCTGTTTCCTCGAGACTCGACGCACCAGGCAACGAGCTGCTTCGCTAGGTCCCTGTCGCGACTGGCGCCGGCGTCACCTGCTCCCGGTTCGCGCTGCTCGGCCTTTCGCAGGATCTCATCCACGACCTGAATCACGCGGGTGAGCGTAGTGCCCCTCGCCTGCTCGACTTCGAGGTAGGCGCAAACGGCGTCTCTGAGACCAATGTGGTCAGCAGTAGCGGCCTTCACCTGATCGGTGATGATCTCGTTGATGCTGGTAAGAAGCTTCCTGTACTCCTCTTCCGTTTTGGCCGGGCGATCGGAATCCGCTTCATCCGAGCCGTGGCTCAGAGTGTGTCCTTCCTGAAGAAGGCCTCGATGCACCAGGTGCTGACCTTTTCACGCAGGTCATCGCCGCTCCAATCCGATGCGTGCGGCGCGATCGCGATGAAGCTTCGATTGTTGATCACGGTCTTTAGCGCGACCAGGACGCGCTCGGGGGTGGTTCCGATGTCACGCAGCGCCACCGTGAAGCTGGCAACGGCGGCGCGCAACCGCCTCATCGATGCGGCGTCTCTGGCGGCAGCATCAGCAACGGCTGCACGCAGGCGCTCACAGAGCTCGGCCTCGGGAATCGCGAGCTCCAAGGTGAGCGCTTCGAGCTGTCTGGAACCAATCTCATCGATCATTGTGGCGTAATTACTTCCCGGCCCCGCGGTGTTGCAAGCGATTCGAATCCCGCGCCAGGAAACGGGTAGCAGTTAAAGGGTCACTGAACGGTCTGCTGCATTTGATGCGTTTCGAACAGAGACCTGCCACCAGAAATGGACTCGAAGCGGCGTTACGTGTAGCAGCCTCTCGCAAAGCGTGCGATCTGCTACACGCGACGCGCAGTAATCCAGGTATCTGCCGTCCAGTCCGGCGCGCGGGCCCCGCGCATGCCTTCGTTGACTCCGAATGATTTCCGGCGGCACGCGACAACGTGTCCGCCTCAACGTTTGTTGCGAATGCGGAGGCAAAGATGAGACAGAAGAACCTGATGGTGATATCCAGCGCGGAACAGTTGCTGGAAGGAAAGACCCGGCGCGATTTCCTGAAGCTGGTCGGGCTGGGTGGCGCGGTGATTTTCCTGCCGAGCGTGCTCACGAGCTGCAACAACTCGAGTAACGACATAATGGGTCCGCCCGGCAGCGGGAGTCCGCTCGTCATCGACTTTGCGAAAGGTGACATCGCGGTCCTTCAGTTCGCGTACGCGCTGGAGCAGCTGGAAGCGGATTTCTACACCAGGGTGGTCGCGAACTTCTCCTCGAGCCTGTCTGCGAGCGAGCAGTCGGTGCTCGGCGACATCAAGAATCACGAGGTGATCCACCGCGAGGCGCTCAAGGCGGTGCTCGGCAGCTCGAATGACTTCACCGTTCACACGACTTATGGCGGCCTGAATTTCAGCGATCGGGCTTCGGTTCTCGCGACGGCAAAGACCTTCGAGGATCTGGGCGTAGCCGCATACAACGGTGCCGCGCAATACCTGTCGAGCACCACGAATCTTCTCGTGGCCGGCAAGATCGTTTCCGTCGAGGCCCGCCACGCATCGGCCATCCGAGATCTGATCGCCCCGAAGACATCCAGTCAGGGCGACAGCGGGACGAGCTTCGCGCCCAAGTCGTTCGACGATGTGTTCAGCCCCGGCAAGGTCAAGACGGCCGCCCAGATGTTCGTAGTCGAGCAAATCACGTTCAGCAATGCGCCCAGCACGTTCGTGCAGGGACCGAACAACAACGGTTAAGGAGCCAATCAGATCATGACACCAAAAACACTTTTCGATTCGATCGATCCCGAGATCATCGAAACTGTATCGAACCGGCAGGACGAGATATCGAAAGGCGCCAGCGCCAGCTCGAAGGTGATGGCCGCCCTCGCCATCGGATCCATTCCCGTTGCGCTCGCGGCGCTCAGCAAGGAAGCGTACGGCCAGACGCCGGCCGACGTTGTCGACGTCCTCCAGTTCGCGCTCACTCTCGAGTATCTGGAAGCGGAGTTCTACAATCGCGGCGTCACCAATGCCGACGTGATGGCGATTCCGGCGGGCGATCGTCCGATTTTCACGACGATCCAGCTGCACGAGAACGACCACGTCGCGGCGCTCAAGACGTTCATCACGGCGCGGGGCGCCACACCGGCAGCAAAGCCAAGCTTCGATTTCACCGCGAAGGGAGCGGTGCCGGGGTTCAACTTCGGCGCGGGACAGTACGCCACGTTCCAGGTGTTGGCGCAGGCCTTCGAGGACACGGGCGTGCGGGCGTATAAAGGGCAGGCGGGCAGACTCATCAACGACAAGCCCGCTCTCAACGCCGCTCTCTCGATTCATTCAGTAGAAGCACGGCATGCTTCGGAGATTCGCCGGCTGCGTGGCAAGAAGGGCTGGATAACGGGAAAGAGTCGGGACGATCTGCCCCTCTTCACCCAGGGCATCTACGATGGGGAAGAAAACACCACGCAGGCCGGTCTGGATGTATCGGCTCTTGGTACGGGCAACGGCGGCGTCGATGCAGTAACGCAGTCATTCGATGAGCCGCTGACCAAGGATCAGGTACTGACAATCGTCTCGCCGTTCATCAACTGATTCGGGGGTTCCGGTTCAGATGCAAACAAAGATTGGACAGGGAATGAGCAACTCGGCGGCGATGCCGATCCTGGATCATCTCGAGGAGCTCAGGAAGCGACTGTTCTGGATTTCCGGAGCGGTGGTGATCGGCGTCGTCGCCGGGTTCACACTTCTTTCCAGGATCGATCTGATTCGTCTGGGCGAGCGTCCGATACTGCCATTTCTTCACGGCAGGAATTTGATCTATACACACCCCGGCACTTCGTTCCACATATTGCTC
>DATCPG010000145.1:0-17436 GCA_036570225.1 Gemmatimonadaceae bacterium | reverse complement strand
CAACTGAACACTACCGGCCGGGAGCGGGTCGGCGCGCCGGCTATGGGCTGCGCGCTGCGTCTAGTTATCGCTGATTCGAGGCGGCCCGTAGCAACACGGCCGACACGCGCGAAGCCCCCGGCCGGTAGTGTTCAGTCGCAGTTGTGCTTAAACCAGACTGAGCCTCGGTCTGTCAACCGCGTGAGAGAGCGCATCCTCTCGATAAGAAAGCCACCCGGTGAGATCATCGGTCACGAGCTCCATCTCAGTGCCGAGCGGCAGAGTGAGGTTCGGCACCTCATGACCCGCCGGGAAGTCCATCAGAATCGGAATGTCGAGATCCGATACCAGGTCGAGCAGGAAATCCTCGAACTCGTCTTCCTCGGACCGGTCCAGAGAAAGCTGGCCAAACACGATTCCGCGGACGTGGCGCAACAGTCCGGCAGCGCGCAGATGCAACAGGCGCTCGTCGCAGACAGACATTGGATCGTGTATCTCTTCGAGAAAGAGAATCGCGTCACGGGTATCGATCTCGTAAGGCGTCCCGATAGTCTGTTGCACCAGCGACAGGTTTCCCCCGGTCAGCCGTCCCACCGCTCGACCTGGTCTCACCGCCCGGGCAATGTTGCGACCGAGCGCGGTATCCGGCCGAGGTGTCGTGAGCGCGCTCAGGAGCGATAGAACAGTCGGGTCATCACCAGCGGGTGTCAGATCATCTACGGTTGGGCCGTGGAATACTCTCAGCCCGGCGCGGCGCATCAGCCATAGATGGAGAGCCGTGATGTCGGAGTAGCCGACGAATGCTTTGGGGTTGCGGCGGAAGAGATCGGCGTCGAGATACGGGAGAATCCTCACCGCGCCATAGCCACCGGTTCCGCAAATCACAGCTTTGACGTCCGGATCTCTCCAGATGGCCATCAGATTTTCAGCCCGCTTTTTGTCCTCGTTCTGGTGGAAGCGGCGGAAGCGCTCGATCTCGGGCTCGAGTATCACGTTGTAGCCAGCGTCTTCCATTGCTCGGACGCCGCGGCGAAGCCAGTCACCATGAGGGGCGTACGACGGACCGACCACACCGATCGTATCTCCCTTCGACAACGGAGGCGGTCGCAGCAGAGATGGCGAGCCGGCTGGTGATACGAACGAGATCGACGGCGCACTTTCAATCGGGCCAATCGATTGCTCTGCGGGGTATGCTCCGAGTGACTCGGTCATCGTCGTTTCTCGAAGCGCATTATCGGCAGGTCACTGCTAGATTCAGAGGGTATGGCGGACACTGATACGTCGGTAAAAATCACGCCCGAACCGGGTGGAAAACCTACTGGAAATATGCAGGCCAGCGCGGCCGGGGACACCTACTTTCGGAAGCGTTTCCGGCTAAAATCCGAAATCCAGTCCGAATTGGCCTCCGACTATACCGGCCAGCTCGTCGACATGCTCCAGGCCAGGGAATATACCCTGACGGCCGGCGATTTAACCATCCGTTTAGCCAAGGAATTCGGGTTCTGCTATGGGGTGGAACGTGCGGTAGAGTACGCTTATCAGGCCAGAAAGAAATTCCCTGATCGTACCATCTACCTGGCCGGGGAGATCATCCATAATCCGCACGTGAACTCGAAACTCCAGGCGATGGGGATCACCTTCCTCATGCCCCAAAACGGCCGCATCGATTTCAGTGGAGTGAGCGCAACGGATGTCGTGATCCTTCCGGCGTTCGGCGTCACCATCACCGACTTCGAGATACTGCGGAAGATCGGCTGCGTAATGGTCGACACCACCTGCGGCTCAGTGCTCAACGTATGGAAGCGCGTGGAGAGCTACGCTCGCGAAGGATTCACGTCGCTCATTCACGGCAAGTACTACCACGAGGAAACCCGTGCGACAGCGTCGCAGGCCGAGAAGTACGATGATGCCCAGTACTTCATCGTCCGCAATATGGAAGAGGCCAACCTCGTGTGCGATTTCATCGAAAATCGCCTGAGCGGTGAGGCGCTGATGGAACGGTTTGCCCACGCTGCATCTCCCAACTTCGATCCGGTGCGGGATCTCCGTCGGATTGGCGTCGCGAATCAGACCACCATGCTCGCGCGGGAGTCGCTGGCCATCGGAGAACTCGTTGGCCAGTCGATGGCGCGCGCGCACGGAGCGGAGTACGCGAAGGAGAATTTCCGGACGTTCGATACCATTTGCAGCGCGACCCAGGAGCGTCAGGACGCAGTCGTCGAGCTCCTCAGAGAGCCGCTCGACGTTATGGTCGTGATCGGAGGCTACAACTCGAGCAACACTCTTTCACTGGCGGCTCTCTGTTCTGAAAGTGTCCGAACCTTTCATGTCGAGGATGCCGACGACATCGATCCAGCTTCCGGTCGCATCAGGCACCGCCCACTCGGATCTAAAGAAGAAGCGGAATCCACAGGCTGGCTTCCCGAGACGAGCCCCGTCCGCGTGGGAGTTACCGCCGGAGCCAGCACCCCCAATAACAAAATTGGCGAGGCGGTTGGCCGAATTTTCGCTACTAGGGGGATCGACCCTAGAACGGTCCGTTAAAAAAGACTCTCTGGTTGTACCTGTTTGGCCTCGAAAGGAGTCAAACTATTGGAGAGTTCGGGTTCCAGTTGTACCTTCTTGCAGCGGCTCGAAACTACTGTTTTGGGGTACCGTAAGTATGACTGGAAGGGACAGTAAAACCGTGGAGGCTGAATGGACGTGTATGGTTCGGATATCGCCCCTGACGAAGAGGCGGGTGGTAGCGGTGGTACGGACACCACACCTGAAGTGGGGAGCTGGTTCCAGCGCGGCTCGACCAAGGAATCCGCGCTGAACGACCGGGGCATCGGAATACCGGTGAACGCCATGCTCGACCGCGTCCGCGAGGCGGATGCGCTCACCTTCGAGAACGAGGAGAGCGAGTAAGACTTCTTCTGTCAGACGAAAAAAGGCTACCCCCCTGGGTAGCCTTTTTTATTTTCCGTTAGGAAAAGTTACTGAGAAACTTTCTGCCTTAGGCCCGGAAACAAAGAACCTGCCTCGATGTTTGAGGCGGGTTCCTTGACGGGTGGGCCTACTCGCCGGCCGCGCGCCGGCGTTTCGTTCGCCGCGCTGTCGCGGTTTTCTTCCGGCCGATAGGAACTACATCGATCTCGGCAGCCCGTTCGACCTCGTTCGGAGTCGGCGGAACCTGCCGCGGCTGCTTGTACACGAACCGCTTGCCCTCGTAATTGCGGAAGACGACTTCGTCATCGTTCATCGACTCCAGATACTCCGGAAGGAGCGGCACCTTGCCTCCGCCACCGGGGGAGTCGATCACGAATTGCGGAACCGCCAGACCGGACGTCCATCCACGAAGCGCCTGGATGATCTCGAGGCCTTTCTGCACGGTGGTGCGGAAGTGCTCTCCGCCCGCCACCTGGTCCGCCATATATAGGTAGTAGGGCCGGACGCGCGCCTTCAGCAGCTCGTGCATCAGCTTCATCATCACCTTCGGGTCATCGTTGACGCCCTTGAGCAGAACCGTCTGACAGCCGAGCGATACTCCGGCCCTCGACAGACGATCCAGCGCGGCGACGGCAGCAGGCGTCAGCTCACTCGGGTGATTGAAGTGCGTGTTCATGAAGATCGGGTGGTATTTCTGCACCATCTCGCAGAACTCCGGCGTGATACGCTCCGGCAGATGCGACGTGATGCGGCTTCCCAGTCGGATGATCTCGATGTGCGGAATGGCGCGAAGCTGCTGGAAGAGGTACTCCAGCCTACGATCGCTGAGCATCATCGGATCGCCACCGCTCATGGTTACGTCGCGGACCTCCGGGTGCTCGCGGAGATAAGCGAATGCGGAATCGTACTGGTTGAGCGGAATCTTCTCCGGATCGCCGACCTTGCGACGCCGCGTGCAGAAGCGGCAATAGCTGGCGCAGACCGGACTGACCAGGAAGAGAACGCGGTCGGGATACCGGTGCGTGATGTTCGGCACCGGCGAGTCGCCGTCTTCATCGAGCGAATCGATGACGCCGTCCACCACGTCGAGCTCCTCGACGGTCGGGATGTACTGCTGCCACATCGGATCGCCCACTTCCTTGATCTGATCGAGCGCGGCAGGAGTGATCCGCATCTGGAAGTTGTCGAATGCCGGCTTCAGGGCCTCGACGTCGATGACATCGTGGCCAAACTTGTCGGCCAGCTTTTCGAGGTTCGCGATGCTCTGATCCTTTATGATCTGTTGCCAATCGCTCATGCTTGCACCACTCCGGCCCTGTGAGGGGCGTTGTAGATGATCGAATTTTCCATCAGCCGAGTCCTGACAGCCGGAGCGTCTTGACCCACCGCTCCGTGTAGTTGTCTCCCCGCTTGGCCAGCGCATGATCGCAGATGCGCCGAATCAAGTCGGAGTAGCCGAGAGCCGCGACTCCCGCCATTCGTGCCAAACCAGCCGTCGGAGAGATATCCGGATTGGCATTTACCTCGAGCAGCCACGGGCGTCCCGATTGGTCGATCCGGAAATCACACCGCCCGAATCCTTCACCGCCCACGACGTTCCACGCCGTGCGAGCGATTACCGCGAGCTCGTTGGCGAGGTCCTCGGACAGATCGGCTGGACAATTCGGCTTGGCGCCCAGATCCTCGTCGCTCCCCGTTTCCCACTTGGAGCGATAGGAAACAATGTGCCACATGCCCCGGGGCATCTGGCCAAAATCGATCTCGGCGATCGGCAGCACGTCATCGCCCAGGATTCCCACGTTCACTTCGCGGCCGGGAATGAAGCGCTGGACCAGCACTTCGTCCCAGCCCTCGAACATCGCTTCGACTCTCGCCGTCAGGGCGCGCATGCTTCTCACCACCGAGCGCTGCTCGATTCCGACGGACGCGTCTTCAGCGACCGGTTTGCAGATTGCGGGAAACCCGACGCTCGTTATCTCGTCGCCGCGACGGACATGCGACCAGCGCGGCACCGGAAGGCCCGCGCGATCCAGCACCGAGTTGACAAGATTCTTTCTGAGAGTCAGCGCGGTCGTCCAGCTCCCGCTTCCCGTGAAGGGAACGCCGAGAAGCTCCAGCACCGAGATGACCATCGACTCGTAGACGGCTTCGCCGTCGATGCCCTCGCAGAGATTGAAGACGAGGTCGAACTTTCCCTTTCGCACCCGCTCTATCCAGCGTCCGTCGTTGCTGACAGGTACGCGCACGACTTCGGTTGCCCAGTAGAGCAAGGCGGTCTCGACAGCCTCGATCGAATCGAGCAGCTGCACCTCGGGCGCTTTGCCCAGTGCAGAGAGCCCGTCGAACAACAACGCTATTTTCATCGCGCGTTTCTCCTTTCCCCTGCGATACTCAATCAGCCCACCGCGAGCGCTGGCTCGCTTTGAGCAGGGCTCGAGGCCGGGGCAGATCCCAGCTTCACTCCCTGTCGGGCAGCCGCGTACTTCAGGCAGCTTTGAATCAACTCGTCGTAACCGATCCCAGCAGCGCGAGCTGCTTTCGGCAGGCACGAGTTGTCGGCGGGATCGGGCAGAATCCCCGGCAGCGGATTCACTTCGAGCACATTCGGAACACCATCGGCATCGAGGCGCACATCGATTCTTGCCCAGTCGCGGCAGCCGAGGACGCGGTACGCATCGAGTGTAACTCGCTCAATAGACGCCTGAAGCGCGCTCGTGATACGAGCGGGACACTGAAAAATGTCGAGTGGATTCTCGGGACGATCCCAAACGAACTTCGCCTCGAAGCTGTAGATCGGGAGCGCGCCGTCGGACAGCGTCTCGAAATTCATGGCGACGATCGGCATCACCATCGCGTCGTCGCCATTGCCGAGGACCGCGCAGGTGAATTCCTTGCCGGGCAGATATTCCTCGACGAGAACCGGCTGGTCGTAGTTCTCGAGGAGAAACCTCGTTTGCTCGAAGAGCTGCTTTGCGTCGCGGCAGAGATTGCTGTCGGTGATTCCTTTGGACGAGCCCTCGTGGAGCGGCTTGACGAACAGCGGCAGCGAAAGCTTCGCCGAGACGGCTCCGATCTCCTCGAGCTTCCGCACCACCGCGAACCGGGGAGTCGGGATTCCGTGGAAGGCGAGCGTCTCCTTGGTTCGTGCCTTGTCGAGACAGAGCGAAAGCGTGAAAGGGTCGCTGC
The DNA here is from genome assembly GCA_036570225.1 of Gemmatimonadaceae bacterium. Taxonomy (GTDB): domain Bacteria; phylum Gemmatimonadota; class Gemmatimonadetes; order Gemmatimonadales; family Gemmatimonadaceae; genus UBA4720. Next base: position 11,340 of record DATCPG010000145.1, on the reverse strand, counting down.
CCGAATAGGGAATTCCGAAAAACTCGCAGATTGCCGGCACGTGGGCTTCACGGTTCACGCCGTAAAATCCTTCGGCGATGTTGAAGACGATGTGGGGTTTTGTCTGGCGGAGTCTCTCCGGAAAATCCTCGTTTGCCTCGAGGCGAACGACTTTTCCGAGCCTGGAGAGGGCAGATTCTACAGCGGCGATCGTGGCGGGACTGTCCCACTCGGCGAACTCGTCGCGGGCAATTAGCTCTGCGACGGAGAGGTTGGCGATTCTACTGGGAGGCTCTTCGTCGGGACGCGGAAGCTCCCCGTCTTCCTGACGGCCGCCCTCTGAAGCCGGGCTGGCGAGCTCACTTGGCTCGGGTTTTTGATTGTAGGCGAGACCGATAAGAGCCATCGACACCCTACGAGAACTCACACGATCGAATCATTGGACACGAGTATATAAACGCCATCAACATGGCGCAATAATTATTCCGCGTTTCAGAAAAAAAATTTTCGCAGAAGAAAAAATTTTTCTGGATTTCGGGATTTTTTCCAGAACTACCGGATTCGGATGCGGCCTTCCGAGTTTTTGTTCTCCGGGCGTAGTCAGACTTTGTGGTAGACGATTCGTGCCGCTTCGCGGCGATCGTCGGCCTGATAAATCTCGAAGTCGGAAAAAAAGGCCGGGCTCTCCCTGGAGAGCATCTTGATCATCGCCACTGCGCAGCGGCGAATCTCCAGCTCGGCGCCTTCGCTCGATCGGAGCTCCAGCATCGTCCTCCACGCTCTGGCGTTCCCGGTCACGACGATTTTCGTCTCGGTGGAATTGGGAAGAACTCCCCTCGCTGCCTCACGAGACATTTTCCGCCGGTGGACCTTGTCGGCGACCCATCCATAGCGCTCCATCAGGTGTTCTACCAGCCGGACGTAGCTTCGCTGCGCCTCGTCGACCTGGGTGCGCCACTCCTTCTCGAGAGGCTCGTCTCCCACGATTGCTGGAGGAACCACGAAGTTCGCCTGCGACTCGTCGACGTATCTCTGACTGAGCTGGCTGTAAGCGAATCCCGCGCGGTGCCGAACCAGCTCGTGGGTCAATGACCGGCTCACTCCCTCGAGGAGAACCGAGTAGTTCGCGTGCTCGAGGACGCTGCCGTGTCCCTGCTTCTTGATGTTCTCGAGGTACTCGCGGGTCGCCCGGCTCGCGGGATTTTTCTGGCTCATATAGCAGAGACGGCCGGCGAACTCGGCGAGCTTCTCGCCATCGGTGCTCTCGCCGAGCCAATTCACCTTGAGATGATCGGGCTCAATAAAGGAAGGCCGCGAGAGGAGAGTTAAGACAGGCTCGGTATAGTACAAAAGGGTTTATCGGGCGAAAGGGGGCTGCAACTGAACACGACTGGCCGGTGGCTGTCCGCTTAACGGCGGTGGGCTGCGAGCTTCACGCGGCAGAAAGCTAAGAAGATCCGCCGATCAAAGACAGACGGAATTGGTCGTATGCCCGCGTCTTCACTACGCTGTCGAGCACGGCCCGTGCCTCGAGCGGGAGCGGAGGAAGCGAAGCATCGTATTTGATGTCTCCGATCGCCTTTTGGTCCGGCAGCGGTACCTTCACTCCCGGATTCAGGATATTCGCGGGATCGAAAGCCTTTTTCACCAGGCCGAACGCGCGAACAGCGTCCTTGTGCCAGACTCGATCCAGCAGCGGTGTGCGAAGACGCCCGTCGCCGTGTTCGCCGGTGAGCGTTCCTCCCAGTCTCGCCGTGAGCGCGACCACATCGTCGAGAAGGCCCAGCACCTTCTCGCGCCAATTCGACTCGCTCACGTCGATGAGCGGATTCACGTGGACATGAGCATCGCCCGCGTGTCCGAAGATCACTCCGCTCACCTCTCTCCTGGAGAGCGCTTGCCGCACACCCTCGACGTAATCCGGTAGCCGCGGGAGGGGGACCGCGCCGTCCTCTATGAATTGCATCGACGTCAACTGATCCAGCGCCGCCAGGATCGGGCTCGCGGCGTGGCGCAGCTCCCAGAGATCGTACTCCCTCTCGGGAGTCAGCGCGACATCGACGTTCTGCGCACCGGCGCCCTTGAAAGCGATCGCGAGATCTTCCGCGCGCGCGGCAGCCGCTTCAGCGTTCTCGGCCTCGACTTCGGCGAGGAGAATGGCCGCCGCGCCTTTCACGAGCTCGCACAGCGCTTCGTCCGCGCTCGGCGCTTTGGCCGCGTAAGCGAGGAATGTCTGATCGAGAAGCTCACAGGCACTCGCTCCGGTATCGACGGCCATCATGGCGGCCGCAGTCGCTTCTTCGAGCGAGGAGAAGGAGCCGAGAACGCTGCTCGTCGCCACCGGCAGTGGAGAGAGTGATAGCTGGATTCCGACAATGATGACCAGCGTGCCCTCGCTGCCGACGAGCAGATCCACGAGGTCAGCCTTGGTGGCGTAATCGTGTATGGCGTACCCGGAAGACTCCTTGCGTACGCCGGGGTGGACGATGGGACGGCGCTTGTCGGATGCGACTATCTCTCCGTGAGCGTCGCGAAGGAATCTCGCGATGGCGGCGACCCGTTTGGGCGCGTTCTCTCCGCGCGTGATCACCTCTCGATCACCATCGCTGAAAACACAGTCGAGCGCGTTCACCCAGGCGCGAGTGGATCCGTAGTGAAGAGTATGAGCGCCTGAGGCGTTGGTAGACACCATTCCGCCAAGAGTGCAGAAGCTCCCGCTCGACGGATCGACAGGAAGGCGGAGTCCGCGCTTTCTCGCGGCGTCATCCAGCGTAGACCAGAGCACGCCCGGATCAGCCCACACCGTTCGTCCTCTCTCATCGAATTTCCCCAGCCGACTGATGCGGGAGAGATCGACGATCACTCCTGTCCCGATCGCACCCCCCGACATGCTGCTCCCCGACCCGCGCGGAATGAGGCTCGTTCGGGTCTCGGCGGCCCACCGCACGAGGGTGACCACATCGTCGGCGTCCACCGGCACCGCGACCGCCGTCGGAATCACTCTCGCGATTCCCGCGGCTTCCGAGTAAACGGCGCGGGCGAGGTCGTCCTCGCGGAACGTGCCGCGAAATCCCGGCGGACTCACGAGGTCGGGTCGTTGCCCGGATGCGAAAGCATCACAGTCCCAGGCAGCTCACACGCGGAGGATTCGTCGAGTAGTCGTAGAATCCCTTACCGGATTTCTTTCCGAGCATCCCGGCGAGCACCATGCGCTTGAGCAAAGGCGGGGGAGCGTATCGCTGGTCCCGATATTCGGTGAACATGATCTCCGCGATTTTATAGGCAGTATCGAGCCCCACGAAGTCGAGCAGAGTAAACGGCCCCATCGGGTGGCCAGCCCCCAACTGCATTCCCTTATCGATGTCCTCGACGGAAGCGACGTTCGACTCCAGCGCGTGGATCGCGTCGAGCATGTAAGGGATCAGCAGCAGGTTTACGACGAATCCCGAGCTATCCTTCGCCCGGATCGGCTCCTTGCCGAGTGCCTTCACGAACCCGATGGCACGCTGCTCGGTCTCCTCGCTGGTGGTTATTGTGCGGACGACCTCGACGAGCTTCATCGACGGCACGGGATTGAAGAAATGCAGACCCAGCATTCGATCGGGGCGTCCGCTCGCCGTCGCCATTGCGATGATGGTGAGGCTCGAAGTGTTCGAGGCGAAAATCGCATCCGATTTGGCGATTCCGTTCAGCTCGGACCAGAGGGCGTTCTTGACGGCGAGATCTTCGACCACGGCTTCGATGAAGAGATCGGAATCGGCGAGCTCACCGAGATCGGTGACGAACCGGAGATTCTTTAGCGCCGTGGCACGCTCGTTTTCTGTCGTCTTCCCCCGCTCGATTCCCTTGGCGAGAGATTTCTCTATCGATTGCCGCGTTTTTGCCGCGAGAGCTTCGGACACTTCGCGGACGATGGTTGTGAATCCGGCAGCGGCGGAGACCTGCGCGATTCCGCTGCCCATGAGGCCGCCGCCCAGGACGCTGACCTTTTTTATCTCCTTCATCGACCGACTCGCAGGCGTGGCCTGGTAAACTCACCGTGCTCGAGTCTGTCGAGCACCTGCTCGAGTGCGAGCTGCACTCCCGACAGGACAGTGCGGTGGCTGCGTGCGACCTTGTACGCGCCGGCCGTGCCTCCCGCAAACGGGAGCATGGCGGCGCCCGCGGCAATCAGAATCGGTAGATGGGCGATGACGAGTCCCAGACCCAGGACCCCGCCAACCGCGCCGCCCGCGACCACGAGCACGCTGCCGGCGCCAACTCGTTTCGCGCGGCTCTGATGAATGTCGGCGTCGAGCCGCACTACCACGCGCGTCGAATCAACCGGAAGGACAGTCGCCGAAACCTGTGAGGCGTCAACCAGATAGAAAGCATGGCCACTGAAGTTCACGGTTCTTCTCAGCTTCCCGAACAACCCCCGCTGTGGCTCCCACGTGATTCGATCCGAGAAGCGGCGCTGTACCTGAAGGCATTCTTCCCTCTGCATCCATGAATCGATCGAGGCCAGCACATCCCGCGGGTTTCCGGGGACGGTTCTCGTCGCCGTCGCGTATCCGGCGCCAGCGATCTGTGCGACGATGCCCCGCTCCGCTGGGACATTGATGCGGGTTCGCTCCTCCGCCAGCGCCTGATTGACAGTGGCGGGGCTCAGCCCAACTTCGTTTCCTATATCGCGAAGCTGACTCTCGCTGATGAGATCGCTGGATTCGGGGAGCGATCCAGCGCCCTGGAGCTCCGCCGCCCGAGCGAGAACGCGCTCGAGCGCCTGTCTGTCGAGCAGCGTCTGTCGAGCGGGAAGCGAAGACTTCTCATCGGCCATGCAGAATTATATCTGCTTAAATCCCTCCGAGTACGACCTCGAGCTGGCGAGCAAGCGCGTCCCGGATGGTGTCGGGCAGGGCAAACGTCGCGATAAACGTGGCCTGCACGTTGGCGCCCGGCGCCCGATTCACCGAGGCGAGATAGTAGCGCATGTATCCGTCGACGAGCTCCGGCGACGTGCTCTGGAGAAGAAGCGCTCCGCCGCGAACCGCAGCCGCGCTCTGGTAACGGTCGCCGATCCCGGTGCGGGCCTGTTCCGGCGTGATGTTGTCCTTCACCGCGGTGGCGGCGACACCGGATACCGCTTCGTGCGAGATGACGTAAATCGCCTGCGCCGCATCGCTCGGACGATCCGGGAACGTGACCGTGAAGACGTTCGCCTGCTTTCCGTTCGTCAGTGACCGGCCTTCGCCGTCCAGCGGCAAGGACAGCAAAACTTCTCCTTGCGCCTGCTGCGTATTGTTGAGGAATCGCTGCATCCTCGGCCGATACTTGCCCTGCCACAGAGTATCCACCAGATCGAGCACGTTGCTCCGCTCGCGCTGCTGCTCACCCCAGTACGAGTGGTAGAACTTGCTGCTCTCGTCGCTCAATGACTGGGAAAACAGCCGAAGCCAGTCGCGATCGGCAGATGTCGGGAAATAGGCGGCGAGAAATGCGATCGCGCCTGCCTGCTGCTGCGACGACGCGGAGCGCGGATCTCCTGCGGCGCGGACGAATACATCGATTGCCGCCGCCATCTCGGTCCACGATGAAAAGAAGAGCGGCACGAACTGGGCGCTGACGAGCTGCGGATTGGCAGTGAGTCGGGCACGCAGCCGGTCGCGATTCGCATCGAGCTGCGTCACCACGTTCGCCCTGTTTTTCAGGACGATCATGTTGGTGCCGTACCCGCGCTTGAAGAACGGGACGAAAGTCGTGTCCTCCTGCAGCATCGCGAAACCATGCAGCCAGAGATCCACGTGCTCGCGCGTCTTGATCGGCCAGACGGCGTTGGGCACGCCGGGAATCTGTGCGGCGGGGCCGGCGCCGCCGTTCGTTGCCGTTCCTCCGGCGCCTCCGCCAACCGACGCGCACGAGACCAGCATTGTACCAGCGGCTGCCACCGCGAATATCCGGATCAGCTGCGTCATGGTTCTCCTCTGCGTTCAGACCGGCCTGGTCTTCTAATGTATGGATTCGACTATTACGGCTATCCCCTGACCACCGCCGATGCACGCGGTCCCCAAGCCGTAGCGTTTTCCCTGCGCACGCAGTGCATGCAGTAGATGGGCCGTGATCCTCGCCCCGGAGGCGGCAAGCGGATGGCTCAATGCGATTGCACCGCCGTGCACGTTCAACTTCTCTCGCGGGAGCGAGAGCTCGCGCTCGACGGCGCAGGTCTGCGCGGCGAAGGCCTCGTTCACCTCGATCAGATCCATGTCGTCCATCGACAGGCCAGCCTTGGCGAGCGCGGCCCTGGATGCGGGCACAGGTCCGATCCCCATGACGGACGGATCGACGCCCGCGACTCCCCACGACACCAGCCGTCCCAGCGGCTTGAGCCCACGGTCGCTCGCGAATTTCTCGCTCGCAATCACGAGCGCGGCAGCTCCGTCACCGATTCCAGACGCATTGCCGGCAGTGACGACCCCGCCTTTTCGAAAAGCGGGCTTGAGGGCAGCGAGCTTCTCGGCCGAAGTGTCCGGACGCATGTGCTCATCCTTTGCGAGCTCGTCGACCTTCCCGGACTTCGGATTGGGAATGGGGACGGGGACGACCTCGTCGTCGAACACTCCCTCGTCCCATGCCGCCTTCGAGAGCTGCTGTGATCGGAGCGCGAACTCGTCGACGCACCCGCGATCGAGCTTGTATCTCTCGGCGAGATTCTCGGCTGTCTCGGCCATGCCGAGTCCGACGTACGAGTCGGTCAGCCCCTCCCAGAGAACGTCTTCCATGACTGGGCCCTTGCCGAGCGGGATTCCCCAGCGCAGGCCGCGAGTGACGTGAGGCGCCTGGGACATCGACTCCGCACCGCCAACGAGGCAGAGCTGTGCATCGCCGAGAATTATTTCCTGGGCTCCGCTAACCACGGCCTGAAATCCGGAGCCGCACAAGCGATTCAACGTGAGGGCCGATGTTTCCTGACGGCACCCGCTCTTGAGCGATACATGCCGCGCGAAATAGATCGAATCCTTCGTTGTGTAGAGAACGTTGCCGAAGATTGTCTGATCCATGTCGGTGGCAGTTACTCCGGCCCGCTCGATCGCCGCTTTCGATGCATGAACAGCCAGATCGACTGGCGAGAAATCCTTCAGCTTGCCGCCGAAGGTGCCGAAGGGGGTTCGGACGGCGGAAAGAAACATCACTCCAGGAGAAATCGGCATGATTCTAAAGGTAGCATAGGACGACAACTGCAACTGAACACTACCGGCGACCAGCTGATGGCGACCCGCTTTACGCTACTCGCGTAACCCTTCGGAAGAATTCGGGAACGGCGCACCGGGGTCTCATGAGGTTGTTGAAGCGGGCTGCCTGCAGGGGGAAGCGATCAGCGGGTCGCCGGTAGTGTTCAATTGCAGTTTGATTCTCAAATGCCGTCTAGGACTTCTTCCCGCAATTGACACAAAACTTCCACACCGGATCCAGCTCCGCGCCGCACCCTTCGCAGTGTTTCGCCGCTAGATTCTGACCGCAGTGCGGGCAGTAGATCACCGGCCTTCCCTGAGGCAAGGTGCCGCCACAAAAACGACAGCCTTCCGACCGCTCCATCGTCGAGAGTGCCGGTATCGAGAAGCTCGTGCTTTCAGTCGATCCGTTGCCACCGGTGGCACCCGTTGCAAGCGTCCCGACCGAGTATCCACCCGCGTTCTGAGCGGGGATCCCGACTCCAAGCTTCTGCACCGCGGCGGGGACGAGAGAGATCCGCGTCTCGGCGAAGTCGCGAAACGCACCGAGATCCGGATGCTGGGAAGCCAACTCTTCTTTCAGCCGGTCCTGCATCGATTGATCGGCGCGCACGTATCCGTTCTCTCCGGACAACAGCCGCATCACCGCTGCTTCATAATCCTGATTCGTTTCTATTCCGAGATCGCGGCGGTAGTGTCTGTATGGTACCAGAGTGTCGTACAGCTCCTGCACCGTGAACGGCACGCTCAGATATTCGGCGTGCCCATTCCTGATGTTATGCACCAGTCGCTGGAACAGTCGGTCTAGGTCGTCCATGCTCGTTTGCCCGGCTGGAATGAATGAAGATCGGGGAAAGGCGCGGTGTCCTTCAAGCGGAGCCGGCCTGTCTGCTGCTCCTCGAGCCAGTCGTCGAACTCCGATTGCCGTAACCCGCCAGAATTTGACTGCTCCGCGGCTGCCCGCGTCGCCAAGAGGTTCGCGTATTCATTCTGAGGGTGGCCAGCGTGGCCATGTACCCACCGAAACTGACATTCGTGCCGGGACACAGCGGCATCGGCCTCCTTCCACAGCTCGAGGTTCAGGATGGGTCCGCTTTTCTTCTTCCAGCCCCGCGCCTTCCAGGTCGGCAGCCACGCGTTCATCCCCTCTACTATGTATTTCGAATCACTGGTAAACACAACGCGGTACGAGTTGCCGTTTCGAGAGAGGGCCCGAAAAGCTTCGATCACCGATCGCAGAGCCATCCGGTTGTTGGTGGTGGACGGCTCGGAGATCCAGTAGTCGCAGCGCGTAACCTCGCTGGATTCAGGATGGAGCCATTCGATCAATCCCCCCGCGCCGCCCGGGTTGTCTCCGTCACGTCCGTTGCCGATGCACGACTCGTCGGCGTAGATCGCGACGAGGTCTCCGGACTTTGCGCGCGTCACTTCACCACCTCAAAGCTGTCCATCTCGTCCAGGTAGAGTGTGATCTGATCGCCCGTCGTCGGATGCGTCGCTTCGACAGCTTCGCGCCCGCTGATCACGCGAAGTCTCATCGGAACGACCACATACTCCGTTCCACGGCGGTAAGCTGAAATCCGTTTTCCGTTGGTGATTGCGCGCTCGAGCATGTCGTACTGCTTGTGAGTCCACTGTGGCAATGAAGGCTCTCCTTGCGCGTCCTTTACGCTTCTCCGCACCACTCGCGAACGACGCGAGCGAGTACTCTCGTCGCCAGCTCGATGTCATCGACCGGTACGAATTCCTCGGCCGCATGAGCAAGAGCGATGTCGCCAGGCCCGAAGCAAATCGTCGGAATGCCGGCTTCGTTGAGCAAAGCGGCATCCGTCCACGCGGATAGCCCTTCGATGCTTACCGGAATTCCTTCGCGCTCCAGCGCACCGACCAGCCTTCGCACCACCGGCGCGTCGACAGGCACATCGCTCGGAAGCTGTGCAGTATTCAATGTAACGCTGGCGTCGAGCTCCGGACGGTTCGCTTTTACGCGAGAGCACGCGTCAGTGATCTCGCGCGTCGCCTTCTCAATCGACTCGCCCGGAATCGTACGTCTCTCTACTGCCAGACTGCAGCGTTCGGGATAAGTCGACATTCCCACTCCGCCATGGATTTTCGAGGCATGGAGCGAGCCGCGGCCGAGCAAAGGATGCGTCGGACCCACTTGCCTGGTCTGCTCTAGCCGGTCGAGCTCGGTGAGAAGGAGGCCAGCGTGAGTGATCGCGTCGATGCCGACATCGTAACGGCTGCCGTGGGCCGCCCTGCCTTTCAGCTCCACATCGAACCAGGCGAAGCCGCGATGCGCCGGGCAGATTGCGAGTCTCGTCGGCTCGGTGATGATCGCCAGTTCAGCGCGAACTCCCGCGGCGAGTAAGGCGCGCATGCCGAGGCTCTCGTATTCTTCGTCGACGACCGCGGTGATGAGGATCTGTCGGTCAGATTCCCGTCCTGCGCTGGTCGCGGCGGCCGCGCACATCGCCGCAAGGCCAGACTTCATGTCCGCCGAGCCGCGGCCGTAGATCCGGCCACCGCGAAGATCGGCGGAGAATGGTGGGTGGACCATTCCTTCGACGCCGACTACGTCGATATGTCCGTTGAGCATCAGCGCCGGCGCATCCGCCGGTCCCAGGCGAGCCACAACATTGGGACGACCTGGTGCGGCCTCCACCAGTTGAACGGCAAACCCCCAGTCGTCGAGGACTTCGGCGAGGGTACGAGCGCAATCACCCTCGCCCGGTGAGCCCGGAGCGAGGATGGGATTTCTCGAGTCGATACGTATCAGAGCGCGGGCGAGCGCGACTGCATCGCCACGCGGTATGACCACGTCCTACCTTCTTTTCGCTGTCTTGCCGGAGGCTTTGGGCTTCGACTTCGCCGACGATTTGACCGCATGCTTCTTGGCGGCAGGTTTCATCGTCGGCTTCTTCGCCGCCGGTTTCTTGGCGGGAGCGTGCTTGGCCACGGGTTTCGCGACGTGCTTGATCGGAGCCGGCGCGTGCGGTCTATGGACTGCTGGGGCGTGAGCCGCCTCGACCTTTGATGCGGGCTTCGCAGCAGAGCTGGGTGGTGGAGTGAAAGGCTTTCTCTTCGAATGAGAAGCCTCGACCTCGCGCATCAGCTTATCAGCTTCTTCCTGGGTCATCTGACCGCGACGCACCATGTACTGGAGGAGGTCGCGCGCGCTCTCGAGCACGAGGCCGGTGAGTCCGGCCGCGGCTCCGACGACATCTTTCATGGCCGCAGCCATCTTGCTGCCAGCCTCCAGACTTATCTCATGCGCCTTGGCCGCCATCTCGGCGACGGTATCTTTTACATCGGCGCCGCGATGGCCTGGACTTCTCCGCGGAGGAACGACGGGCGGAACGGTTGCCGTGCCGACGGCGGGAGCAGGTGCTGTTGGAGTAGCAACTGCTGGCTTTTCTCTATCGGGCATTTATGGACTCCGGTCAGCTGAAGGGGTGCTGCTGACGGGTGAAATCGCAGGAGTTCTGGTTGACCCCGTTATCAGGGGCTCGAACGGCGCTAAGTATATGATTTTTCGGGACTAAAACAAGGTGGGGTGACTTACATTCGCTTGCCGATTCAATTCGGCGCGTTCCACAGCGTATCACGAACAGTTTGGCGCCAGTCGTATTACATTAACTCGTCATAAGCCGCGAATGAAGCTAAAAGTGCTGGATTTGAGTCGTGTGCTTGCTGGACCGGTGTGTTCAATGATGCTCGGCGACTTGGGTGCCGACGTCATCAAAGTCGAGCGGCCGGCAAACGGAGACGAGACTCGAGGCTGGGGACCCCCGTTCGATCGCGATGGGGAAAGCGCCTACTTTCTCTCAGTCAACAGGAACAAGAAGAGCCTCGTTGCGGACTTGTCCGTTGCCGAAGATCGGCGGCTGGTAGAAGGTCTGATCGCGGAAGCGGATGTGGTTCTCGAGAACTTTTTGAGCGGTGCTCTCGCCCGGCTTCGGCTGGACGCAGAAGCGCTGCTCGACCGAAACCCTTCCCTCATCTGGTGCACGATCTCCGGTTTCGGCTCCGACAGCCCCCGACCAAGCTACGATTTTGTCGTCCAGGCGGAGTGCGGATGGATGGCGGTAACCGGGGAGCGGGACGGAGCTCCAATGAAATCGGGAATCGCGCTGGCTGATGTCGTGGCGGG
>DATCPG010000144.1:0-5661 GCA_036570225.1 Gemmatimonadaceae bacterium | reverse complement strand
GACCGTGTAGATGCCCGCGTACCGGGCGTCGAGGTGGGACTTGAATACCTGCACCCGTTTCCGGCCGATGATCGCCCGCCGCACGCGGCGAATGAGCTCCTCGCTCTTTCCGCTGAACATCACGCCGGCAATGACTTCAATCCATCCACCGGCCTGGTGGAATGGTCCGCTCGGTCCGCTCACGACCGGTCGCGATCTCGACGGGGCGGACCTCCGCGGCTCGATCTGTCCGGCGGTCCGCCTCGACGCGGAGCGCCCGGCCGACCTCTCGGCGGCGCACCGCGATCACGAGGTCCGCGTTCGCGAGCTCCGCGGTCTGGACGATCGCCCCTCGGACTGCTCGCGGAACGCTCTCTCTCTTCCTTGTCACGCTCGCCACGCACTACCACTCTGCGGCCTCGGATCATTGCGCCATTGACGCGGGCGATGACTCCAGCTGCATCGGCATCGGCGACTTCGACGAGAGCGTGGCTCTCGCGGAGGTCGATCTTGCCAACGTGGTCGCCAGGAATCCCACCTTCGCCAGCGATCACACCCATCAGATCGCCGACCTTCACTCCGTCGCGGGTTCCAATAGTCATGAAAAGGCGCGTCATGCCGCCTGTTGCAGCTCCGGGTCGATCGCCGCCTTCCGTCGGTCGTGGCTTCGCGGCAGGAGCAGCGTTCTCCGCGGCCGCGCGACGCTGGGCTCGCTCGCGCTCGAGAAGGTAAAGCGCCGCGGCAGCGAGCTCTGAGGCATCGAACTCCTCTAGGAGCGGTTCGAGCGCGATGATCTCGCGTGGAGGAACGCCGCGGTCGAGCACCGCCCTCAGCTCCTGTCGAACCGCCGCCTCGCGGTCATGCGCTCGGCGCTCAGGTCCGGCGAGATTGAAAGGCGCGAGCCGTCCGCCGGTCAGCTCTCTGAGCCACGCGATCTCGCCGGGTCTCGCCAACACCACGACCTGAACCGGCTTTGCCTGTGCGGCGCGCTGGAGCTCCGCTGGCGTGACCGGTGGCTGGAAAAAAATCACCGCGTGGGCCGGACCTCCGAAATCGCTCTGCGTTACCCGAATATTCCGGTCGTCATCGTGGTAGCCCAACGTGCGGAGAGTTTGCTTGGCGCTCTCGAGGGTTGGACCGTCGCGCGCCACTATGACGGCTGAAGGCGGGTTGAGGTCGTCGAGCAGACGTCTGAGCGCGGCGGGTCTCGCGCTCGCGCTGACGGTGATGTGCCTGACGATCGGAAGCTCGTAATTCTCCGGCATTTGCGGAGCCTCGACTTCCGCTGCTCCGACCTGCCGCGCCCGGCGGGCGTATCGCTCGACGAGATTCTCGACAACCGGGGTGACTTTGCGCACCACGATCACTCGACTTGCATCGCCGAGCTCGCTGAGCAGGGCCTCGAGAGCGGCAACCGAATCGGGGCCGTCCTCGAGAACGTCATCGGCCCAGGCGAGGACGACTGTTTTTACGGAATCGACCTTCAGAAGCGAAGCGCGGACGAGTCCGCCGAGCTCGGCGGCGCTACCCGCGACAGCCAGCACCGGCCGCGTGTTGAAGATCCGGGCGGCACGAGGGGCAGTGGTGACGGGAACGACTTCGATTCCGGCCGGACCCGTAATCCGATGTACGGTCTCGGAGATGGTCAGCGCCGTCTCCGCATCGCGAGTCACGACCACGACTTGCGTGCCTCCTGCCGCTGGATCGACACGCGTCAGGACCGGAGTCAGAAATTCCGCAATCGACTCGGTCGTATGCGGAAGTGTGTAAACCAGATTCTGGGGGCGGCCCGGTTGTCCGGAAGGGCGCTCTCCGACTTCCTCCGATTCCAACATCCTCAACCTCTATTTTGCAACGTGGCGTAGTATCCGCCCCGCCGGTATCGTTATATGTCTCACCCTCGCGGCGACGCCGCTCACCAAAGATAGCAGCATCGGGGTCCCCATGATTACCGCCATCGTATTGATCAAGGCCGAGCCGCAGTTAATCGCCAAATGCGCGACAAAGCTGGCGGGAATAGATGGCGTTTCGCAGGTCTATTCGGTCTCGGGCGAATGGGATCTCGTCGCGATGATCGAGGTCGCCGAGCACGAGGCGATCGCGCGCATCGTAACGGAGGAAGTCACGGTAGTCCCGGGCGTCAAATCGACCCACACACTCACCGCATTCCGCGCCTACTCGAAGAAAGACCTCGAGCAGGCGTGGGACATCGGGTTGGAGTAGGCGCCGGTGCTGGTAAGCAGCTCGGGCCCGGACGCGGCGAGCCGGGCCGCGCTCCGATTGCTGATGCGGCGGCTCCCGGGAGTGAGCGTACTGGATGTCGCGGGCTCCGTTGAGCCGCTCGCAGGGAGTGATCCGCCGGCTCTGCGCGCTGCGACGGTTATCGAAGGAACCGCATTGCGCGCCGTGCGTGTTCCGGACTTCTCGATCGAGGCGAAGTCGGGATTCGGAGCGTTCCTCGACGGGACGCAGAAGGTTCAGATCGTCGCGCACCACCTGGGGATGCCCATCGTCATCGGCACCGTGTCGGCTGCCGTAAGAATTCGCGTCGATCGCCGCATGACAACCTGGGGACACCAGCCGCCGCGCGTGGAGCGCAAGATCTATCTCCCACTCCGTTATCTACCCGCGCTCGCCGAATTGAACACCGATGCAGCTGACGCGAGCTGGCAAATCGTGGATACATCGACCGCGGACAAGAGCGGCGAGTACCCGAGCCAGCATCCGGCGGTCCTTCTCGAGCGCGCAACTCGCGCCGTCGACCAGCAACGGGAGGAGCTCGAGGACCGGCTCGCAGAAGCTTGGTGTGCGCAGGGCGAAGCGCCGATCTTCATCGATGGCGGAATCAGCAGAAGCGCCGGCGTCGCGTCGTCGCCGCTCGCGGTTGGTGTGATCAAGAGCCATCGCACGCTCTATGTCGAGGACGATGCGCTCCGCATCGTGCTTGGTCTGCGAAAGGGCGAGCGATCCTCGGTGTTTCGCGTGTCGCCGCGGTCGCGCCACTCCGTAATGAGCTGGTATCTCCGGCTGCGTGGCGGAGAAGGCCGCGACCCGTTGTGGGGATTGGTCCGCGTAGAGGTGGCCGAGCGGGAACGCCCGTCGGACCGCGCGAACGAGATATCGAGATGGATCATGGCGGAGGCAACTCCGCTTTCACTCCCCGACGGACGGTGGGACAAGATGGCATACGGTGTCAGGGACTGTGAGGAATTTCTGAGAGCCATTTCATGAGCGAAGCACTGGGACGCGTCGTCGCAACGGAGCGGAAGCCCAACACTCCGCACGAATTCCATTTCTGGACGGCGATCAATTCGCCGGTCGGCATCGGGACGATAGTGCGAGTGGATGGGGCGCAGCCGATGGACGGCCAGATTCCGCACATCTACGGGATCGTCGTCGAAGGATTCAGCTACACGGATCTCCAGTCGCCCATGCACGACGTGCTTGGCCACGACGGATCGCCGACACTGGCGGGATTCGCCTCGACGGAGAGAGCTGAAATCCGTCTCTACACCGCAGCCGTGCTGCGGCAAATCCCCGAGGAGCCGCTGCAGCCCGTGCCGATGGGACAGGTTTTCCTGGCCGAGGAAGCGGACGTGCACGTCGCGCTCCGGATGGACAGCTACCTCAAGGAGGGAGCGAACACCGGAATTCCGGTGGGGGTGTATCGCGCCGGAGGAACCGACGCAGTGATTTATCTCGACGCGGACTTTCTACTCGGCCCCGAGGCTGCGCACCTCAACATCACCGGTGTGTCGGGCCTGGCAACCAAGACGAGTGCCGTCGAGTGGCTGCTCGCGTCGCTGTTCACGCATTTCCCCGAGGAGAAGGGATCGATCGCGGCTGTCTGCTTCAACGTGAAGGGACCGGACCTCTGCTACCTCGACCAGCCAGGCAAAGTGGAGAAGACCGACCAGGCGCTCTATGAGAAGCTTGGCGTCGAGGCGAAGCCCTTCCAGAAAGTCGAGTACTTCGCGCCGTACACGGCGAAGGGTCTCGCCCTGAACACGTTCAGGAACAACGAGGAGCTGCTGGACAATGTCACTCCGTTGACCTGGGGGTTGCGTGAGGTGCTCCAGTACGCCGAAGTCCTCCTGAACAAGGACGACATCGATGCGAAGGCCGATGCGTTGATCGATTTCATCACCGAGAACGTCGTCGACAAGGAGTTCGCGGCGGACGGCGTGCTCGCGAAGAGCCACAGGGTGGAGTCATTTGCTGATCTGGACGCCTGGTTCAGGGACGTTCTGCAGGGTCTGGAAAAGAAAAACGGGGAGAGCTGGCGCACGCATCACGTGGCGACGATTCGAAAGGTTCGGAATCGTCTGTCCAACATCTCTACGCGCTGTGCCGGACTGGTGACCGATTCCGGGGCCGTGAGCGACCTTCCGTTCGGGAGCTTTGAGGACAAGACGGTGTACGTAGTGGACGTCGCCAACCTCGAGGAAGATGCGCAGGACCTCATCTTCGCCCGCATCGTCTCCAAGCTGCGCGAGCACCTGGAGCGAAGGGACCTCGGCGTCAAACACCTCGTGGTGTTCGTCGACGAGCTCAACAAGTACGCGCCGGGCGATGGACCGGAGACTTACGTCCGGAAGATGCTGCTCGACATCGCGGAACGGGGCCGCTACCTGGGCCTGGTGCTCTTCAGCGCGCAGCAGTTCCGGTCGCAGGTGCACCGTCGCGTCGTCGGCAACTCGGGCACCGCGCTGTTCGGGAGGATGGATCCGGACGAGCTCTCGACGCCCGGGTACGCCGTACTGAGCGCGGCGACGAGAACCAAGCTCGCGACACTGGAAAAGGGACAGTTGATGATTCGCCACCCACATTTCACGCAGCCGATTTTTGTACGCTTCCCGCGTCCCTCAGTGATGCAGGGTCGCGAAGGCTCGGAGCGGTACCCGCAGGCGAGTGAGATTTCGCTCGAGGCGGCGATCCTTCGCGCGCTGCGACCGCTCGATCCGACGATTACGCTGCCGTGGGTTCAGGAGATAACCGCGCTGTACACCGAGCAGGAAGTGATTCGCGCGCGAAACGCCACGCTGCTCGCCCGGCCCAACGATGTGAAGGCGTACTTCAGCTCCCAGTTCCGGAAGATCATTCCCGCGCAGCCGGCACAGCGTCCGATGGCGGCCAGCATTCGCTCCGTGCCGGAGAATGATCCTTATGGGTTTTAGAGCGGGAAGGGGGAAGCGGGAAGCGGGAAGCGGGAAGCGGTCGGTGTCGCGGTCGTCATCCCTCATCCTTCGTCTCTCCTCCCGTTTCCCCCTTCCCGCTTCCCTCCTTGTCGCATTGTTGGTTTTCGCGCAGGCAATCTCCGCCCAATCCGTCCTGCTCCAGATCCGCCCCCACATCGGCGACACCCTGCGCATGCACTTGTCGCAGACAGTCGAGATGACCGGCACCAAGCGGGGGCAGCGACCAAATGCCAGCTCGATGACCACATCGTTCGAGGTATTTACCCGCGCGATCGCGGAGCAGTACACCTCTGGCGGCACTCTGATGCGGACGATCACCGATTCCGTTGCAATGAGTCCCGCATCGGCAGCGTCACTCGCGGATCTCAAGCGTCGCGCGATGCTGGCGAACCCGGTTTTGCTGCGTGTATCGGCGGATGGCGGGATGGAACTGGTGGACGACGGCGACCCCAACAGCGAGCTGCGCCATCTCTTCGGGGAGATG
>DATCPG010000143.1:0-12226 GCA_036570225.1 Gemmatimonadaceae bacterium | reverse complement strand
TACCTGCCGTTCACGGTCAAACATTGCCTGGACCGTAGTGAGTTCCCGAACGATCGCGCCCGGCTGATAATCTTTTACCGCCGTCGGGGGTACCCAAGAGTGACCGTAGATACCGTCGTCAAGCCACTGGGGAAGGGGGCTGTCGAGGTACGATTCAAAATCAACGAAGGCCCCCCGATCATACTGAGATCCTTTGTCCTGCGCGGAGTGGACTCGGTACCCGAGAGAGCCCAGATAATTCGCGATCTTCCCGTGCACGAGGGCGGGAGGTTCGACCGCTTCGCTCTCGATGCCGCGGCTGACACTGTTCGCGAGCGCTTGCACAACAACGGGTATCCCAGGGCCGATGCTGGCAACAGCTTCGCCGTCATCGACACCACGCTCAGCGCGTGGGACACGTTGACGGTTTCGGCCGGACCAAGAACGAGGATTGGCGCGATCAAGATTCAGGTAACGCCCCTAGGGGAAAGGAAGCAGCAGATACCCACCCGGATCGTGCGCCGCATCATGGGCCTCGACTCGGGGAGGCTGTTCCGCGAAAACGAGATCGTGGATGCGCAGCGCGCGCTGTATCAAACAGAGGCGTATCAGCACGTCTCGATAACCCCGGACTCGAGCCGCGATTCGCTGATGACGCTTTACGCGAATCTTGCCGAAGCGCCAATGCATGCAGCGCGAGTCGGTGTGGGATACGGAACGCTCGACTGCTTTCGCGTAACGAGCGAATACACAGACTACAACTTCCTGAATGGCGCGCGCCGGCTCGATCTGAACGGGCGAGTCTCGAAGATCGGCATCGGCCGTCCCCTGAACGGTGCACCGGGATTCTGCCCCACGGCGAAGAACGACGTCTTCAGCAATCTTCTCAGCTATTACGTGGGCGCCACTCTGCGGAGTCCCGTGTTTTTCGGGCTGAGGACGGTCCCGACTCTCACTTTGTACAGTCAGAGCGTGTCGGAATACAACGCGTACCGCCGGACGACCGCGATCGGAGGTGTGGCGTCCGTCGTCTGGCGCTCGGTCACGCGTACGCCCGTCAATCTGAGCTATTCGATGGACCTCGGCCGAACCGAAGCGCAGCCGGCGCTTTTCTGCGCTCTGTTCAACCTGTGCGACGCCGAGGAACGGCAGCGCGTCGAGAAGACGCAGCGGCTCGCGATACTGAGCCTGAGCGTGACGCGTGACAACTCCAACAGCCTGTTGTCGCCGACGCGCGGGTCGATCATTCGCGTCGAAGCCCGGCATTCTTCGCCGTTCATTTTGTCGGACACCGCGCTGCAGTTCAACAAGTTCGTGGGCGATGGCTCTCGGTACATCAGCGCCGGCGGCGGAAACGTCCTGGCGCTGAGGATTCGGGGCGGAGTCGTGTACGGACGGAGCCTCGGCTCGGCGACCGGATTCATCCCGCCGTCAGAGCGTTTGTACGCGGGTGGGCCGACAACTGTGCGCGGGTTTGCGCAAAACGAGCTGGGGTCGGCGATCTACATCGCGTCCACTCCGTTTCTGATCGTGACTCCTGCCATGAGCGGTCTGCCTGACACCGTTGTGAGGGACACCAGCGGGATCCAGAGAAGAGTCGTTCCGGTGGGCGGCAACAGTCTGGTAGTGGGCAACGTCGAGCTGCGCCTTCGCAGTCCGATACTTCCGGAGCTGCTCCAGCTCACTCTGTTCACCGACGCGGGTCAGGTATGGAATCGCGGGAGTGCATCGGCATTGGGCGGCCTGAAGCTGAAGGTCACTCCGGGTATCCAGATTACCGCGTTTTCCCCGGTTGGGCCGGTGCGCTTTGCTGTCGGATACAACCCCTACCGCCGAACTCCGGGGCCGCTCTACTACGAAGCGACGGCGGCGAATTTCGTGGGTGCGCCGCTCCTGTGCGTGAGCCCGAACAACGGCGTGCCGACGCATTTCTCTCCCAAGGATCCCCAGACGGGCGCTGTGACCATCACTCAGGACATCATCGCAGGTGGGTGTCCGGCGACGTACCAACCCCCGCAGGACAATCGCTTCCGCAGCAAGCTCACGTTCAGCTTTGCCATCGGCCAGGCGTTCTAGCTCCGAATGACACGCCGTCTCCGCATCGTTCTCGCGAGCGCCATTGTGCTGGTGGGGCTCGGCGTGATACTCGTCCTCAGCGTGATCGGCGTGACGCACACGGGCTTCGGGCAGGAGCGCGTGCGCGGAATGGTGATGTCGATGCTCGCCGGACAGGTGAAGGGGAAGGTGTACATCGGCCGGATGAGCGGTGGCTTCTTCAACGGTGTCACTATCGACTCGCTCGAGATCCGCGACGACGAGGATTCCGTGTTCGTTGCGTCGGGGCCGGTCACAGTATCGTACGACCCGCGCGACCTGTTCGATCGCAGAATTCTCCTGAGCAACCTGCAGGTTCAGCGTCCCGTAATCCATCTTCGCCAGCACGCGAACGGTGACTGGAACTGGCGGCGGATCTTCCCCGCGAGCGTCGAGAAGCAGCAGCGCAACCAGCGCGGCTTCGGACAATACGTCGTCATCGACTCATCCGCGGTTCACGACGCGACGTTCACTTTGACTCTTCCCTGGCGCCCGGCGGATTCGCTGCGCGGGGCTAAGCTGGATAGCGCGATCAGGTTCGAGCTGACGCGGTCGGATCACGAAATTCGCCGAACCCGTGAGGGTTTCGCGCGAACCTGGCGGTGGACGAGGGCCGACGCGAGCGTTGGTTTCGCGCGCATCGCGGACCCCGACACCGTCGGTCGTCTCGTGCGCGTGAAGAGCGCGAGCTTCACCGAAAGCGACCCGCCCTTCAAGTTCCGCAACATCTCGGGAACGTTCCTCAACCTCGGCGATTCCATATTCATCGACGCCGAGCACTGGGATCTACCGCGCTCGACGGGAAGGGCGCGCGGAAGCGTGGTATGGGGAAGCGATCTGCCAATCCGCTACTACGTGCACGTCGTCGGGGATTCGGTCGCGCTGAGCGACGTCGACTGGGTATATCCGACGCTTCCTACGACTGGCGGCGGGAAGATGGAGCTGGACATCCGGAGCGAGCGCGATCCGCGATTCCTGGACTACGTGCTCACGAAAATGGATGTGCGCACGACCGGGTCACATCTGCTGGGACAGATGACGTTTTCGACGGGGGGTCCGGTACTGGCTGTGAAGAACCTCGATCTCGACGCAGCACCGGTTGATTTCAATCTGCTCCGCACGCTCAACGGAAAGACTTTTCCGTACGACTGGCAGGGGAAGCTGACCGGCAACGTGAAGGGACCGGGCGGACCGCTCAATCATTTCAGACTGGATCGATCATCGCTGGTGTTTTCCGACGCGCACGTGCCGGGAGCGATCACAACCGCGAGCGGAGAAGGGGAGCTCGACATCCTGTTTCCGGCGTTCACCGCGTTTCACGACTTCCACGTCGACGTGGGGACACTCGACCTGCGGACATTGCAGTATCTCAATCCTCTCTTCCCGAAGATCAAAGGGACTGTGTCGGGTACTGCAGCGCTCGATTCGTCGTGGCTCGACGTACGCTTCAGAAACGCGGATCTCACCCACCACGATGGCGCGCAGCCCGTTTCACACGTTACGGGCAACGGCCGGGTGACGTGGGGCAAGTATCTCAACTACGATCTGGCTCTCCAGGCGCAGCCACTCTCGTTCACTGCGCTCTCGCACTCGTATCCCCTGCTTGCGCTGCGCGGAAGCTACGCGGGGCCGGTGCAGGTGAAGGGCACCTCTCCGAACCTGCTGGTGAATACGAATCTCACCGGGGCCGCCGGCACGTTCGGGTTCAACGGAGTGGTCGACGCGGATCCAGTGGAGTACGCCGCGCGCGGGCGAGCGACGACCACCGCGCTCGATTTGCGCACGCTGCTCGAGAAGAATACGCTGCCGCATACGCAGCTCACCGGCCAATACGATCTCGATCTGCGCGGTGAATCACTTCCGACCCTTGTGGGCAGCGCGGTCGCATCGATCGAGCGATCCACAGTTGCCGGCTTCCGCGTCGATCCTTCCGTGGCGCGCGTGCATCTGGCCAATGGAGTGGCGACCGTCGACACCGTCGCCCTGAATGCAACCGGTTTGAGAGCTTATGCGTCCGGCACCTTCGGGTTGGGCGGTACCCACACCGGAACTCTCAAGTTCAGCGCCATGATGGATTCCCTGTCGCGACTGCGAGCGCTGGTGCCCAGTCTCGAGACGAATGCTGCCATGGACTCGGTTCATGGGAGCGCCGAGCTCACCGGCGAGCTGTCCGGAAGCATCGATCACCTCGCGCTCAACGGAATAGTCAGAGCGAATGACGTGATGTTCGGGATGCGTCGCGTGGAAAGCATACGCGGCTCTATCCTGCTGGCGGACGTCACCAAGGAAATACACGGGTCCCTGATATTCGGCGCCGATACGGTCGCGCTCGGGCCCGTCGGCTTCCGCAACATCAGGGCATCCGTCGCGCTCATGTCTCCGACGTCCGGACATTTCAGCGCGTCGATGCTGAGTGAGAGCGGAGTGCAGACGGAGCTCGCCGGAAATCTCACGCGGAGCAGCGACACGACAATCGTCCGACTGGACTCGGCCGCGGTGCAGGTGGATTCCGCCAATCGCTACCGCCTGCAATATCCAACGCGCATCCAGTTCTCGAAGGGCTTCCTCGCACTCGACTCGCTTCTGCTCCAGCACAGCAGCAAGGCCAAGCTCGTCGTCGAGAACGTGAGACTGAACAGCGACTCGATCAAGGGGCACGTGCGAACGGACAGCGTCGACCTGCGACTCTTCCGCGCATTCGTTCCGGGGCTGGTCGACGCGCGCGGCGCGATCGTGGCCGACGTCGATGTTCGCGGGAGCATCAAGCAGCCCCAGCTGTTCGGTCAGATCTCGCTCGCCGATGGGTTCGCGCGATTTTCCAATCTAGGCACCAGCTACAGCCGCATCATTGCCGACATCGCGCTGGCCGGTGACACGGTTCACATCAGAAAGCTTTCCGCGGAGACGGTGAAGGACAAGCGCGGCTCGGTTTCCGTCACCGGCACCGTGAGCTTCGAGCATTACGACAATCCGTCGTTCTCGCTCACGGCCAACGCGTCCAATTTTCACGCGATCGACAAGCCTGGTCTGGCGGCTCTCGACATATCGACGGGGCCGCCGGTGACGTTGACTGGCTCAACGCAGGACGCCGTGATGCGCGGCAACGTGCGCGTCGAGCGCGGGACGATCTATATCCCCGACGTCATCAAGAAGGAAATCATCGATCTAAGCGACCCGGAATTCCAGAACGTCGCCGACACGCTGCTCTCGCAGAACCGCGAGGTGCTTCCACGGGCGCCGAAGGCTGTCGCCCGCAATCTCAGGCTCGAAAATGTCGCCGTCGAAATCGGGCCCGACGTGTGGCTCCGCTCGTCGGAAGCAAACGTGAAGCTCGGAGGATCGCTGAACGTCACGCTCGCTCCGCCGAATCCTGGCGAGCCTCCCAAGCTCGCGCTCGAGGGACTTCTCAGCGCCGACAAGGGGACGTACCGGCTCAACCTCGTCGATCCCTTCATTCAGCCGACCTTCGATGTACAGAGCGGACTGCTTCGCTTTTCGGGTACGCCAGATCTGAATCCGTCGCTCGACATCAAGGCCATTCATACCGTGCGGCAGCCGAGCAAGAGCGTAAATGGCCGCGACGTGCGGGTAGAGGTAGACATCACCGGGACATTGTCGCAGCCGAAGCTGTCGCTCAGAAATCCCGACCAGCTCCCGTTGTCGGAGAGCGACTTGCTCAGCTACCTCGTAACAGGCGAGCCGGCGGTGGGTCTGGACAATACCACGGGCCAGGTCGCGGGGATCGGCGTGCGCGCGCTCAGCAACATCTTCACGAATGCAGTGCCGCGACAGCTGGTTGACATCGTCGAGCTGCAGACCGCGGTCAACACGGATCCCACGGCGCCGGGCGCGACCAGTAGCTCCCCCTATTTCGGTTTGCTCAACACTCGCGCTGTTCTCGGCAAGCAGCTCGGCAGCCGCTGGTTCCTTGGACTGAGCACCGGATTATGCTTCGTGAATCCAGGCGCGTTCAAGGAAAATCTCGGTCTTCAGCTGGAGTACCGGATCAGCTCGCTGTACAGCGCGCAGGCCGCGATCGAGCCGGGATCGAGCAATACCAGGTGTGACAAAGGCACGGCTCTCATCACCCCTACTCAGACGCCATCCCAGCTTGGCTTCGACCTTTTCCGCAACTGGCGTTTCTAAAGCGTTGCTGGCTCGTCAATTACGACGTTCACGATGCTCACACGAGCTTTGGCAATGGGCTTTGGTCCGCGAACCCGATGACAAAAAATCTGCGAGAAAAGGACTCGATGATTTGCCGCTCCTGCGGAAACGAGGAGCGCGCGTCCGAAGGGTACCCGTGCACTGACTGCGGAACTTTCGTCTGCATCATCTGCAACTTCCGCGGGATCACGCTGTGCAAGAGCTGCGTCGCGAAGCGACCGGAGCCGCCGTTGACGCCGAGCCGTTCACCCAAGATCGATTGGCCGGAGCATTGAGCGAGCACGTCACCGCCATCGCCGCGATCGCGCCGATGCTGTGTGAGCCCGACGTAAGAACGACGCAGGTATCGCAGCTTCTTCACGGGCACATCGCGCTCGTTGTCGAGCGAAAAGGCTTGTGGCTGCACGTGAAAGGCGCTGACGGATATCCGGGCTGGGTGCATCAGGGGTACGTGGTGACGATGCCG
Source organism: Gemmatimonadaceae bacterium (assembly GCA_036570225.1). Lineage (GTDB taxonomy): Bacteria > Gemmatimonadota > Gemmatimonadetes > Gemmatimonadales > Gemmatimonadaceae > UBA4720. Next base: position 5,520 of record DATCPG010000143.1, on the reverse strand, counting down.
GAGCCGGTTCCGGCACTCTCAGAAACCGGATGGGACGATCCGCGCCCGCTTTCGCTGGGATGCACAGTGCGCGATGAGCACGGCGCAACGCGCAAGCTTCCGCTTGGCGCTCTTGTGACGGAAGGTCAGGAAAGGTTCGGCGGTCTCGCGATGACGCTCGATGAGCGCCGCCACAGCTTTCCGCCGGCGCCGGATTCGATCACCGCCACAGCGATGACGTACTTCGAGGGCACGTCGTACGAGTGGGGCGGGGTGACGCCGTGGGGCTGTGACTGCTCGGGACTCGTGTCCAGCTCATTTCATCTCCACGGCGTCGAAGTGCCGCGCGATGCGTGGATGCAGGCGACCACTGGCGAGCCGGTGGAGAAGATTCGCGATCTACGTCCGGCGGATCTTCTCTTTTTCTCCGACGAAGCGGGTGGAAAGATCACCCATGTGGCCATCTCGCTCGGACAGACGCGGGTGGTGCACCTTGCGCTCGGGCGCGGGGGGTACGCTGTCGATGATCTAGCTGGTCGGGATGAGTACTGCGAGCTGCTTGTTCAACGGTTTCGGTTCGGGCGAAGGATCCTCTGACGCTCAACCCATAACTGAACACTACCTGCCGGGGGCGGTGAGCGGGCCGGCCGTTGGCCGCGGGCGCACGAATGTAGCCGCAGGAAACACGTAGCCCAAGGCTGGCCCGCCGATGGCCGCCGGCAGGTAGTGTTCAGTTGCATTTTCTGCCTAACTCAGCATCCCGTTCGGCGTACCGGTCACCATCGGTTGTTGCGTGGGACCCGTCACAAACAATCGAGCCGTCGCCGTCGGTTGACCATCTAGTGCGACCTGCATTGTGTACTGGCCCGCGACGTTGAGCGGGAGATCGACCACGGCGATGATCGGGAGATCCATCTCGAATACCGGATTCGCGCCCTGAGCCACGCTCATCTCTCCGGAGGATGACCACAGCTCCTCCTCGTACGGAGAGAGCCAGCGGAAGGTGAGCTTGTGCGGTCCCGTGTCGTCTGCATCCGCCTTGAGCCGAACGACGAAGTGCGTGCGCGGATGGATTGTGGGCAGCCCCGTCACCTGCACCGCGTCGAAGACGCCGAGGATGTTGAGCTTTCCTTCCTGCGACAGGTTGGCGGCGTCGGCGAAGACGGCGAAAGAGATGTGCATCAAGCAAAGTAGCCGCGACGCGCCTTACCCGGCTAGTTTTCGTCGATGACGGAATCAGCTACCCATCCTTCGGCGATAACAGCGGAGCCGGCAGCACACCCGGCGTACGGATTGACCGATATCCTCCTCTTCACGATGGCGGTGATCTGGGGGGTGAATTTTGTCGTCGTCAAGTACGCCACGCACATCTTCAACCCGGTTGCATTCACCGGCCTGCGCGTGGGAGTGGCAGCACTGATTCTCCTCGCGGCCGCGTTTGTCGGAGGCGGAATCAATCTTCCCCGTCGCGACATCGTTGCACTCCTTCTCCTCGGCGCGCTCGGCAACGGACTGTACCAGCTCTTCTTCGTGCTCGGGGTAGCTCGGACCCGCGCTGGAAACGCGTCGTTGATTGTGGGGGCGGCACCGGCGTTCATCGCCTTGATTGCACGTGCGCGGGGGATGGAGCGCGTGAAGCGGACGACGCTGGTCGGCATCGGACTGTCCGTCATTGGCGTTGCGCTGGTGATTGTCGGGAGCGCGAAGGAGTCGAGCGGCGACACGACATTGCTCGGCGCAGTCCTTGTCTTTCTCGGCGTCATATGCTGGTCGTTGTACACGATCGGCCTTCAGCCGTACGCATCGCAAATCGACATCGTCAAGCTATCCGCGATTACGCTGGTCGGCGGAGCGATCCCGCTGATGTTCGCATCTGCTCCGGCGTTGCTCTCGACCAATTGGTCTGCCGTGGGAATCGGCGGCTGGCTGGCCGTTTTCTATTCGAGCGTGATATCGATGGGCGTCGCCTACTTCTTCTGGTATCGCGGACTGCGTGTCCTCGGCCCGACGCGGACGGCGGTGTACTCCAATCTTCAGCCGATCGTCGCTCTTCTGGTCGCCTGGGCCGTGCTCAGTGAGACGCCGACGATATTCCAGGGCGTTGGCGCGGCGACGATCATCGCCGGAGTTTTCCTGACGAGAACATGAGACTCGTTCTGTTCGACATCGACGGAACGTTGCTCAACTCGCAGGGAATGGGTCGGGCGTCAATGCAGCGCGCATTGACGGAAGTGTTCGGGTCTCCAGGCGATCCGGCGTACCGCTACGATGGAAAAACAGACAAGCAGATCGTCCGCGACACGATGCGACTGGAAGGACATTCGGACGATCACATCGATTCGCGCATGGAACAACTCATCGCTCTGTATCTCGAAGGACTCCGCGTTGGGGCGGAGAGTGGGAAGTTCAGCGTGCGGCCGCTTGCGGGAGTGGTGGAGCTACTAGATGCTCTCGAAGCGCGGAACGACGTTGTCCTCGGACTGCTGACGGGGAACATCGAGTCGGGGGCGCGAATAAAGCTGACCGCGGCGGGGATCGACCCCGATCGGTTTCGCATCAACGCTTTCGGATCTGACCACGAGCATCGCCCCGAGCTGCCGGCTATCGCCCAGCGAAGAGCGAGCGAGACGCTGGGACTGGCCATCGCCGGCGAGCGGCTGGTCGTCATCGGCGACACACCCGCCGACATCGAGTGCGGGCGCTCGCTCGGCGCCCGTTCCATCGGCGTGGCGAGCGGACACTACACGGTGGAGCAGCTCGAGGCCTGCAATCCTTACGCGGCAATTCCTTCTCTCGTCGACACCGAAGATGTGCTGGAGACGATTCTGAATGCTTGAGTTCGAGCTCAAGGCGGTCGTCGCTGATCTCGCCGCAACGCGCAAGCGGGCAGAGGGAGCGGGAGCGAGACTAACCTACGAGGGCCGACTTGTCGACAGACGGTACGACGCCGAATCGCGAGAGCTCGCCGATCGCGACGAGGTTCTACGCGTAAGGCGCTACGAGAGCGGCGGATCCGCGAAGACGTATCTCGACTGGAAGGGGCGCACCGAGATCCAGGGGCCCTACAAGATCAGGGAAGAGATATCGACGCTCGTCGACGACTTCGCGGCGGTCGAGCAGATCCTCGACAAAGTCGGGTTCATAGTCACCATGGAAATCGACCGCGACATCGCCCAGTACGAGCTCGGCGGCGCGACAATAAGGTTCGAAACGTATCCGCGGATGGATATCCTGGTCGAAGTCGAGGGCACGCCCGACTCCATCGAGCTGGCGATCGAAGCTCTCGGAATGGCGAGGGGCGAGTTTACCAGCGAGAGGCTGCCTACGTTCGTGAGCAGATTCGAGAAACGCACGGGCGTCAGGGCAGCAATCTGCGACCGCGAGCTCACCGGCGACTCCCAGTATCGCCGCTCGGATGTCTGATAACTCCATATCACCAATTGCTTTCGCCCGCTATCCAGATAAATTCACTCGGCAATGAATTGTCGATCTATGCGATGGATTGCTGTCTCGATCCTGTCGCTCATGGCAGCCGTCGGACTGCCCGCCCAGGAAAATCCTGCCAAACGTCTCGCGAGCATCGTCGGTGTCGCCGTCGAGGAGTACGCGAAAGCCGTCGATGATCACGGACAGCTCATCTCCAAGGATGAGTTCGACGAGACTTACGGGTTTCTGACTGACGCCAAGCTCGTGGCCGCTCGCCTGAATGGGTACAACGCGAGCGCGACGAGAGAGATCCTCGACAGCCTCACGCTGGCCGTCTCGACGAAGAAGCCACCCGCCACGGTCAAACAGTTCTACCAGTTATTTGCGGCATCGCTCGGCACCGCCGGGGCAATGGACCTCCCGAAGGGGCCGCTGGACACCGCGCAGGGGCATGCGCTTTACCTCAGTACTTGCGTGTCATGTCACGGGACGAGGGGTGCCGCCGATGGCCCGGCTGCCCGAACGCTGAGTACTCCGCCGCCTGCCATCGGGCTGAAGAATCTGACCCCTGAGCTGACGCCGACCTTGGCCTACAACGTCATCTCGGTCGGCGTGCGTGGAACAGCAATGCCGGCCTTCGCCTCAGGGCTCACGCCGCAGCAGCGGTGGAATCTCATCAACTACATCTACACGCTTCGCGGTGAGAGGATGGCGCTTCCCGTGGCGCGAGCCGATGCGACCGCGATTCCCGGCGACACAGCATCCCCCGTGATCCTCGCGCTCCTCGACAGCGCGCTCGAGTTCGCGCGTGCCGGCAAGGCCGCGGAAGCCGGGGATCGCGCCTTCGATGCGTACATCGCGTTTGAGCCGCTAGAGACATCCGCTCGCGCAAAAAAGCCCGGGCTCGTCGCGACGATGGAGCGATACTTTGCGGACTTCAAGGGAGCAGTGAAGCGCAACGACGTCGCGGGAGCGAAGACCTCACGCGACGCCATCGCTGATGGTCTTCCCGCCGTGATCGATCTCACCCAGCAGCCGTCCACGAGCTGGGAAGCATTCTTCCAATCCTTCCTCATCATTCTGCGCGAAGGCTTTGAAGCGATACTCGTCCTTGGAGCGGTCGTGGCGTTCCTGATCAAGACCGGTCACCGCGAGCGATTGCGCTCGGTATGGGTTGGAGTCACACTCGGGGTGCTCGCGAGTCTCGCCACCGCTGTCGTGCTGAAGACGTTGCTCGCGGCAATGCCGGCGAGCCGCTCGCTGGTCGAAGCGATAACAATGCTCGTCGCCGTGGCGGTTCTCTTCTCGGTCAGTTACTGGCTCATCTCCAAAGTCGAAGCCGCGAAGTGGCAGAAGTTCATCCGCGAGAAGGTGACGTCGGCGCTGGAGCACGGTGGTGGTAAGGCGCTCACACTCGTTGCGTTCCTCGCCGTGTACCGGGAAGGCGCCGAGACGGCGCTGTTCTATCAGGCGCTGTTCAACAGCGGGCCGAACGTTGGATTGCCGCTCGCGCTCGGGATCCTCGTTGGTTTCGCCGCGCTCGCTGTAATTTTCACGCTGTTCTATCGCTACGGTGTGCGCATCCCAATGCGTCCCTTCTTCGCCGTCACGAGCATCCTGCTTTACTACATGGCGTTTGTGTTCATGGGCAAGGGAATTCGCGAGCTGCAGGAAGCGAACGTGATGCCGATCACGGTCGTTCAAGGCGTGCCGCATATCGATGCGATGGGTATTTACCCAAGCGTCGAGACTCTCACGGCGCAGGGGATTCTAATTCTGCTGCTGATGTTCGCGACGATCAAAACGTTCTGGCCTGGCCGCAAACCGGAAGAGCCGGCAAATGCCGCCTAAGGCTGGCGGGCAGATGGGGATTCGCCCCAAGGGTTACCGGCTCCCCGAAGCGACACATCTCGGCAGAGTTCGTCTGCAGGTTGCCGATCTCGACCGATCTCTCCTTTTCTATGAGACAGTCCTCGGCATGCGCGTCATCGACCGTACCGCCGATTCGGTGAGTCTCGGCCCGCACGGCGAGGATCGAGAGATCGTTCACCTTCGTCAGCTGTCCAGTGCCAGACCGGTTCCGCGCCGAGGACTGCTGGGTCTTTACCACTTCTG
>DATCPG010000142.1:0-5322 GCA_036570225.1 Gemmatimonadaceae bacterium | reverse complement strand
CATCTACACGGTCTCGAGCCACGACGGCCGCACCGTCGAGGCAATTCCCGCCGACTCGGCTGCGCAAATCGGGCAGCAGATCGACCCGATGGCCCATGTCGTCGCTATCGACGAAGCCCAGTTCATGGATCGCGGAATCGTTCCCTTGGTGACTTCTCTCGCGGCCAGAGGGCGGCGCGTGATCGTTGCGGGAACGGACACTGATTTCCGCGGAGAGCCGTTCGGCGCGATGCCCGACTTGATGGCGATTGCCGAGGTGGTCGACAAGCTTCACGCGATCTGCGTCCTGTGCGGCGGCCCCGCCAGTCGCAATCAGCGCCTGATCGGAGGACGTCCCGCGCCCTACAATTCGCCCCAAATCATGGTTGGGGGCACGGAATCGTACGAAGCGCGGTGCAGAATGTGCCATACAGTTCCAGCCGGTGACGCCGCCCAGGTAGCTCTGCTATAACAAGCTCAGCAGTAGGATGACGGCACAAGCAGCAGTTTACGCGTGACAGGTACGGAGGAACTTCCTATCTTGCCCGCGCAGACTGCCGGAAATCCACCCCAATCCTTCGACAGATGATTCGCATTGGACTGACAGGAAACATCGCCAGCGGAAAGTCTGAGATTGCGAAAATGCTTGCCGATCGCGGCGCTACGGTGATCGACGCAGACCTGCTGGCGCGTGAAGCTGTCGAACCCGAGACGCAGGCGCTCAGAGACATCGTCAAGCGGTGGGGAAAAGACGTCCTGAACGAGGATGGCAGCCTCGACCGCGCAGCCCTCCGGCGGATCGTGTTCGCGGATCAGAGCGAGCTGGACGCGCTGAACCGGATCGTGCACCCGGGCGTGACGCGCCTGCGTGACCGGGAGATAGCGCAGGCCAGAGACCGCGGAGATCCGCTGGTCATCTGCGTCATTCCCCTTTTGTTCGAGCGGAATATCGTAGACGAATTCGATGCAATCGTGCTCGTCGACTCGCCCCGACCACTGAGGCTCGAGCGTCTGGTTGCGACCCGCGGCATGGAGGCGACCGACGCGATGAACATGATCGCCTCGCAGATGCCGGCCGAGCTCAAGCGCGCGCGGGCCGACTACGTGATCGAGAACAACGGCTCACTAGGGGATCTCGAGCGCGATGTAAACGCGCTATGGAGCTCCCTTCAGCGAGATGCTCAACGAACGAGCCCGGTCGCAGGGAAAACCGCCGACGCTTACGTAGAGACGCAAAGCGAAGCTCGCGTTTCCTGACTCTTACGCAACACAGCGGAGAAGAAGTGGCAAGTATTCCCGGCGATCTCCTGTACACCGAAGAGCACGAGTACGTCCGCAAGGGAAAAGGAGCCGGTGATCCGGTCGAGATCGGCATCACCGACTACGCGCAGAGCGAGCTCGGCGACATCGTCTACATAGAGCTGCCGAAGGTCGGGACGAAAGTCGGGAAGCACGACGTCTTCGGCACCATCGAGGCGGTTAAAGCGGTGTCGGAGCTTTTCTCGCCAGTCGCCGGTGAAGTCGTCGCGATCAACGGCAGGCTCGACAAGGAGCCCGCGCTCGTCAATACCGATCCCTACGGCGCGGGCTGGATGATCAAGATCAAGCCGAGCGACCTGTCGGCGCTCGAAGCGCTGATGAAGTCAGATGCCTACACGAAGCACATCGGATAGGGCCCGATAGCGGTTAAAAAAAACGCCGTCCCCGGGAGGACGGCTTTTTTTGGCACGGTCTGGTCGCCCGTCTGTCAGTTGTGGCCAGACTCCATGTCATCGTTGTCACCGCTGGCAGACCCGCGGAGTTGGACGCGCAGAATCTCGCCGGGCTGCGGCGGGCCAAAGCCCTTGTTGGAGATGTAGAGCCATCCGTCGTGTCCGATTCTCAGGCCGGTCGGAAGAAACAATCCATCCACGATCACGACCCGGTTGCCTCTTCGGTCAAGACGGATCACACGCCCCGCTCCAGGCGCTGGAAAGCCACCCGCCTCGCCCGTTTCGAGGATGTAGAGTCGGCCGCCTGCATCGAAGTCCAGTCCAAGAACTGCGGTGAACCCCGTCGCAACTTCTGAGACATCGCCTGACCGGGATATGCGCAGGATTTTCTGCGAGCCGGCAGTCCCGGGAAATACGCCGAGGCTGCTGATGTAGAGAGCGCCGCGACGCTCAGCGACGACGGTGGGAACGATGTGACCCTGCGTCGCCGATATGTCCGCGATGCGCGTAATCTGACCGGATCGCGGATTCACGCGTACAACCTCGCCGTGATTGGGCTCGACCGCGATCAGAGATCCTTCGGTGCTGATCATGCCGTACCAGGAGCCGTCCGGCTCGAAGTCAGCCGGATTCGGATGCGCGACAGGGTGGGTGGCCTGCCACAAGCTCAGATCAGAAATAATCGACCACGACCCTGACCGGCTGACAGCTGCAATTCCAGCGGGGACAGTTTGAGAGGCGTGTGAGCATCCGCCGCCCGCGACCAGCGCAAACAACTTGTCGCCAACAAAAGCCACGTCTGCCACTCCCAAGTAGTCCTGGAATCCGTTGACGGCGGAGGGGAATCCGCTCGCGAACGTGGTCCGATTGCCGCGACGATCGATTCGGGAAATGCGTCCCGTCGGACCGTTGCGGTACGGCCCGATCGGGGCGATCACCTGCGCACACTGACCGATGGTGTTCTCGCTTCCACCAGCGCCCGCTTCGGCGACGTACAAATCTCCGTTCGGGGCAAACGTTAGACCGCGGGGAAATTGCAGACCGGTGGCGAAGATCGAGACGCCGGACAACACAGCGTCGCTTCGCGCGGCTGACGCCTCGGTGACCGATGCGGCCGATACTTTCTCCGGACCAGTGCCCGATTCACAGGCGGCTGATGAGATGACAAGGGATAAGGCAGCCAGTTGACGTAGGGACATCCTCGTGCTCCGCGTTGAATGGTAGGAAACGATTTAGGTGCGAATCTGTCTCCTCCGGGTGAGCCGTCCGTGAGGCGGCCGTTGGCTGAGCGTTTTTTTTCGTAGTACGACGACGCGCTCATCGCTCCCACCTCTTGTATTCGCGGACATTCGACCCAACCTTCTGCGGATGTTCAGTGCGCTCGCCGCCAGGCGAAGACACTTTGCGACAGCATTTCTCGTCGGTGGCATGCTCGCCCATCCCTCGAGGTCGCTGTCCGCGCAGGGCTTGAGTGGCGCTTCGGTACAGGGTGCTGTGGTGCAGGCCTCCGGCCTGCCGGTCGAACATCCGGTGGTCGTCCTTATGGATGTCAGCACCGGATCGATTCGCCGAACGATTGGAAACACGAAGGGTGGTTTTCGGTTCGAGAATGTTTCGGTGGGAGGCCCGTACCGGATCGAGGCGCGATCCGTGGGATTCGAGCCGACGTCGATCGAGGGCATCGCACTTCATCTCGGCGATCGTCTGGTGCAGCAGATCGTGATGAAAAGCCAGACCGCCTCCGAGATCGGCACGGTCATAGTCCACGGGACGAGCCTTCGCGACGCGGGCGCGGGCGGACCCGTTTACTCGATTCCCGGCGAAGCAGTGCGACGACTGCCGCTTGTGAACCGTGATTTCGTCGGGCTGCTGGCGACGGTGCCGCAGGCGACCGTCTCACAAGGTGCTCTCTCGATCAGCGGCCAACATTCCCGCTTCAACGCCATTCAAGTCGATGGTGCGTCCAGCGAGGATCTTTTCGGAGTGAACGTCACGCCTGGCCAGAGCTCGGGTGCAAGGGCGATCTCGATCGAGGCCATCGATGAGGTGAGGGTCCTCGTCGCCCCGTTTGATGTGAGACAGGGATGGTTCTCGGGGGGACTGATAAACGCCGTGACGCGATCCGGCACGAACGAGCTCCACGGCTCTGTTTTCTCCTCGTTTTCCGAGGCGAATCTCGTCGGACGGGACACGGCAGGAGCACGGGTGCCGACGTTCAAAGGTGTTCAATACGGCGGCTCAATAGGTGGGCCCATCATTCGCAACCGGCTCCATTTCTTCGCCGTGGCCGATGTCCAGTCGCGGAGAGAGAGCTTCGTGGGGCCCACAACAACGAACCCCACAACGGGAATAAGCGAAGCCACTGCGGAGAGAGCGGCGTCAATTTTTCGGGACCGCTACGGCTTCGACGCCGGTGATCCTTCCGCGCCACCCATCCGTCAGCCGAACACCAATGTTTTTCTCAAGCTCTCCGGCCAGCCGTCGGTAAATCACCAGGTGGAGCTGACGGAGACGTGGGTCGATGCGACGACGGACATCCTGAATAGAACAGTAAGGAACCGTAATGATCGGGACGGTTGGCAGCTCTCGAACAGCGGCTCGGAATCGCGGTCGCGCAGTGTCACGTCTCGCGGTCGCCTGATGAGCAGCGCCGGACCCTTGAGCAACGAGCTGGTCGCGAGCTTCGGGACAATAGCGGACGAATCACAGTCGAAGACCGCCACGCCGCTCTTTCTCGTTCAGGGCGACCTGCCCAACACGTTCCTCGCCGGCGGATCGGTCAAAGGAGCGCAGGGAACGGAAACGCGGCAACAAATCGTCGAGGTGGCCGACAATCTCAGCTGGAGTACGGGTGAGCATCTCATCACTGTCGGCAGTCAGAACGAGTTCGTGCACATCCGCGATAACTTATTCCCCGGCGCGTGGGGTGTGTGGACATTTGGCGGTGTGGATGCGCTCGAGATCGCGCAGCCTCTCCGCTATGAGGTCGCGCTACCGCTGCGCGCAGGTGGGCCGCTGGCCGACTATTCGGCCAGTCTGCTTTCGGGCTACGTGCAGGATCGGTGGAGCGTGGGTTCGCGACTCACTCTTGTCGGCGGATTGCGTTTGGACGCGCCTTACTTTCAGCATCCACAGCAAAATCCGCTGCTCCTGGCAAGCCCGCTTGGAAGGATTGACACCAGCCTGTTCCCTTCGGGCAACCGCGTCCTCTCGCCTCGGATGGGCTTCTCGCTGGAGATGGGCCACGATCGGAGCGCCTTGCTGCGAGGGGGAGTGGGCGCATTCACGGGACGGCCGTTGCTCGCTTGGCTCACCGGAGCGTACTCCAATACCGGGCTCGAGCAGACCCTTCTCGTTTGCAACCTGGGCGATGGCGTGCCCCGGCCTACCACCGATATCGATCAGCTCCCAACACGATGCCTGAACGCGCCGCCCAATCGATCAGCCGTACCGTCGATAACGTTTTTCCCACGAGATTTCCGTTTTCAGCAGGCGATCAAGTACGTCCTGGGGTTCGACCGGGATTTCGGAAAGGGGTTGCTCGCTTCCATAGACGCGATTCACACGCGCACCAGAAATAGTCTCGTCGTCGACGACGTGAATCTGGCAGACCGGGGCGTGGATTCCGAAG
>DATCPG010000141.1:0-5853 GCA_036570225.1 Gemmatimonadaceae bacterium | reverse complement strand
CCCCAGCCACAGGATGCGCGACACCTGGAACGCCCCAATCAGGCCCCAGAGAATGAGGAGCCCGGATAAGGTGAGCCACACCTGATTGATATTCGTGTCGAACGTCTCCGCGACCGTGGCCGGCTGCACGAACACGTCAGCGACGGACCAGGCGTGGTGAAACCGGTAAAAGCCAGGAAGGAAGACGGACATCGGGATGACCAGACACCATAGCCACCGGCGCGGCGAAGTCGCCGGGAGCGCCCGCTCGAAGAAGAGGGCGGCGAGGCCAAGACACAGGCCTGCGAGGTTGACGTAGAGGATGCAGAGCATAGGGCGGGTAAAACGGATAACTAAGTAGGGGCGACACGTGACCGTACGTGGGGAGGGCCGGATCGGTTTCTCCAAATGAAACTAAAAACTAAGTTATTCCGTACTGCCGGTATGACCCTCCTGCCCATCCACATCATTGCCGGATCGATTGCAATCATTGCTGGATTCATCTCGGTTTTCGCGGTCAAGGGACTCAAGGTGCACCGCAAGAGCGGGATGATCTTTGTCTATTCGATGGTGGTCCTGGGGCTAACCGGGGCAGTGATTGCGACTGTGAGACACCAGCCGCCCAACATCATCGGCGGCTCGCTGGCCTTCTATATGGTCATCACCGCGCTTCTCACCGTCCGTCCCCGCGATGAGCGGTCTCGCTGGATCGACGTCGCCGTTCTCGTCATTGGCATCACGGTAGGCGCCGCCGCCATCAAGATCGGTCTGGACGCGCTGAACAGCCCAACCGGCACGATGAGCGGGGTGCCGTCCTTCATGATGTTCCTCTTCGCCGCCGTGGCGCTGCTGGGCGCGCTGGGAGATGTACGAATGATCAGGGCTGATGGCCTCCAGGGCGCACAGCGCATCGCCAGGCATCTGTGGCGGATGTGCTTTTCGCTGTTCATCGCCTCTGGCTCTTTCTTCCTCGGCCAGGCAAAGGTGATTCCGAAGCCGATACGCATCCTGCCGCTGCTCGCCATTCCGGCGATGCTGCCACTGGTGTTGCTGTTCTATTGGCTCGTGCGCGTTCGCTTCACGAAATGGTATCGGCGCCGCGCCGATTCGTTCAGGTCGACAATGATTCGTCGCTCCGCATAGCTGTCGCAGCCTTCCGCAGGATCGACAACCTCAACGAGGATCGAGATGCACGACACTCCAATCGATAGCACTCAGCGGTTCTATGCGCGGCTCGCTGGATTCATGTACCTGCTCAACTACGCGACGTCTGTGTTCGGCTCGCTGACGCCGGATTTGATCAAGGGCTCGGGCGATTTCGCCGAACAGGCGCGCCGAGTCGTTGCATCGGAGCTTCTCTATCGCACCGCTCTCACGAGCATGGCGATCGGGTGGGTGCTGATCATCTTCCTGGCGTTTTCGCTGTACGTCACGCTCAAGCCGGTGAACAAGCGCCTCGCCCAACTTGCCCTGCTTCTCGAAGTCGGTCAGGCCTCCGTCGGCGCCGTCACCGTAATTTTCAGCTTCGTGGTCTTCGGGCTTTACACCGCGCAGACCGGCTCCTTTCAGAACGATCAGCTGCAGGCGCTCGTACCGATCGTTAGCGCGAGTTTCAGCGGTTTCAACATCTCGATGATATTCCTGGGGGTCGGGTCCACACTCTTCTTCTACCTGTTCTACAAATCGCGCTACGTACCGAGGGCACTGGCGGCATGGGGTGTGTTCGCATCGGTAGTGATGATCGTGGTGAGCGCGGCGATGATTCTTTTCCCGGAACACATGCGCATGCTCCAAATGGGATGGGGTCCGCTGGGAATCGCCGAGATCGGGACTGCTCTCTGGCTCACTATCGTCGGCATCCGTCAGCCGCGCGCGCCCGCGCCTACAGGTCAAATGGCGGCCGCGTGAACGCCGGCTGGTTCTGATGCGCATTCGGCAAAGCGTAGATGGGGATTTCGCGGGAATCCTGGGGGTTATCAACGATGCTGCGATCGCATATCGCGGAGTGATCCCCGCGGACCGCTGGCACGAACCCTACATGTCCGAGAGCGATCTCGAGATACAGATTGCCGAAGGCGTCGTGTTCTGGATCGCGGAGCAGGGCGGGCGTCTGCTGGGAGTGATGGGAATTCAGGACAAGGTCGAGATCGCGCTGGTGCGTCACGCGTATGTGGCATCGACTGCGCAACGGAGCGGCGTCGGCACAAAGCTGCTGCGTCACGTGGAAAGCCTTGTGGACAAGCCCATCCTGATCGGGACATGGTCGGCGGCCTCGTGGGCAATCGAGTTCTACCAGCGGAACGGATTCACGCTTGTCCCGAGCGGCGACAAAGACCGGCTGCTCCAAAGGTACTGGTCGATTCCGACGAGACAGATCGAGACGTCCGTCGTCCTCGCCAATCAGCGATGGACGGAGCTCGGACCGTCGGCATGATCGGCGAGCCACACAACCCTCGCGGCAACAGATGAATTGCCAGCCGCCTGACTTCCCCCTTTCGCTTACCATTAGGCGTGCTACTTTGGCCTCGTTCAACAATTCAAGGCCATTGGCCAGGAGCCCGCATGTCTGATCTCATCGCATCAACAACGGGGCGTCGGGGTTTCCTCGGCGGAATTGCTGCGGTCGCCGCAGCCGCCGGTCTGAGCGGCGCCCTGCCGTCGCGTCTCGGCGCCGAGAATGGGTCGGGCGAGCGCACCTCCGACCCCGCGCTCGATGCCTGGTTCGGGAGGATCACCGGAAAGCACCGCATCATCTTCGACGCGCCGGAGCCGAACAGCGGCATGGCGGCGATCTGGCCCCGGGTCTATCTCAACACTATGCAGGCCACCTATCCCGGCACGGCCACCGCCGTGATCATACTGCGGCATGCGGCAATTCCGCTCGCGATGGGTGACGCACTGTGGGCCAAGTACAAATTCGGTGAGATGTTCAGCATCAAGGATGGTGACGTACCCGCCACGCGGAATCCGTACGCCACGATCACCGGGCTACCGATCCCGGGACTAGGGATATCCGAGCTGCTCAAGGCAGGAGTTCTCGTCGGCGCATGCGACGTCGCGCTCACGGTCTTCAGCAGTGGCGCGGCGCAGAAGATGGGCCTCAATGCCGATGCCGTGAAAAAGGAATGGATCGCGGGGCTGTTTCCGGGCGTGCAAGTCGTACCGTCCGGCGTGCTTGGCGTGGCCCACTCTCAGGAACTGGGGTGCGTGTACTGTTTTGCTGGGTAGCCGCCCGCTCGTCATGATGGCCCGCTGCACGATGGCTTTCGCTGCGACCGTTGCTTATTTTGCGGTCGCAGCATCGCTTCGGGCGCAGCAGCTGCAGGTCAAAGGTTTAAGGACGGAATATCAGGAGAACCCCACCGGCATCGACGTGAGGGCGCCCCGTCTTGGCTGGCGCATAGAAGCCACACGGCGCGGCACGATGCAGCGTGCCTACCAGATCCGCGTCGCGAGCGATTCAGCATCGCTGGAGCGAGCACCGCTTTGGAATTCGGACAAGGTGCAGTCGGCGGAGTCCATCCTGCGCCCGTACACGGGCCCGACACTGCGGTCGGGGACGCGTTACTACTGGCAGGCTCGCGTGTGGGACGATTCCGGACGAGCATCGGCCTGGAGCTCGCCGGCATTCTGGGAGATGGGTTTACTCGATCGAGCCGACTGGACCGCGCGATGGATCACGCCGGACCTGATCGAGGATACCACGCGAGCGAACCCCAGCCCGATGCTGCGACGTGAGTTCACGCTCTCGCGCGAGATCGCTTCCGCGCGTTTGTACATCACGAGCCTTGGACTCAACGCCGTTGAATTGAATGGGCAACGCGTTGGCGACCGGCTCTTCAGGCCGGGTTGGACCAGCTACGACAAGCGCCTGCAGTACGACACCTACGATGTCACGAGTCTTCTCCGTCCAGGCATCAATGCCATCGGTGCGACATTGGGTGACGGATGGTACCGCGGTCACCTGGGCTTCGAGGGCAAGCGCAACAACTATGGAACGCGACTCGGCCTGCTCGCTCAAATCGTCGTGCGCTATGCGGATGGCAGGACGCAGGTCGTCGGCACGGACAGTCAGTGGAAGTCATCGACGGGGCCAATTCTCATGTCGGACATCTACGACGGGGAGACGTACGACGCGCGACTGGAGAAACCCGGCTGGAGTCATGCGGGCTACGATGATCGCGCGTGGCGTGGTGTGCGCCCGCTCGATGGCGTCGCCACCTCGATCGTCGCACCTGTTGGTCCTCCCGTGCGCCGCATGCAGGAGCTCAAGCCAGTTCGCATCATCCACACTCCGGCCGGCGAGACGGTGTTCGATCTTGGTCAGAACATGGTAGGATGGGTGCGACTGAAAGTGAGCGGGCCCGCGGGGACCGTCGTCCGCCTCCGGCACGCGGAGGTGCTCGACAAGGCTGGAAACTTCTACACGGAAAATCTCCGCGGCGCCCCGGAGACTGTGACGTACACTCTGAAGGGCGGAGCCCTCGAGATCTACGAGCCTCACTTCACTTTCCAGGGATTTCGGTACGTCGCCGTCGAGGGCTTTCCCGGCGTTCCGACGCTCGATGCGATCACAGGCATCGTGATCTACTCGGACATGACTCCGACGGGATCTTTCGAGACATCCAACCCGCTCGTCAACCAGCTCCAGCACAACATCGTCTGGGGACAGCGCGGCAATTTCCTCGATATCCCCACCGACTGTCCACAGCGCGACGAGCGACTCGGCTGGACCGGCGACGCGCAGGTGTTCTCGTCAACTGCCGCGTTCAACATGGACGTCTCCGGTTTTTTTGCGAAGTGGCTGGCCGACGTCGCGGCCGATCAAAAGCCGGACGGCGCGGTGCCTTGGGTGATACCTGATGTTCTTGGGCGGGGAACCTCGGGCTACGCGGCAAGCGCAGGTTGGGCCGACGCGGCTGTGATCGTGCCGTGGAACGTGTATCAGGCGTACGGCGACACTGCTGTCCTCGTGCGCCAGTACGCGAGCATGCGTGCGTGGGTCGAGTACATGCGCGCGCAAGCGGGAGACAGTTATCTCTGGACCAAAGGCTTCCACTTTGGCGATTGGCTCGCCTTCCAGACCACTCGCGCCGACTATCCAGGCGCGACGACGGACAAGGATCTCATCGCGACGGCGTACTTCGCGCATTCCACCGATCTTTTCGCGCGGGCCGCACAGGTTCTGGGACGCGACCCGGACGCGCGGAGATACCGCGCGTTGTTCGAGCGCATTCGCGCAGCCTTCGAGCGCGAGTACGTCACAGCTACGGGGCGTCTCACGTCCAACACGCAGACCGCGTACGTGCTGGCGCTCGACTTCGACCTGCTCCCTGACTCGTTGCGCGCCGATGCTGCGCGACGGCTGGCCGAGGACGTCCGCAAGATGGGGCACCTCACGACCGGCTTCCTCGGCACGCCCGCGCTCACGCGCACACTCAGCGAGAATGGATATCTCGACGAGGCCTACATGCTGCTCCTCAACGAGAGGTACCCGTCGTGGCTCTATGAGGTGAAGCAGGGAGCGACGACGGTATGGGAGCGCTGGGATGGACAGAAACCCGATAGCACTTTTCAGGAATCGTCGATGAATTCATTCAATCACTACGCGTACGGCGCGGTCGGCGATTGGATGTACCGTTACGTCGCGGGCTTGAATGGAGATCCGGCGCAGCCGGGCTACAAACACATCGTCGTGCGGCCTCAACCCGGTGGGAAGTTTACGTATGCGACGGCCACGCTTCTGACTCCGTATGGCGAGGCGGCTTCGGGATGGAAGATTGATGGGGATCATCTGCGAGTGACGGCGCACGTTCCGGCCAACACGCGTGCGACGGTCCACCTCCCTGGTGGCCGTTTGGAGCAGGTGCGCGA
>DATCPG010000140.1:0-10781 GCA_036570225.1 Gemmatimonadaceae bacterium | reverse complement strand
ATTCAGCTCGGCGATCAGTGACGCCGCGACGGCGCTCGTCAGCGCGTCGGGTCTGATTTCAAGTGAATCGGACCCGCCTCTCTCGGCCACGACTTTCCGCAGCGCTAGACTGCTACGAGCGACCCGCGGGCTCGACGCTGTGGCTCGGGCCGTGAGATCGATACTGGCTTGGCGGGCCGCCGATTCTTCGCGTCGTAAGCTGCCCGGGCCGCATCCACTTCCTCGAGGTGCGCGCCCGACCAGTCGACAAGCCCACGCACCAGCTGGCGCAGCGTCCTGCCGAGTGGGGTGAGCGAGTACTCGACGCGCGGCGGGACTTCGGGATAGACCTTGCGCGTCACGAGGCCGTCGCGCTCCATGCCGCGCAGCGTGACCGTCAACATCCGCTGGCTGATCCCATCGACTCTGTTGCGCAGCTCGTTGAACCGGAGCGTGCCGGCGTCGCCGAGGACGTGGATGACGTAGACGGACCACTTGTCTCCGACGCGCGCCAGCATCTCGCGGGCGTGGCAATTGGCCGGTGTGTGCTGGAGTTCCGGCGGTCGTTTGAGTGGCGTTTTTCCCATGGTTACTCCGAGGTGCCCGGGGCACTTTCGCGTGCCTTCTTCTACGCCGCAAAAGTGCCGTATATGTTGCGATAGTTACCAACGGTAATCTAATATAGTAAAAGGGGGAAAGGCACTATGGGTACGTATTCGATGGATCTGCAGGCGGTGAGCATCGGGCTCCTGGTCGTGCGAATCGTCGTCGGCCTGATCATGGCGGCGCATGGGGCGGCAAAGTTGTGGGGATGGTTCGGGGGCTATGGGCTTCGCGGAACCGGCCAGTTCTTCGAGCAGCTTGGCTTTCACCCCGGCGCAGCGTTCGCAGCGGCGGCGTCGGTGAGCGAGATCGTCAGCGGTCTTCTCGTCGCGGTGGGATTTCTCGGTCCGATCGGGCCGGCGCTCATGATCTCGGTGATGATCGTCGCCGCAATCACCGTGCATCTGGGACAGGGACTGCTCGCCCCCAAGGGGCTGGAAATGCCGTTGCTGTACGGCGCTGCCGCGTTCGGCCTCGCGTTGACCGGCTTCGGTGAGTACTCCGTCGACGGTCTCCTCGGTGTCGCCGGGCGCTGGTCTGCCGGGTTCACCTGGATCGTTCTGATGCTCGGTGTCGCGGGCGCGTTCGTCAATCTCGCGTTCCGCCGTCGGCCGACAACTGTGAGTGCTTGATATGGCGGGAAGTGGGAAGGGGGACGCGGGAAGCGGGGGGCGCGAACGCGGTGTAGCGCGGGTTGTTACCACTGCGCGTCCCTCTCCGGGTTTCATGGGTGAGGGACACACCGCCGTCGCCGTCGTCGACCCAAACGAATTCGTGCGCAACGATCCGTTCATCGTGCTGATGGACGATCGCATCGATCTCGAGCCCGGGCGCGAAGCGGGCGGAGCGCATCCGCATGGCGGCTTCGAGACGGTGACATTCGTCGTTGAGGGCGAACTGCGCGATCGCGACGAAGGGACGCTGAAAACCGGAGACATTCTGTGGATGACGGCCGGAAGCGGCGTGATCCACAATGAGAACGTCGTCCCGCTCGGCAAGAGTCGCATACTGCAGTTGTGGCTGACGCTGCCGCAAGCAAGGCGCTGGGCCGCGCCGAAATTCGAGCACATCGCGCGTGAGGACGCGCCCGTGCGAAGCGAGCCTGGGGTTGAAGCTCGCGTGTACAGCGGAAAATCCGGAGCCGTGAGCGGAGTCGCTCACAACTATGTTCCCGTCACGCTCGTGGATATTCGACTGCAGCCGGGCGCGAAGTTCGAGCAGGTTCTGCCCGATTCGTACAACGGATTTCTGTACGTGCTCGAAGGCGCGGTCCTGGTCGGCGCGGATCGTACGCGACTGGTCGCGGGACAGGTTGGATGGCTTGACGGTGCGGCGGGTACATCGAACAGCGGCGCTGTGGGAATCACTGCGGTTAACGCCGGCGCGCGGCTGGTTCTCTACGCCGGCGAGCGTCAGGGCGTGCCGATCGTGATGCATGGGCCGTTCGTAGGAGAAAGTCGCGACGACATCAGACGACTTTCGAAGCAATACACTGAAGGGAGGATGCCACGCATCAGTGAGCTGGGACGGTCAGAAGCGCTTCCCGCTTCCCGCTTCCCCCTTCCCGCACCCGAGGCCATCAGTGGAAATCGGAATTGACAGCTTCGCCGCAGCGCACAATGAATCCAGTCGCGCGGTAAGTGAATCGGAGCGCCTGCGCAACCTGATCGAGGAGATCGAGCACGCCGATCAGGTTGGACTGGATGTCTTCGGAATCGGCGAGCACCATCGCAAGGACTTCCTCGATTCCGCGCCTCCGGTCATTCTCGCGGCGGCAGCAGCACGAACGAGCCGCATACGTCTCACCAGCGCGGTAACGGTCCTCAGCTCCGCCGATCCGGTTCGCGTGTTCCAGAATTTCGCGACGCTCGATCTCATCTCGCAGGGCCGCGCGGAGATGGTCGTAGGCCGCGGGTCATTCGTCGATTCCTTTCCGTTGTTCGGGTTTCGCCTCGAGGACTACGATTCGCTCTTCGCCGAGAAGCTGGATCTGCTGCTGAAGATCCGCGACAACGAGCACGTGACGTGGTCGGGCAAGCATCGACCTGCTTTGACAGGGCAGGGCGTCTACCCGAGACCGGTGCAGAATCCGTTGCCGATCTGGCTTGGCGTCGGAGGCACGCCCGGATCGTTCGCCCGCGCCGGCGCGCTCGGTCTTCCATTGATGGTCGCCATCATCGGTGGGCATACGCACCGCTTCCGCTCGCTGGTCGATCTTTATTGGGAGGCAGGTGCGCGCGCAGGGCACTCGCGCGATCGATTGAAGGTCGGCGTCCATTCGCTTGGCTACGTGGCTGAAACGACGAAAGAGGCCGCTGATGATTTCTTTCCAGGCTACGCGCGCGCGTTCACCGACATTGGAAAGGAGCGCGGGTGGCGACCGGTCACTCGTGCGGACTTCGATGCGCAACGCGGGCCGCAGGGTGCGCTGCTGGTCGGCAGTCCCGACGAAGTTGCCGAGAAGATCATTCGGCACAGCGAGTCACTGGGCGGGGTGTCGCGATTCACTTTTCAGATGAATGTGGGATCGTTGCCGCACTCCAAGCTTATGAAGGCGATTGAGCTGATCGGGGAACGGGTTCTCCCGGCTTTACGGGTTGGCGCACCTGCGGATGGCATCTAACGGTACTGAAGCTGGGAGCTCCTGGCTTTGCAGCTGAAGCCCTGAGCTTTTCCAAGACTTGACACGAAAAGCCGACCGGCTTATACTGAACCATATGGTTCAGTATCCACCCAGACTCGACGCCGCCTTTGGCGCCTTGGCCGACCCGACGAGACGCGGGATTCTCGAGAGACTCGGGCGGTCCGACGCCGCGATCAGCGAATTGGCGGAGCGGTTCGACATCACGCTGACGGGAATGAAGAAGCACGTCGGGGTGCTCGAAGCAGCCGGTCTGGTCACTACGGAGAAGGTCGGCCGAGTCCGCTGGTGCCGACTCGGCCCGCGCCGGCTGGACGCTGAAACCGCATGGATCGCAGCATATCGGCGGATGCTCGAAGACCGCCTCGACCGGCTCGGGGAATTCCTCGAGCGAACCAAGGAGAAAAAATGACAACCATCACGGAGCAGGAACCCATGGCAAAGGCAAGGATAACCACGTCCGGAGATCGCGAGGTCCGGATCGAGCGGATCTTCAACGCGTCGCGTGATCGCGTTTGGCAGGCGATGACCGATCCCAAGCTCGTTGCGCAATGGTGGGGTCGAGGCAACAAGCTCGTGATCGAGAAGCTTGAGGTAGAGCGCGGCGGGCACTGGCGATTCGTCGAGCACGCCCATGGTGCGACGCACGGATTCGAGGGACGCTTCAGCGAAGTTACGCCGCCGGAGCGGCTCGTTCGGACATTCGAGTGGGACGGAATGCCTGCTCACGTGGCGCTCGAAACGGCGACGCTCGAGGACCTCGGCGACGGGCGCACCCGACTCGTCACGACCTCGTTGTTCATGACCGCCCAGGATCGGGACGGAATGATGCAGTCGGGGATGGAGGGCGGCCTTAACGAGAGTTACGAGGCGCTCGACAGGGTTCTCGCAAGCTGAATTAGGCCGGTTGTGGGGATCTGGTGCCAACTGAACTATTCAGCTCAGTTGGCACCTGCAGCTCAGCTGAACCTGCCTACATCATCGAGTTGCTAACGAACGCGAGTCTGCTCCCGTCCGGCGACCACGACGGAACATTCATGGTGCCCTGACCCCCGTACAGGTACGCGATCACCCGCGCCGGCCCACCACCGATCGGAATCAGTCGCAGGGTCACGTGCTTGTAGAAGGGGTGATCATCGGCGGCAACTTCGGGCGGTGGCGGAAAGGCGATATACACGATCCACTTGCCGTCGGGCGAGATGTGCGGGAACCAGTTGTTGAATCCGTCGTTCGTGATCTGCTGTTGGTCGCTCCCGTCGGGCCGCATCCGCCAGATCTGCATCCGTCCGCTCCGCACCGAGTTGAAGTAGATGTACGCGCCGTCGGGAGTGTACTCGGGACCATCATCGAGTCCGGGTGTCGACGTGAGGCGAATCTCGTCGCCGCCATCGAGCGGAATCTTGTACACGTCGTAGTCGCCATTTCGCTGGCCCGTGTACGCGAGCCATCGACCGTCGGGTGACCAGCCGTGAAAATACGACGGCCCCTTCGCCGTAACGCGCCTCGGTGTTCCGCCCGTCACCGGAACCGTGTACACGATCGACTTGCCGCTGTCCTCCACCGCGTGGTGGCTGATGCCGAGCGTGCGGCCGTCGAACGAAAGAACGTGATCGTTGTTGTTGCGCGTCGCGAACGCGGTATTGATCGCTGCGGCCACACGCGTCGCCAGATCGAATCGATAGAGGAGGCCTTCCTGGGCATAGATCAGCGCCTTGCCGTCGGGCGTCCAGTTGGGTGCCTGAAAGGACCCGCGGTACGTGTGCACGATCGTCGCGTTGCCGGTGGCGACGTCGAGAACCTCGAGGTTGCTGCCGAGGTACTCGCGATACGGTATCAGATCGCGCTTCGCCGGCTTGGTGATGCGCACATTGCTGAACGAAGCGCGTTCCACGACGGTGTCGTTGTGCGCGCACACGAACAGGCCGACGTACACCGTGTCCGGTAGCGACACGTCGGCGATCTCGCGAGTGACCAGCGTGTCACCGAATCGTGCGATGGACATGAGGTAGACACCGTCGCGTCGCTCGAGCTGCACGACGGTGTACGAGCTGCTCGGCAAGCTGTCGCGCCACTTGCCTTCTCCTGTCGTTCCGCCGAATGTGCGACGGAACTGGAGCGACGCGAGTCCGTCGCCGTGCAGCGCCGCGGTAACGTGCGCGCTGCTGGAATCGAGCGAAGGGCGGATGGTCCAGCCGATCTTTCGGTGCTGCTCGATTCCCGCTCCGGCGAAGCGCGCCCGCGTGGAGAGAATGAAGTTGCCCGTCACCCGCTTCCACACGAAATGAAAATTGTCGTGGTCGCCCCACATATTCTGGCCCGAGCCGGTGATCACGTACGATTGGAGCTGCGGGTCGTACGAGGCGGAGCCCGGAGTCCTCACGCGACCGATGTCCGTTTGCGCTTCGAAGATTCCGACCGGCGCCTGGGCGTTCACACCACTGGAGATGGCGAGGGTGATCACGCTGATGAGAATGAAGCAGCAGGTAGTTGAGCGCATCGAGGGATCCCGGTTGGCGTTGCAGTCGGATCTAGAGGTAGCTAAGCCAGGTATCCGTTCTCCGCTGCTTCACCGCAGCGTACCAGCGGCATAGCGGGTACATGATGACCACCACCAACACCCAGATCAGGTAGACAACCGGCAGCGAGTATCCCCAGCCGGGCGGCGGGCTGAACGGATAGTGGCCGAGGTCCGCCGACTCGAACATCCAGTGCGCGGTTCCGTATCGAGCGAAAGTTGTGATAACTGCGAGCAGGTGGATGAGAAAAAAGTGCAGGATGTAGTAGAACATTGGCACTTTACCGATCACGAGCGCAGGTCGCAGACTTCGCGGCGTCCCGCGATCCACCGCCCAGAGAAAAATCATCGCTGGGCCGAGCGTCATAAGCAGGAACAGCAGCGACGGCGGGTACTTGGTGTCGTTCAGGAACGAGAGCACCGTGAACAGCGCCGTCTTCTGCTGCGTCCAGCGCGACGGGTCGCCGTAAATGTTGATTGCGCGAATCACGATAAATGCCGCGGTTAGTGCGAGCCCCAGACGCAGGAGAAACGCGCGCCGGCGCTCCGCGTCCCAGCTATAGACCTGTCCGAGCCCATATCCCACCGCAGTGACGCCGATCCATGGAATGAGTGGATAGGCAACGAAGACGACGTGGCTCGGGGTGTTCAGAACGAACCCTGGCGAATGGAGGATCGACCACAGCGGATTCGCCCACTTCACCGAGTCCAGGAGATTGTGACCGGCGATCAAGATGATGCCGAACGAGGTGACAACGGATGCGGGCAGGCGGACCAGCAGCGAGAGCGTGATCATCGCCCAGCCCAGCGCCCAGAGGACGAGCAGCATCGTCACCTTATAGTCGAAGTTGAACTGGTAGGCGAAGCAGCGCATCACCACGACTTCCAGAAAAATCAGCCACAAGCCGCGCGTGAAAAGGAATCGCGACAGCTCACTCGGAGATTTCCGCCGCAGCGAGAGGTAGGTGCCCGTTCCCGTGAGAAGGAAGAACACAGGCGCGCAGAAGAACGTGATCCAGCGCGTGAGGAACAACGCAGCACTGGCGGTGCTCAGATCGACGGGATTCTGTCCGGGGATGCCGAAAAAGTCCCGGGTGTGGTCGAGCGCCATGATGATCATGATCACGCCGCGGACGACGTCGACCGCTTCAATGCGGACGCGGCTCGGCGCACCGCCCACCGTGTTCAGTTCAGTTGGCACCTGACGCCTCGCTCATCCCTTCCAGACAAGATGGTACACGCCCGCGCCGAGCACCCCTCCAACGATCGGACCGACGATGGGAATCCACGCGTACGCCCAGTCGGAGCTTCCCTTGCCGGCGATGGGGAGCACCGCGTGGGCTATGCGCGGGCCGAGATCGCGCGCGGGGTTGATCGCGTAGCCTGTTGGGCCGCCGAGTGACAGTCCGATGGCCATCACGATTGCCCCGACCAGCAGTGGCCCGAATCCCTTGGCGAGGTCCGAGCCGGGCACAAGGTTGCCGGGGGAAAGCACCGCCAGCAGGGCGAGCACAAGCGCGAAGCCGCCGATTATCTCCGACATGAGATTCGCGCCCGGCGATCGTATCGCCGGCGTGGTGGAGAACACTGCGAGCTTGCTCATCGGATCCGGCGTCGCCTTCCAGTGCGGCAAGTAGGCGAGCCACACGATGACGCCGCCGAGGAATCCGCCGGCGATCTGGGCGGCGATGTACATCGGGACCTTGGCCCAGTCGAAAGCGCCCATCGATGCGAGCGCGATCGTGACCGCCGGATTCAGGTGGGCGCCGCTGATTCTGTTCACGCAATACACGGCGATCGTGACGCCCAAGGCCCAGCCGGAGGTGATGACGATCCAGCCGGAGTTGTGACCTTTGGTGCGGTGGAGCACGACGTTGGCGACTACGCCGTCGCCCAGCACGATCAGGATGGCGGTGCCGAACAGCTCGGCGATGATAGGGGACATGGCAATTGGCTGAAGGTTTTCGAGGCCCGCATCCGAAAAAGTGCTCGGATCCCGCAACATTCGTTAGACCTCTCTGGATCAAACGTCTGGCGCCGCTACCTTTTGACGCATGGCGAGCAAACCAACAATCGCGATTCTCACCGGCGGCGGCGACGTTCCCGGTCTCAATCCAGCGATCAGAGCAATTACGATTCGCGCGCTGCGCGAAGGGTACCGCGTCGTCGGCATTCGTCGCGGGTGGGCGGGACTTGTCGACTACAAGCGCGAAGCGGGCATCGACAACTCCGAATGCGTGCAGGATCTGTCGGAGGCCGAAGTGAATCGCGCCGGCCGCACCGGCGGCACTTTCCTCCACACGTCTCGCACTCGGCCGAGTCATCTGCCGCTTGCGCGCGTGCCGTCGCATCTCACCGGCTATGACCAGCCGGTCAACGACGTGACGAAGGATGTGCTGAGAAATCTCGAGCACATCGGAGTCGACGTGCTGATTCCGATCGGCGGCGACGACACGCTCAGCTACGGCAAGCGGCTGCACGACGAGGGAGTGAACGTCGTCGCCTGTCCGAAGACGATGGACAACGATGTATATGGCACCGACTACTGCATCGGTTTCAGCACGTGCGTCACGCGAACGATCGAGCTCACGCACCGTCTCCGAACGTCGGCGGGATCGCACGAGCGGTTTCTTGTCATCGAGGTTTTCGGCAGGTACGCCGGCTTCACGGCGCTGCTGCCGACGATGGCTGGCGCGGCCGATCGCTGTCTCATTCCCGAGTACGCGGCGGATGTGGAGCACCTTACCGAGCTGATGGTCTATGACCACAACAGGAATCCCAGCAAGTACTCGGTGGTGCTGGTATCGGAAGGAGCCAATCTCAAATCGCACGGAGGAATGAGCTTCGAGAGCGAGGAGACCGACATGTTCGGTCACCGCAAACTCGGCGGCATCGGCGACAAGGTTGCGTCGGCGCTCAAGGAGTTCTCGCCGAAGTACAACAAGGGCCGCCGCATCGACGTCGTCAACCAGCGGCTCGGCTATCTCGTTCGCTCGGGCGATCCGGACGCGCTCGACTCGATCGTGCCGATGGCGTTCGGCAATCTCGCGCTCGACCTGATCCTGAAGAAGGAGTACGGGCGTCTCGTCAGCGTCCACAAGGGATTCTACGACAGCGTGCCCATAACGAGCGTGACTTCGGAGAAGAAAATCGTGGACGTCAAGAAGTACTATAATGTCGATCGGTTAAGGCCGATCTACGAGTTCGACGGCGCGCCACTGTTCATCATGACGAGCGATTGAAGACGGGAAGCGGGTGCTGGTCCACCGTGAACAAAGGGGGATAAATGATTTCCAGGACTGGGTTCAGCTCACGCTCGACCGTGCGCCGTGTGTCCCTCCTCGCATGTGTCTTCACGCTGAGCGCGTGCGTGGCAAAGCCACAATTCGACGTCGCTGCAGAATCGGCAAAGCTTCAACGTCGCGATGCGGAATGGGCTGACCTCGCAAGCGCCGGAAAGAACGTCGACAGCGTCGTCTCGTACTGGACCGACGACGCGGTGGTCCTGGAGCCGGGGCAGCCAGCGGTCGAGGGCAAGGCAGCGATTCGCAATTATGTCGCCGAGAGCTTCAAGACTCCGGGCTTCAAGATTCACTGGGTGTCGGAGAAGCCGACGTTTTCGCCCGACGGGAAGCTTGCGTACATGCGCGGCACGGACGAAATGACCGTGCCCGGCCCGAAAGGAGCGCCGATGACGCTTCATCTTCGAGGGTTTTCGATCTGGCGTCTGGAGGCGGACGGTCAATGGCGGTGCGTCGTCGATATTGCGAACGAGGCCCCCGCGCAGGCATGAAACGAGCACGGGGAGCCTGCCTTTATGGCTCGGCTCCCCGTGCTTCATTCGCGCGACGAAAAGATCGCTAGCCCCATGCGCTACACAAATCGCGTGGCGGTCAGCTCACCGAAGGGAAGTTCAGTTTCCGACGAGCAGCGCCAAAGACTGCGACCAGACCGGAGAAAAGGAGTACCACACTGCTTGGCTCGGGCGTTGTGGTACTGAGCCCGCCCTGCGTGTCTATCTCGCTGATGCTGTAATAGGTGTAGTCGCCCACCCAGCCGCCCTGAAAGTCGCTGAGCGTGATCTGGTTTCCGCTCAGCCCGGCGAGCGCAGTGCCCGCAAAGCTAAAGGCGTCGTCGCACGGGCCACTTGAGCACATGGGTCCGACCGAGAACGGAGTCGAAGTTATTGCTGCAGACGAGCCACCAAAACCGATAGTGGCTCCCGTGAGCGTGCCTGGAATAAAATTGCCTTCACCAAAACTTCCATAAAGGTTCAAGTTCGTCAGAGTGTAATTGCCGTCCAGGAACAGGGTGAAAACGGACTGGTCACTCAACGTGAAGAGTTCGCTGTTAAAGTTGTTATTCCCGAAGAGTCCGTCGTTCAACGTTCCACCGCCGCCGCTGTAGTTGTAAAGATCGCCTCCTACAGGCGTAATGGTGCCCGTGTATGTATGGGTCCACCCGCCAAACCCGCTCAGTCTGACATTCGTGATGTCGTAGCCAGTGATCACCTGGCCTTGCACGCTGGAGGCTAGCAGCAGAGATGCTGTGGCTGCCGCGAAAAGATGGTTTTTCAAGGTAATCCTCCGGCTCGTGCGGTTTGTAGGTAATCCCGATGAACACGAGAGAAGCAGTCGACGTGCCGCGGACACAGTGCCGCTCTCTCGAAGTACGTAAGACCGGTAACGCATTAGTTGCCAACGGCTTAAAGAGACTCTCCCGCGACCAGAAATTACACGTGAGAGGACGCCCCCTATGGGATATTGTGGTGCGCGCGCCACAATACTGATGGCCTAACGCTGCGCTTATGCGGTCATTGAGAGGTGGAGGCGGGGACGGTTCTGCGCCCTTCCTGGTCGGAGAGCAAAGCTGCCGCGATCATTGCCATTACCGCCGCCCCTTGCTCGGGCGGCACAGGGTTCGGCGCTCGCCCGTGCAACGCTTCTCGCAACGCAACGTAGTATCCGCGCTGATCACCTCGCGCCGCCTTGACCCAGCCCGCATCGCCGGTGATTCCGTTGTACAGCACGGCATCATCCGGAT
>DATCPG010000139.1:0-12058 GCA_036570225.1 Gemmatimonadaceae bacterium | reverse complement strand
GCCGAACACCGCGCGCGCTTCGTCGAATTCTCCCGCCTCATAGAGCGCCTGACCGTACACGATCTGCCCGCTCATGTGTCCGGGCATCTGCTGCAGATGCTCGCGACATAGCTCTATCGCGCGCTTGGGCTGGCCGCCTTTCCGATACTCGTTGGCAAGGGGCGCAAAATAGCGGCGCGGATTCTCATCGAATTTTTGTTGTAACTCTCGCAGCCGGTCGTAATCCATCGATTACCTCGCGTCAATCTGCCGCAACTTCCCGTAACTCCCGGTTCACGCTCGCCCTGGCCGTGAAAGATGCACCATTCTCCGGTTTCGCGCGACTTGCATCTCAGTCACCCAAACTCATACCTTACAAGGCTATAGCTCATTTCATCTCGTGTAAGGAGTAGTGCCCTTGCTGCAAGCAATGCGGGCCTCCGCAAAATACATCTGGATCATCATCGTCGTACTGTTCGTTGGCGGTTTTCTGCTCGCCCAGACTTCCGGTCTCCTCGGACGCGCGCCAGTTACTTCGACCACCGCCGTCGCCTCCGTAAACGGACAAGACATACTCGCCACCACCTGGTACCAGACCGCCCAGAACCTGGAACAGCAGGCGACACAGGCTAACAATCAGAGCATCAGCCTCGACGAGAGACACCGTCTCCAGGACCAGGCATACGACCAACTCGTGACCGACGTCCTCCTCACCCAGGAGTACAGGCGGCGCGGCATTACCGTAACAGACGACGAAATTCTCCAGGCGGCACGGTACAGCCCCCCTCCACAGCTCATGCAGTCGCCCGATCTGCAGACCGACGGACAGTTCGATCCGGCGAAATACCAGCGGTTCCTCTCGAGC
The DNA here is from genome assembly GCA_036570225.1 of Gemmatimonadaceae bacterium. GTDB lineage: Bacteria > Gemmatimonadota > Gemmatimonadetes > Gemmatimonadales > Gemmatimonadaceae > UBA4720. Next base: position 11,214 of record DATCPG010000139.1, on the reverse strand, counting down.
CCGATTGCCAGGCAGCAGGGTCTGCTGCTCCAGCTCGAGCAGTACTACCGCACCGAGATTCCCAAGGAAAAGCTGTTCGACCAGATCGCCAACGACGTCTACGTCTCCGACGTACAGCTCTGGCGTCGCTGGCAGGATGCGCACGACAGCGCAGAGGTTTCGTTCGTCGGCTTCGAGCCGGACCGCATCTCCGATTCCGCGGTGCGCGTCAGTGACGACGAGATCCGCGCCTACTACGACACGCACAAGAAGCTCTTCGAGAGGTCAGGCCGCGCGAAGGTCTCGATCCTGATCATCCCGCGCGCGGTGACGGCGGCAGATTCCGCAGCGGTCCGCGCGCATGCGGTTGCGCTGCACGCCCGCATCGTCGGAGGCGAAAAGTTCGAGGATGTTGCCCGCGCCGAGTCGGCAGACTCGGTGTCGGCGGCCAAGGGGGGCGATCTGGGGAGCGGCCCCAAAGGAAGATTCGTTCCCGCGTTCGAGGCGGGCGCGTACGCTTTGAAACCAGGCGAGATCTCGCAGCCGGTGCTCACACAGTTTGGCTACCACATCATCAGGCTCGACGCGCGCAAAGGCGACACGCTGTCGTTGCACCACATTCTCCTGCGCATCGCACAGAGCGATTCAGCGGCGGCGCGAACGGATCGGCGCGCGGATTCACTCGCGCGGATGGCGGCTAACGCCGATCAGCCAGCGAAGTTCGACAGCGCCGCACGCGCGCTGCGCATCCCAGTGCTCAAGGCCCAGTCGATCGAAGGCAATTCGTTGACTGTGAACGGACAGTACATACCAAGCGTCGGCCCATGGGCATTCGAGGGTGCAAGACCCGGCGAGACAAGCGAGCTGTTCGACGCGGAGGATGGATATTATCTCGCGCGGCTGGACTCTCTCGTTCCCGGTGGAACGCTGAGTCTCGACCAGGCGAAGCAGGATATCCGGACGTATCTAGTCCGCCAGAAAAAGGTTGACGCGCTTCTACCACAGGCGACCAACTTTGCGAAACTCGCCGCGGCAAGCTCGCTAGAGCAGGCGGCGAAGCTGTTGAACATGCAAGTCGTGAAGACGAAGCCATTCACTCGCGTCACCGGCGTCGCGGAGCTCGCGCAGGTCCCTGAGGCGGTGGGCGCTGCATTCACGCTGCCGCTCCACCTGGTGAGCGCGCCGATCAAAGGGGCCGGAGGAGTTGTCGTTGAGCGAGTGGACAACCGCGTGCCGGCGAGTCGTACCGCGTTCGATGCTCAGAAGGACGGGCTACGCCAGCAGGCGCTGCAGCAGCTCAGGCAGGAGCGGGTGCGGGACTTTCTCGCAAACCTCAAGGCTGTTGCGAAAATCGACGATCGGAGGAAGTCGGTCGAGGCGTCAGCGCGGAGAAGTACGACTCAATAAGCTGGTAGGGGGTCCGGTGTGTCAGTGGTTTTCAGTGTTTGCGAACTGACAACCACTGGCACACCTAGAACTCAGGACTGTGTACGCGGTACTTGGATCCCGCCAGCCGAACCCCGAAACTATAAGAGCCTTTTGGGCGCCGGCCTTTCAGCCTCATCAACCGTCCGCCTTTGCTCCAGCTCGGCCGCCGTCAGGCGCGAGGGAGAGTCGGGCTCTCGAGTCTCAGCGGTCACTTCCCGCGTAGCGTCGTTGATGTTTTTCTTGAATTCCCTGATTCCCTTGCCCATCGAGCCTGCGATCTCGGGGATCCGCTTCGCTCCAAAGAGCAAGAGGATCACGATCATGATGATCAGCAGCTCGGGAAAACCCAGATTGCCAAACATTGGAAACTCCTAGAAGATCGAACGTGCGATCAGATAAGCTACGAGTACCCCCAACAGGCTCAATAGTGACACATCGAGCGCAATTGGGCCAAGGGCGAACTTGAGTATAACCAAATCCACAGGCATTGGCCCGAGAGACGGGGTCACCCCGGTGGTAAAGAACTCCTTCGCGGCCCCGGGTGGCATGAACTTCCGGCCGATCTGCTGGAGCACGCCGCCAACGATAAATCCGCTCGCCAGCACAAGTGAGTGAAAAAGGGTCCCGCGCCGGTTGTGACCCCGCGGATTGTATGGTGGCATTAAGAGTGTCTCTCCATGACGTAGGAAATTGACGCACTCAGGGAGCGGCGCGCCACAGTATCCGGCAAATCCGATAATGCATCCTGAGCCCGGCCGGCGAATTCCTCGCCACGCTGCCGGGCGTACTCGAACCCGCCATTGTCAGCGACGATCTGGACGACCGCGGCGATCTCGTCGTCGGTAACAGTCTCTCGCGCAAACATTCGTTCGACTTCCTTTCGCGAAGCTGGCGACATCTCCCGGAGCGCGTGGATCAACGGGAGCGTCACCTTGTGCTCGCGAAGATCGAGACCAGACGGCTTGCCGGTGGTCTCCTTCACTTCGCGGTAGTCGAGCAGATCGTCCGTGATCTGAAATGCCATCCCGAGATTCTCCCCAAAGTCTCCGAGAGCCTTTTCGCGACTGCGCGCCCCCGCCAGCGCGCCGAGCTCGCACGCGGTGCGCATGAGTGACGCCGTCTTGGAGCGAATCAGATCGTAGTACTCGCCCTCTGTGAACAGGAGCGGCTCAGTCACCGCCAGCTGGCGCATCTCCCCCAGGGTCATCTCCGTGGACGCTCTGGTGAGCGCTTGCAGTGCCGCCAGATCGCCGAGTCCAACGAGGTGAGTCAGCGCCGTCGAATAGAGAAAATCTCCCATGATCACGGAGATCTGGTGGCTGAAAAGCGCATTCACGGTCGGCATTCCACGACGCAGCGCGGAGTGATCGACGGCGTCGTCGTGGACAAGCGTGGCGAGGTGAATCAGCTCCAGCGCCGCCGCAAGCGTCACGGCCTTCCCCGATCCCGCCTTCCGCGATCCCGCTTCCCCCTTCCCGCTTCCCTCTTCCGGCTCGACCTGGCTCGACAGAAGCAATAGTGTGGGACGGAACAACTTTCCGCGCATCGCGAGGAGATGCGCGCTCACCTGGCCGACCAGCGGCATCTTGCTCGCCACGATCGTTGCCATAGCTTGCGACACGTCATCGAGCTGGGAGCGGACTGGAATCTGTATCGCCTGGAGGGATACTCCACGCGCAACTGCTCCGCTCATTTTTGCTCTGTCCGCCGTCGCGTCCGCCCTCACTTGGAGGCGGCTCTGTCCATCTGCTTGAGGCGCTTCCCGACGTCGCGGAAATGCATGTCGATCGCGAACACCCGGTGATAATAGGCGGCGGCGTCACGTGGCTTTCTGCCTTCTTCGGAGGCGTAGCCCAGGAGGTAGAGAACTCCGATGAGATCCTCGTCCTCCATGCCCGGCTCTCGCAGGGCGCGGCCGAGAATGCTGATCGCGACATCGTACTGATGGCCGTCGATGAAGCACTGACCGAGCGCTTCATACGCCCGAATGCGATTGGTCGCACCGCGAAGCGCCTTCTGGAATTCGGCAATCGCTTCGTCGATGAGTCCCATCTCGCGGTACGCGATGCCGAGGTCGTAGTGGCTGTCGAAATCTTCGTCGTCGACGTTGGCGGCGACTCCGGCCTTGAACTTCTCGAGCATGTCGGTGAAGTCAGCCTGCTCTTCGCCGACGCGCTTGTCATCCGCCGCCACCATCCGGTACGACTTCGGACTCGCATCCTCGCGCAGCCAGTCCGCGAGATCCACGAGATTGTCGTCGCGGGATGGGTGTGAGGCAACCTGCTTGGGCGTCGCGGCGCGCGGTACTTCCGCCGGTGGCGTCGTCAGGCGAGGAGTAGCTGTCGGCGACGGATCGCGCGGCTTCTTGCGCTGGAACGGATTGATCGCGCGCTTCTCGCTCTGCGCAGGCGCTTGTGGCTCGGGCATGGGCTCTGGCTCGACTTTCGGCTTGGGGCGCGTCGGCCTCACGGGCACGACTTTGAGCTTGCTCTGTTTGAGCTGCTCGGGCGCGTGCGGCTTCTCGACGATTTTCGGAGCTTCGTGTCTTACCTCTTCTTCCTGCTGCTCGGACTCATCATCGTGCTCTGGCTCGGCGCGGGGCGGAGTTCTCTGCGAAGCTCTTTGCGGGGGAGGAGCTTCTTCGATTATCTCTTCGGCGATTTCTGGCTCGTCCGGCTCCACATCGTCGAACTCGGGCGCCTGCCTCTCGGGCTCGGCCGCATGCGTTTCGGGCTCGGCCGCGACTGACTCCGCGACACGCTCTTCGTGTTGCTGCCCCAATCCCGCCAACGGATCCGCATCGTGGATGTAGAAACGATCGTCCTCGAGGACGTTCAATCCTGACAGCGGATCCTGCGTGACCAGTGGCTCGCCGAGGCCGGGCTCCTGGAGGCCTGAATCGGAGGAGATCAATCCTTCGACGGCTGCGGCGGCTCCAGCGGCTGTCACTGCGTCCGCCTCTGGATCGATGGCAAAGGCATCGGGATCCGCTGTCGATTCGAGTCCCTCGAGCGGCGCCACGACTTCCTCGTCGAGACTCAGATCGAACGCGGGCTCGATCTCCGTAATCGACGCGCCCGACTGAATCTGGAGTCCCGGAACCTGCGAGTTGGTGGTTTCAAGCTCGAGGTCGGGCAGCGGCTCGAGCTCGGGGAGCGGCTCAATGTCGGGGAGCTGCTCGAACTCAGGAGACGGTTGCACGTGCGGTGGCGTGCGCGGACGCGGACGCGGCTCCGGAGGCGCGACTCGTGGAACGTGCTCGAGCTTCGGTCGAGGTTTCGCCGGGGATCCGCCGACATCGAGGAAGACGAGTCCACCGGCTTCCTGCGGTCGCGGTGTCTTGGAGCGGCGCGGCTCGACACTCGGATCGAGCGACTGCATTCGCTCGATCGTTGCCTCGGCTTCCCCAGTTCGACCTTCGGCGTCGAGGGACTCGTGCAGTATCTGGAGCTGCTCGATCGCCTCGCTCTTCTTTCCCGCCTTCGCGAGCTGGTCGGCGAGCATCAGCCGAATGTCGTCCTGTCCCGGGCAAAGGTCGGCGAATTCCTGGAGCGCCTTGAAGGCGTCGCTGTCCTTTCCAGCCCGGTGCATGCGATCGGCGTACTCGAGGAAATTCTTCTTCGCGTCGCTGTTGAAGCCTTTCTTCGCGGAGATTTTCCCGAGCTTGTAGTAAATCTGGTGTCGCGCCGGCGCGTGGCGGAGGATCTTGTTGCAGAGCGCGATAGCGTTGTTGAGGTAGCCGCCTTCGGTGTAGAGGTCTACGGCCTGCTCGTAGTAGTTGACCGCCTGGTCCGCCTTGTTCAGGCGCAGATACAGATCGCCGACGCGGTTATAGACTGTCACGTCGTGGTCTTCCTGACCCTCCGAGTGATCGATGATCTGAAGATAGATCTCCAGAGCCTTATCGAACTGCTTCTTCTGCTCGAATTCGGCAGCCTTTTTTTTGAGCTTATCGATGCTAGCTGACATTAAGGGCGGCCGGGCGAATATGACTTACCCAGGAGCTGAAGTCTCCGGGGAACGAGAGTTCAAATTACTTCCTGCTTCGTAGGGGTGACAAGGCGCGCCCGCCTTCCACGTCCCGACACAAAGACGGGCGCCATACCAGTATGGCAACTCCCGCACATCGCTGATCTGGAACAGCGCGAGATCGGCAGCGAAGCCGGGCGCGATCTGCCCCGTTTCTCCCGCCAGCCCAAGCGCGGCAGCTCCGTTAACCGTCGCAGCGACCAACACCTCTGCGACGCTCATCCGTAGCTGGCTGACCCCGAGCGTCAACACGAGGGGAAAGTTAACAGTGGGAGAGGTTCCGGGGTTGAAATCGCTGGCGAGTGCCACCGCTGCGCCGGCTTCGATCAGCGCCCGGGCCGGGGCTTGCTTCGCTTTGCCCAGGAACAGCATCGTGCCGGGAAGCAGCGTCGCCACGGTGTGTGAAGAGGCAATGGCCGCTATTCCTTTCTCCGAGATAGCCGCGAGGTGATCGGCCGATACGGCGCCGAGGGAGGCAGCGAGCTCGGCACCGCCACAAGGCTCGAGCTCATCCGCGTGGAGCTTTACTCCGAGCCCCGCTTTCCGCGACGCTTCGAGAATTGCGCGCGTCTCCTCGAGGGTGAACACGCCTGGCTCGCAGAATACGTCCGCAAAGCGGGCGATTCCCTGCTCCTTCACCTTGGAGAGCATGTCTCTGATCAGGAGCCGGAGGAATTCCGAACGCTGCGCATCGCTCGAGCGAAACTCGTGCGGAATCTCGTGTGCGCCGAGCCAAGTGGCCACGACGCGTAGGGGCATCGTCGCCGCGAGACGACCGATTACGCGCAGCGCCTTGAGCTCATCGTCGACGGAGAGGCCGTAGCCGCTCTTGATCTCGACGGTCGTCGTTCCATAGGACGCGAGTGCCCGCAGGCGTGGAACCGCAAGCTCGTACAACTCATCCTCATCACGCGCGCGGAAATCACGGACGGATGCGTGGATGCCCCCGCCGCGCGCCGCGATCTCCATGTAGTCATGCCCTTCCGCGCGCAGCTCCTGCTCCTCGAACCTCGGCTTCCCGAACACGGCATGCGTGTGGGAATCGACGAGTCCCGGGGTAAGAACACCGCCCCGACAATCGATGATCTCCGCGCCCGTGAACGCGTGCTCGATGTCACGCGCCGCCCCAATCGCGGCGATCCGTCCGTTGCTGACCGCGACGGCCGCGTTTTTCAGGATGCCCGCGTCGCGCATCTCGCTGCCTTTCCGCGCGCGATCCGGTCCAGCGCACGTGACTACCTGGGCCGCATTTATGAAAAAAAGGTCTTTCATGATTGGCCTACGCGCAGCGGGCGGCAGCGTAGTGTTGCCATCTCAGCCCTGAGCAAGCCCGAGCGGTTTGGGCGTCGCCATAATATCCAGCACACGAGAGAATCGAAGGGGCGCCTGCGCCTCCCCCCTGCACGCGTAGTAGCACGCGTTGCAATCAATGGGCTCGTACTTCCGGAATTCCGTCCAGTGGAAATCCGTCGGGAAATCAGGACACCGCTTCACGCGTCCCACCGGGTCGATGTGGATCGTCCGCATGCCAGACCGGCACGGCTCGGTAACCTCGCCACGTACATAGCGAGGGATCTGCTGGAGGTAGTAATCGGAGTTGGTTATCACACCCCGAGTCTTACTCTTGAACGCGAGGAGCTCACGCATCACATGATCGAGATGCTCTGTCTGCTCGCGTTCGATCGTGCCTTCCTCGTTTCCATTCTTCGCCGCCGTGTAGCAGCTGAAATTCACTCCGCATCCCAGCTCGCGAGCTCGCATGACGATCGGCATTAGCTGGTCGAGATTGTCGCGCTTGATCACCGTGTTGAACCTGATGCCGGTGATTCCCATCTCCCTCATGCGCGGAATCGCTCTCATGATCTTCGCGCTCAATCCAGGAATGCCACGCGCTGTGTCATGACGCTCGTCGAGATAATCGAGCGAGATATTGAACTGGTTGATCCCCGCCTTCCACAGCGAGCGCCCACGCTCGGCTGACAGCATTCCGCCGTGCGTGATGAGCGTCATGTACTTGAGGCTGATCGCCTTGTTCACACCGGACACGATGTCTTCGAGATCGCGCCGCAGCGTCGGCTCGCCACCGGTGAAGGTGACGACCATCGGATTGAAGAAGCGCGCGGCGTCGGCAAAGCTCGCGAGCTCACTCGACTTTGCCGATGGGTCGGTCTTCCAGTAATCGCAGAATCCGCAGCGCGCGTTGCAGCGCATCGTGACTTCGAAATGGACCAGAACCGGACGGCGACGGACGGTCAGATATGCGTACTTCGCGAGAAAGATCGGAACGTGCCAGGGCTTGAATTCAGCTGTTAGCATTTTGTGTGAGTAGCTGCCCACGGGGGCATTGATAGTCGATCCAAGTTTTGGATAGCCGGCCACGGGGGCATTGATGATCGATCCAAGTTTTGAGTGGTCAGTTGGTCAGTGAGCCAGTTGTTAGTGGTTGTCAGTGGCTGCTCGGGCGGTCTCCACTGAGAACCACTGACCCACTCAGTACTGACGCACTGACCACTCAAAACTTGGATCGACCGTAAATGCCCCCGTAACCAGTTCACGTCGTCATCGGCAAGCGAATGCCATGCTTACCAGCAGCGGCCACCGCTTCCGGGTATCCAGCGTCGGCGTGACGCGCGACTCCGGTGCCCGGATCATTCGTGAGAACCCGCTCGAGGCGGATCCGCATCTCGGGCGTTCCGTCGGCAACAATGACCTGGCCGGCGTGCAGCGAGTTGCCGATTCCGACTCCGCCGCCGTGATGGAATGAAACCCACGAGGCGCCGCTGGCGACATTGAGCATCGCATTCAGAAGCGGCCAGTCAGCGACCGCATCCGTTCCGTCGCGCATTCCCTCGGTCTCGCGGAAGGGGGACGCGACGCTGCCAGTGTCGAGGTGATCGCGACCGATTGCGATTGGCGCCGAGATCTCGTGTGAAGCAACGAGGTCGTTGATCGCCATGCCGAATTTTGCGCGATCGGATTGACCCAGCCAGCATATCCGCGCCGGAAGTCCCTGAAATTTTATTTTCGTCTGGGCGAGCGAGATCCAGCGGCGAAGGTGCTCGTCGTTCGGGAAAAGCTCGAGCGCGAGATCGTCGGTGCGCTTGATGTCCTTCGCGTCTCCGGAGAGTGCGACCCAGCGGAAGGGTCCCTTTCCCTCACAGAAAAGCGGCCTGATGTACTCCGGCACGAACCCGGGTATGTCGAACGCGTTCGTCAATCCTGCGTCGTACGCGACCGTTCTGATGTTGTTGCCATAGTCGAAGGTCACGGCGCCACGCCGCTGCAGCTCCAGCATCGCGGAAACGTGGCGCACGGCCGATTCCGTCGAGCGACGCACGTATTCCTCAGGATCTCTGTCCCTCAGCGCTAGTGCGTTCTCCAGTGTCATCCCGGCGGGCACATAACCGTTCAGCATGTCGTGCGCGCTGGTTTGATCGGTCACCACATCGGGGTTCACGCCGCGGGCGACTAGCTCCGGCAGCACGTCGGCGGCATTGCCAAGCAGTCCGATCGAGATCGCTTTCTTCGCGCGGATTGCGCTCGAGGTCAGATCGAGTGCTTCGTCGAGGTCCCGGGCGGCGCGGTCGAGGTAGCCGGTCTTCAATCGCTTCTCGATGCGCGACTGGTCCACCTCGATGATCAGCGCGACTGCTCCCTGCATCGTCGCCGCAAGCGGCTGCGCTCCACCCATGCCGCCAAGTCCCGCCGAAAGCACGAAGCGGCCGCTGAGGGTCCCGGCGAAGTGCCGCTGCGCAACCGACCCGAACGTTTCGTAGGTGCCCTGCACAATTCCCTGCGAGCCGATGTAAATCCAGGAGCCTGCAGTCATCTGCCCGTACATCATCAGGCCTTTGCGCTCGAGCTCGCGGAAGTGCTCCCAGGTCGCCCAGCGGCCCACGAGATTGCTGTTGGCGATCAACACTCGCGGCGCGCCCGCGTGCGTGCGGAACACGCCGACCGGCTTTCCGCTCTGCACCAGCAGCGTCTCGTCGTTGCCGAGTGACTCGAGCTCGCGGACGATCGCGTCGTAGCATTCCCAGTTTCGCGCCGCCTTCCCAGTGCCACCGTATACAACCAGATCCTCCGGCCGCTCCGCGACATCCGGATCGAGGTTGTTCATCAGCAATCGGAGCGCGGCTTCCTGATGCCATCCCTTGCACGAGATGCTGAGGCCGCGCGGCGCGCGGATCGGCCCGCGCGCATTCCCCCGGTTTTGCGGTCGCGTCGAATCCGGCCGGGTTTTCAGGTCGGTCACGTGACAGCTCCGATATCGGCGAAGCGTTGGTCCGAGACAGCAGCCATTAGAGCCGAGATGTCTGCGCTCAGCACACGATCAGCCTCGAGTCGGGGCACGATCTCGCGCACCCGCTCGTGCGCCGTGCGGACACCACGCCCGGGCTTGAGCGGCGCCCTGAAGTCGATCGCCTGGGCTCCGCACATCAGCTCGATCGCCAAAATGTTCTCCAGATTGCGGAGAACGCGGCGAGCCTTCCACGCGGCACCCATCGCCATGGGGACGACATCTTCTTTGCTTCCGTCGGTGGGAATCGTGTCGACGCTGGCCGGATGCGAGAGCACCTTGCATTCGCTTGCGAGCGCGGCGGCCGTCACCTGAGCCATCATGAAGCCTGAATTCACACCCGCGTCGGGGGAAAGAAATGCCGGCAGGCCCTGGTTGAGATCGGGATGCACGAGCCGATCGATTCTCCTTTCAGCCATCGTCGCCAGATGCGTAAGCACGATCGCCAGGAAATCGAGCGCCATCGCGACTTTGAGACCGTGAAAGTTTCCGCCGCTCAGCGTCTCGCCGTTCTCGAACACAAGCGGATTGTCAGTCGCGGCGTTCAGCTCGCGCGAGACCGCGTCATCGATCCAGTCGAGCGCATCGAGCACCGGCCCGTGAACCTGGGGCATGCAGCGCAGCGAATAAGGATCCTGCACCCGCGGATCGCCGTGGCGGTGCGATTCGCGCAGCTCGCTGTCGGCGAGAAGATCGCGCAGCAGCGCGGCCGAGCGTAGTTGTCCCTTCTGTCCACGCGCGGCGTGGATACGCTCGTCGAAGGCGACGGGAGTTCCAAGCAACGCTTCGAGTGACATCGCGCCAGCGACGTGAGCAGTGCGCCACAGCGAGCGGGCTCCGACGAGAGCGAGCAGCGCAATCGCGGTGTGGGCCTGTGTGCCATTGATGAGAGTGATTCCCTCCTTTGGCGCGAGCACCACTGGCTTGCTCCCAATCTGCTTCAGCACCTTCGCCGCAGGCTCTTGTTTCGCGCCCTTGATCAGCGTTCCTTCGCCAATCAGCGAGAGCGCGAGATGTGCGAGTGGCGCCAGATCTCCGCTCGCGCCAACGCTTCCCTGTTCCGGAATAGGCGGATACACGTCGGCATTGAGCATCTCGAGCAGCAGATCCACCAGCTCGGGTCGAGCGCCGGAGTATCCCTTGGCGATAACGTTCGCGCGCAACAGCATCATCGCGCGCGCCTCGGGCTCGGGCAGCCGATCGCCCACGCCCGACGCATGGCTGCGCACGAGATTGATCTGCAGCTCGGCGAGCCTGTTCGGAGGAATCGCGACGTCGGAGAGTTTGCCGAAGCCCGTCGTGACTCCGTATACGACCTGATTTTTCTCGACGATGGCGTCGACGACCGCGCGCGTCTTGAGCATCCGGCTCCGCGCTTTCGGCGTGAGACCAACGCGTAGTCCCTCGACGGCGACGGCGTAGGCTTCATCGACGGTGAGAGAATCGCCATCGATGAGGAGTTGCTCACTCATTTGCTC